>DASTVZ010000104.1:0-71914 GCA_035758845.1 Vicinamibacterales bacterium
CGAGACAAGCGATGTGTCGGACAGGACTGCGTTGTAGTCGAAAATCACGCGGAGGGAGAACTCGCGCGTGAATTGGTAATTCATCTTGGACCGTACGACACCGTCCAGTCCTGCAGTTGACCCGAGTGGTCCCACGTTCCCTGGACGAACGAGTTTGGGCCGAACGATGTCAGTCGCGCCGATTTCGGATACCAGCGATACGAAACAAAGTGCGCGGCCTGCCGAATGTCGTTCGAGGAACGAACCCAAGCGTGGTTCGGAAGTCTTTACCGATGTCGGTGTAGTCGACGAAGTACGAGAACGCTCGTGAATTGCGATTGACATTGGCTGAATACGCCGCGTCCTGCAGGCGCGTACCGCCGATTTCCTTCGTGTCAGCGATGGCGGCCTGTCCCTGCGCAAACCACTGGGAATTCAGTCGCAATCGCGTGTCCGCCGACGCGATTCGGTTGACCGACGGGCCAAAACTGCGCGTCGTGACGAGGCCGCCGACATTGGAGTCGCCAAATTCCCGCCGCGCGCGGACGACGGCATTGAACGCGCGGTCGTCATGGAGCGGATCGTCACATTCCACTCGTTGTCCCGGCGCCCGATCGTCGATCGTCAGTGCACCAACCGCCCAGCCACCCACCTTCCCGGTCACGCGCCCGCCAAACTGCGGATCAACGATGCGGCGAGAAAAGAACAGATTGACAGGCGTCTCGAAGTAGCCGGCGTTCTCGAGAAAGAAGGGTCGTTTCTCGGGGAAAAACACTTCGAATCGCTGGTTGACCGTCACCTGCGGTTCGTCCGACTCGACCTGGCTGAAATCGGGATTGAGCGTGAGATCAATCGCCATCGAATCCCGCGCCACGACCTTCGCATCAATCCCCGCACGGCCGTCGGTTTCCGAGGCGTACGCCCCATTATCACGATCGAGAAAGCGCGCGCCGGTGAATGTGCCGTAGGGAATCAGCTGAATGTTGCGCCCCGGCGACACGTTCTGAAGGCCGCGGAGGTCGGCAAACTGCCCGGTGAAACTGGTCTTGCTACGGCTGATTCCCGGCCAGAATGCGTTTTCGCTGTTGACCGGTATGCCGCGCATGAAGGCGATGCCCCACGTGTGCGGACCGGTCGCCGGAGGAAACCGCAAACTCTTGAACGGGATCGCCATCCACACGACATACCCAAAATCGGTGAGCTCACCGCGCGATTGCCAAATCGTGTCGAAGCTGAAATCGTCGTTCTGCCCCTCGGTCACGATGCCGTCGAGTTGGATGCCGAGCGGCGAGACGAGAAACAAGTAGGCACGCTGGCGATCGTTGAAGGTATCGAGAAAGACGCCGACGAAATCATCGTTGAAGATCTGCTCGCGGCGGTTCATGCGTGCCCGGACCTTCGAGGGATCCTTCGATCGACAGACGAGCACAACGTAGAGATTGGAAGCGTCGTACGAGACGTACGCTTCGGTCTTTTCGGTCGACGGTACCAGGTCGCCGGGTTCACGCTGGAGAAACGCGTCGGCCACGAGGCCGTCGCGGCGCTCCCCCGTCAAAAAGTCCTCCAGCCTGGGCGGGGTTGCCGCACGGGTAATCGTGACCGCGGGACGCGTGGTGGGCGGCGGCTGAGCGGAGACCGCAATGGTTGCGGTCAGAAGGGCGCTCAACAGCATCCGAACCGTTCTATCGAACGGCGGTGGCTTTGTCCAGTGCCATGGGACGAGCCGACCGAAGAATGGCTCAATCTCGAGTGCTGAATGCTGAATTGACGGAATTCAGCATTCAGCATTTTCAGAATTCACCGAATGACCAGCTTGTCCTCAACTGACTTGACGCCGCTCGTCTCGCGCGCGAGTTGGAGGGCTCGCGTCTTTTCCGCTTGCGAGTTCACCGTGCCTCTGAGAGTAACCACGCCGGCGTTGGTGTCGACATTGATATCGAGCGCCTTGACGCTGTCGTCGAGCGCCATCTTCGACTTGATCTTCGCCGTCAGCGCGCCATCCTCCAGCGCGTTTTCCGCGCGGTTGGCACCCTCGGCAACCTTCTCTCCAATCGCCGCGCCGGTTTGCCGTGCCTTCGAGGTGTCGATGGATGGTGTCGTCCCTGTGGTCGCAACCGGACGGTCCGATGTCGTGTCGTTCCTAAGATCGCCAAAGCGATACCCCATGAAGAACGCGGCTGCGGCCGCAATCACAATCACAATCAGCACAAGACGCAGCAGAGCTCGAAACATGGTGGCCTCCTGCGGACAGCTCAAGCACACCGCGTGCCGATCGAAGCGTCCGGCTGGGTTGGGTCAGACCGGGGTCAGACGAGGGTCAGACGTGTGGTTTGACCCCGGTTTGACCCCCATTCCATTTGATAATCACATCTTGACAGTCAAGATGATAGGCCGATAACATCCATCTCCGAACCGGAGGAGATGTGGATCCGCAAAACACCGACGTTATCCAGGGCACGCTGGACATGCTCATCTTGAAGACGCTCAGCCTCGAACCTCTGCACGGATTCGGCATCGCGCGGCGCATTGAACAGGTCTCGCGCGGCGTGTTCAAGGTGAACCCGGGATCGTTGCTGACGGCGTTTCAACGCCTCGAGCGCGCCGGTTTGCTCGACTCGGAATGGCGGCAGACCGAGAATGCGAGGCGCGCGAAATTCTACACACTCACGCGTGCCGGCCGGAAACAACTCGAGCTTGAAACGGCGGACTGGGCCCGTCGTGTGTCAGCCGTCACCAGACTCTTGAAGGCCGAGGGGTAATCATCCGATGTCGCTCTGGCGTCAACTGGTTCGCGGCCTGGCCGCGCTGACGAATCGAACCGGGTCCGATCAAGAGATCGATGACGAGGTGCGTCATTACTACGAGGAAACCGTGGCGGCACATCTCGCCCGCGGCCTTTCTCAAAACGAAGCGAAACGCGCGGCGCGGATCGAGATGGGCAACCCGACAGTAGTCGCTGAACAGGTCCGCGACTATGGTTGGGAGAGTCTGGTGGCGACATCGCTGTCGGATCTGCGCTATAGCGCGCGCGTGCTGCGGAGGACTCCGGTTTTCACCATGGTCGTGATCCTGGTGGTATCGCTGGGAAGCGGTGCCGTAGCTACCGTATTCAGCGCACTGAATGCGCTCGTGCTGCGCCCGATTGCCGGTATCCGGGATGCCGACCGATTAATAACACTGAGCCCGATCAGATCTGACGGGTTGTTCCTGCAGCAGGGCTCATTTGCCGACTACAGCTTTCTTCGCAGTCGCTCTCAAACCCTCAGCGACCTCGCCGCCTGGGGGAAGGTCTCACTGACGATCGCCGGCGCAGGCGAGGGAACGATCGTGTGGGGCAACATGGTCAGCGCCAATTATTTTGATGCGCTTCATGTCCGTCCGCAGCTGGGACGTTTCTTTTCTCCCGACGAAGATCGAACGCCCCTCGCCCAGCCCGTGATTGTCGTATCGCACGCCTTCTGGTCAACTCGTCTTGGCCGCGATCCAGGCGTCGTCGGCCAGGCGATTCTCGTGAACGGTCACCCGTTCACGCTGATCGGAATTGCGCCGAGAGACTTTCACGGCATCTATACCGGAGTTCGCGCCGACGCCTGGGTGCCGTTGATGATGCAGCCCTTACTCCGGCCGCGGGCCGATTTGGCCACGTCCTCATGGTTGTGGATGTTTGGCCGGTTGAAAGACCAGATCCCGATCGAGTCCGCGCAGGCAGAGTTGCCGGCTCTCATGGCGACGCACGCGCGCGAGAGAGGCGAGCCAAAGGGACCTGTAGGATTCCGCAGTATGCGGGTGTTCCATTTCACGGGACTGCCGGGCGGCGAAGGCGTCGTGGTGGTGAGGTTCCTCGGCGTCCTGCTTGCCGCCGCAGCGCTGGTCCTGCTGATTGCCGGCGTCAACGTCGCGGCAATGCTCACCGCGCGTTCGATCGGCCGCGCGCGTGAGCTCGCGATGCGAGCGGCGCTCGGCGCCGGCAGAATCCGGCTCGCGCGACAGGTGCTTACCGAGAGCCTGCTGTTGTTTCTCTGTGGCGCTGTCGGCGGATGGATCCTTTCCTTGCTCGCGACGAATGCCCTTGAGCATGTATCGCTGCCGGCCAACCTCCCCATTTTGCTCGAGCTATCGCCGGATGTTCGGGTGTTGATATTTGCAATTTGCTCTGCACTCGCGGTCGGGGTGGTCTTCGGCCTCGTCCCAGCGGTGCGTGCGGCTCGTCTCGACATCACCGCGCAGTTGCGCGACGGTGCCGCAGACGGCCGCTGGCGCCCGTCACTGGTGAACCGGATGCTGATCGTCGGCCAGCTCTCGCTATCGTTGCTCCTTCTTGTCTCGGCGGGGCTCTTCACGCGCTCGCTGGCTCGCGGACAGCAGATCGATCCCGGATTTCAAATGGCCGGTGTCGTGACGACGTCGTTCGAGACAGAGTCGTGGGGCTACAACCAAACACGGGCGCAGGCCTTCTACGCCGCATTGCGCTCCCGGATCCAATCGATGCCGAGCGTCGTCGACGTGTCGTACGTTTCGAGATTGCCCCTCACCGGTGGAAGCACGACCGAAGAGATCCAGATCGACGGTGCCACGATCGGCGTGCAAATCGCCGCCGTCGACGCGGGTTACTTTTCCACGCTGCGCATGCCGATTGTCCAGGGACGTGCCTTTTTACGGCTCGATGATGATCGGAGTGAGCGTGTCGCGATTGTGAATGAGTCGCTGGCGCGGCGTCTTGCGAGCGACCGAAATGTGATCGGTCGAACCTTCAGGTTTCTCGGCAAACCAACCACGATCGTCGGCATCGTCGGTGACGCGAAGTACGCGACACTCGGCGAAACTACGCCGCTGTTTGCGTATTTTCCAATCGCACAGAAATGGCAGCCCACCCAGTCGCTCCTGGTCCGGACCAACGGGGACGCGGAATGGATCGGGCCGGCGATTGAGCACGTGGTCCTCTCCCTTGATCCGGCGGTGCCGCGGCCGCACGTTGCGTCAATGAAAGAGGCCACAGCGATCGTGCTTCTCCCGCAGCGTGTCGCAGCGCTCGTCACAGGGGTGCTTGGAGTAGTCGGACTGACCCTCGCCGCCGTCGGCCTTTACGGCATGATGGCCTATTCGGTGCAGCGCCGGAGTCGCGAGATGGGGATTCGCTTTGCGCTCGGCGCTCAGCGATCGACGGTGGTCGGCATGGTGGTCCGCGAAGGATTGACCCTTGCCGTTCTCGCCATCGTAATCGGTGTGTCACTTGCCGCTGCAGCGGCTCAGGCAATCCAGGGATTCCTCTTCAACGTGAGCCCGTTGGATAGCGCGACGTTCGCAACGATGTCGCTCGTGTTCCTCTCGATCGCGTCGGTCGCGAGTTATCTTCCGGCGCGGCGCGCGGCTATCGCCGATCCCATCGCGGCGCTGCGGGCCCAGTGAAGAGCGTCATCCCCCCGCTGTGGCACCGACGACGAGGAATGGTTCCTTGCCGGTGATCACGGCGTCGGGCAGTGGCGTGTTCGGCGCCTCGTGCGAGAAATCCTGCTCGCAGGCAAAGAACCGGACAAACGGACGCCGCTTTTCCGTTCCGTAATCGCGAATTGTCCCGCGGAGGACGGGGTACGATGCTTCGATCGCATCGAGCACCCCTCCCAGTGTCGGCGGGCCGGCCAACTGCACTTGCAGTTCCTCGTTTCCAACGCGTGCGAGCGTGCGCAGGTGAGCTGGAAGAACCACGCGAATCACGAATGCCTCCAACCTCAGGATAGCGTCTGAACCTCGACGGAGACTACTGGCGGCAGATTCTGGACAATGGCGTTCCAACTGTCGCCGCCGTCGGCGGATGCATAGACCTGACCACCGGTCGTACCGAAATAGACGCCGCACTGGTCGAGCGAGTCGATCGACATCGCATCGCGCAACACGTTGACGTAACAGTTCTGCTGAGGCAGGCCCTTCGTGAGCGCCTCCCATTCGTTGCCGCCGCTTCTGCTGCGATACACGCGGAGCGCTCCGTCCATCGGGTAATGTTCGCTGTCGCTCTTAATCGGGACGACGTAGATCGTTTCCGGCTCGTGGGCGTGCACGTCAATGACGAAGCCGAAGTCGGTCGGCAGATTGCCGCTGACTTCTGTCCACTGATCGCCGGCGTCATCTGTGCGCAGGACGTCCCAATGTTTCTGCATGAACAGCGTCGATGGACGCGAACGATGCATCGCAAGTCGGTGCACGCAGTGGCCGACTTCTGCGGTTGGATTCGGAATGTATTGTGAATGCAGCCCGCGGTTGATCGGTTTCCAGGTGATGCCGCCGTTGTCGCTGCGGAACGCGCCGGCCGCAGATATCGCGATGAACATGCGCTGCGGATTCGATGGATCCAGCAGAATCGTGTGCAGGCAGAGTCCGCCAGCGCCTGGCGCCCAGTGCGGTCCCGAACCGTGTCCGCGCAGGCCCGGCATTTCACTCCAGGTTTGTCCGCCGTCGGTCGTACGAAACAGCGCCGCGTCTTCAACCCCGGCATACACGGTATCCGGATCGGTCAGCGATGGCTCGAGGTGCCACACTCGCTTGAACTCCCATGGGTGGGGCGTGCCGTCGTACCACTGGTGAGTGCCAGGCACTCCGTCGTACACGAACTTGTTGCCGACGGGCTCCCAGGTTTTTCCGCCGTCAGTCGAGCGCTGGATCATCTGCCCGAACCATCCCGAGGACTGCGAGGCATAGATCCGATTCGGATCCGCGGGCGAACCCTTGAGGTGATACAACTCCCATCCGCCGAAGAACGGTCCGCTGACGTCCCAGCGGTCGCGTTTCCCGTCTGCGGTAAGGACAAAGGCACCTTTACGCGTGCCGACCAACACTCTTACCCCGCTCATGGCGACTCCTTCCGCCTTCGCGCTGCGCGCTACGGCGCGACAAGTTCTCTCTCTTATAGTCGATTGGCCCGAGGATGGATCGACAGACGGCGTCAAAGCGAAATCGTTCAGGCTTGCTGGACTAACGCGGGCTGCTGGGCGTGAAGGAACCAGCGATCGATGACGAGGTGCCGTACGAACCACGGGCTGTTCAGGAGTTTGCGTGCGATGGCCATCGAAACGCGATGGGGAATCATGTCCGACAGCAGACGTGAAACCTGGGACGAACCGAAGCGTTCGCCGAGAGCAGCAGCGTACGGTTCGAGGCGATTACGCGTGTAGGTGCCCGCGGCTCGAACAATCGTCGAGGCCGCGATCAATCCTGATTCAATCGCCGGTCTGATTCCCTCACCACTTTGTGGGTACGCGAGACCGGCGGCGTCGCCGATCAGCATCACTCCATCGTCAATCGGAGTTCGGCCCGTCCCGCCCGCAAGCAGATATGCGTGACCACGCCACCGCCACTCGCCGTCGGCTGGAAGACGGCGCGTCTGCTTCAAGAAATCGACAAATTCCGACGTCTGCTTTGGAAGGCCATGAGCGTCCAACCGTCCAAAGCCCACATTCATAAACCCCTGCTTGCGGAAACACCACCCGTATCCCTTGAGGTCCTGGCAAAAGTACAACTCGGGGACCTCTTCCTCGATCGCGAACGCGTCGCGGTCATCGGGATCGATTGCAAACTCCACTTCCTGGGCGGCGATCACCGATGCCGATTGAGTTCCATCTTTCATCAACCGCGCCACCGGGCAGAAGTGACCGCCGGCTCCGACCAGCATCTTCGTGCGGATTGTGTCGTTCACGATCCACGCGGTGCCATCGCGGCGAATGGTCGACGCGGACTGGCCGAGCACGAGGCGCGCCTTCGAGCGCTCGAGTAGATAGTGATCGAACTCGCAGCGACGAATACCGAAACTCACCGGAGAGTCGTAGGTCACCTCAATCGCATCGTTCGCACCAATCAAGCCGACACGAAAGCCGGTGATCGGTTGAAACGTTCGACTCCGGCGATAGTCGTCGATGTCGATCTCGAGATCTTCGACCACCTGCGGAGTGATCCAGCCTGCGCACACTTTGTCGCGAGGAAACGTCGCCTTATCCATGACGACAACGTCGACACCCGCGCGCCGGAGCTTCCACGCGCACGATGAGCCGGCAGGACCACCACCGGCGATCAGAATGTCGCACCTCTCCAAATGGATTGCTCCCGGCTCAGGGCCATCGTCAACTGGCGCGCGTGAACGGCGCCGCCGGCTTGTGACCACGCTCGAACACAACCTGGAATAACTGCAGCGAGCCGGTCGAGAACGACGCCTCGGAGCCCGTCAAATACAGCCGCCACGCCCGAACGAACTGCTCATCGAACATCGCCAGCACCTGTCGGCTGGCGCGTTCGAAACGGAGACGCCAGTGCTCCAGCGTTTTGGCGTAATGCCAACGCAGGTTGTGCACGTCGAGCACGGAGAACAAATAGGGCTCGAGGACCCGCTCGAACACCTCGGGCAATGTCGGCGCGTAGGCGCCGGGAAAGATGCGCTTTCGAATCCAGGGACTGAGCGGCATTGGTCGATCGCGACCGATGAAATGGAGCAATCCACGACCGTTGGGCGAGAGCGTTCGATCGATTACCTGCCCCAGCGTGGCGTAATGCGCGGCGCCAACATGTTCGAGCATGCCGACCGAGACGAAGGCGTCGCAGGTTCCTTCGACGTGACGGTAATCGTCCTCGACGAACTCAACGCGATCGGCAAGTCCTTCGGCGGCCGCGCGCCGTCGCGCATACGCGATCTGCTCCGACGAGATGTTGAACGCGCGCACCGTGACGCCGTAATGGCGCGCCATGAACAGCGCCAGTGAACCCCATCCGCAACCCGCCTCAATCACCCGATCGCCGGGTTTCAGCTGAAGCTTCCGGCAGACGAGATCGAGCTTCGCGACCTGCGCGTCCTCGAGACTCGCCTCCGGCGTCGGAAAATACGCGCACGTGTAGACCATTTCATCGTCGAGCCACAGTCGATAAAAATCATTGCCTATGTCGTAATGATGATGAACGTTCTCCATCGCCGCGCGCGTGTCGTTGGATTTCTGCCAGAGATACCACGGTCGTCGCGGTCTGGTGAACGAGCGGTAGATCGCTTCGAGAAGTTCCAGGAGATCTCCCTGGATGTCGACGAGCCCCGCCATGTAGGTTTCGCCAAAGTTCAGCTCGGGATCCCACATCCAGCCGTACAGAGCAGAGCGTTCTTTGAACAGCATCGTCGCCACAGGAACACCCGGGGCCACGGGTAGCTCAAAGCCGTCCCACAACACGAAGCGGATAGGCGCGGTCGAGACGAACTTCTGGATGCGTTTGAGCGCCCATCGATCGAATCGCGTCGAGGGATACGGCGCGGTGCTCACGTCGGCATCGCCCGAAACGGCTTCAAGCACTTCCTTCCCCATCATTGGTTCTACCTCCGTCTTCTGATGCGGCGCCAACTTTCGCTACATCACACATTCCCAGTTCAGGGGGGACGCTATTATTACCGCGGTCGGCGCGCCGAACTCAACCGTGTGGGACATGGGCTGTCGGATCCGATGTCCGGGATCCGCGAGCCGGAATTCCCGGAAACCCGTGCAATTGCTTGATTTCCCGTACGAGCCCCTCGGACAACGGACCCCGGATCCCGGACCCGTCAAGCGTGACAGAATGCCAGCGTGTCCAACTCGCGAGTCAGTCAGGCGGCCTCCTTTTCAGCAGACGTCGCCATCCCACTGACCAACGGCCGCCGCTGGTCCATCGTCGGGCTGCTCTTCACCGCATCGCTCATCAACTATTTCGATCGCGCCACGATCTCGTTCGCGCTGCCGCTCATTTCCAAGGAATTGCAGCTCGGACCGGAAGCAAAAGGCGTGCTGCTGTCGGCGTTCTTCTGGTCGTATGCCCTGCTGCAGATCCCTATGGGAGTGCTTGCGGATCGCGTGAACCTTCGGTGGCTCTACGCCGCCGCGTTCACGCTATGGTCGGTTTCGCAGGGTCTGATGGGCATGGCAACCGGTCTCGGCATGCTGATCGTCTTTCGCATGCTGCTCGGTATCGGCGAAGCGATTTACCTGCCCGGCGGCTCGAAAATCGTCAGTCTGCTCTTCCGGCCGGCTGAACGCGGACTGCCCTGCGGCCTGTTTGACGCCGGAACGCGCACGGGCCTCGTGATCGAAGGGGTGCTCGTCCCGTGGATGTTGATTCACTACGGATGGCGCACGAGTTTTTCAATCATCGGATTCGCCGCGCTGTTGTGGCTCGTGCCGTGGTTCTTGATGACACCGAGAGAACTGCATGGCAGGGCGGAGCAGAGCCCCCCGGCCGCTCGATCCGGCTTTGGTCCGGCGATCAGAGCGCTGGTCACCAATCGCAATCTGCTTGGCATCTGTGCGACGTTCTTCTGCTTCGACTACTACTGGTACTTTCTCGTGAACTGGCTGCCGGACTATCTGGTCACTGGCCGAGGGCTGACGATTCTAAGCGCGGGACTCTATGCAGCACTGCCCTATTTCGTGTTCGGGGCAAGTGAACCAATCGGCGGCTGGCTCGCCGATCGGTTGATCCAGAGAGGCTGGAGCGAAACACGCGCGCGAAAAGGGGTCGTCACCGCCGCGTTCATGACTGGATTACTGCTGATTCCCGCCGCTCGAGTCGACACGCCAGGGGTTGCGGTCGCGCTGATTGTCGGAGGATGCCTGGTCGGATTGGCGACCGGCAATCTCCTGGTCATTCTTCAGAGCTGCGCGCCGCGTGGAGCGATCGGTCTGTGGACCGGTGTCTACAACTTCATCGGAAACATCGCGGGCATTCTGTCGCCGCTCATCACAGGCTTCCTGATCGAGCGAACAGGCTCGTACACGCCACCGTTTATCCTGGCGGCGGTCATGATCGCGCTCGGGCCGATCGCGCTGTGGTCAATCGTCACTGACCTGCGGGACGCGGGATCCGCGGCGGAATAGGCGCCACTTCGATGCTGCCGTTGCTCGCCGCTGCGAGCTTGCGAAATCGTGACGACATCGACGCCACAACCCCTGCTTTGCCGCGTTGAACGATCAGCGCGGCCGCGCCTGATCTGGATTCAATCAACGACAAGCCGCGATCTCTTCCGATCAGGCTCACCGCGGTATCGAGACCATCGGCATCGAGGCCGCTGCGCGCGATCACTGTGACGGTGATGTCGTCGAGGAGACCGATCTGCGATGCCGGGTCGATGACGTGCGAATACCGCCGGCCGTCGACGTCCAGGTGTTGTTCGCTCGGGCCGGATGTGGAAACCGCCGCATTGGTCAACTCGAGCACAGGAGGCACGCCGGCCAGTTCGGGATCGCCGTTGTGGATGTCTATGCGCCAGCCGTTTCGCCCGGGTGGCGCGTCGCCAAACGCGAGGTCTCCGCTTACCGCCACGAGGCCGCTGCGAATACCGCGCGCACGAAGGACGGCGAGTGACTCACTCGCCGCGTAGCCCTTTCCAATCGCGCCAACATCGAGCGCCATGCCGGCCTGATCGAGCATCACGGTCCGCTGGCGCACGTCAACGTGAAGCTTGCGAAATCCGCTTCGACTCGCGGCCTCTTTCAGTGCAGCTGGATCCGGCACACGCTTTTCCGCTCGCGCAGCGCGCCAAAGTCGAATGACCGGTCCCTGTGTGATGTCGAACGCACCGCGTGTCGCGGCGGCGAGTTCCTGTGAGGCTGCCAGAACCGTGCATAAGTCGTTGCTCACTGGCACGGCGTGGCCGACGGCGTGGCTCGTCAGCTGATTCAGTTCGCTGTCTGGCTTGTAGTCGGAGAGGATTCGATCGAGTTCGGCGATGCGATCGAACGCTGCGCGGAAAGCAGTGGTCGCCGACTGCTCGTCGCTCGTGTAAAGAGTAATTTTGACGAGGGTCCCCATGTGGGGCTCGACCGCCTCATAGCGTTGGAGTGATTGCTGCGGAGCGATACCTACGCTGACGAGCAAAAAGAAAGAGACGATCGGCCGAGGCATCCGTCTGCTCTTTTTAGTGCGCGTGGGGCCCCACCCCCACGCGCTGCTGCTCGACGGCTCGAAGACTCGCCGCTCGCAGCGGCCGCAGGCGCCTAATACGGATCAAGAGCGACACCGTTATTCCACGCACGGTACATGTCTTCGGCGCTTGGCAGCGTGGCGGGACGCACCAGTCGAAAGCCGAGCCACTGCGCGTCGGTCATGTACCACACGCTCTTCGGCAGTTGGGGATCTTGGCGTTTCCACGATGCATCCGATGGCACACGCGCCGTGCACGTGACCGTCGACGGATCGTTGTTCCACGAACCGCCACGAACGGCGTGCGGATACGAGGTGGTCGATTTGACCGTCGGGTTTGTCTGGGCAGCGGCTGGATAGGGCGCGTACTGATCGAGCGTCCATTCCATGACGTTGCCGAGCATGTCGTAGAGTCCCCACGCGTTGGGCTTCTTCGTGGCAACGTTGTGATACGTCGCGGACATGAACTGCCCCGCCGAATTTTTCGCATGCCACGCGTAGTCGTCCACGCTGCCCGATGCGGTGCCAGTCGGTGAACCGGCGCGGCAGGCGTACTCCCATTCGGCCTCGGTTGGCAGCCGGTAGTACTCACCCGTCTTGGCGCTCAGCCACTCGGCGAACTTGTTGGCGGCGTGCTGGGTCATGCTGATGGCCGGGAAGCCCTGGAGACCTCGCCCGAAACTCATCTCCACGTATGGAGCGGTCGGGCGGCTCAGCGCGTCCACGATTGCATCCGGATTCGCGCGTTCGTTCGCCTGGTCGGCAAACATGAACATCAAGTACGCGTCCCACGTCACCTCGTGCGCCTGCATCCAGAACGGATCGAGTTTGACACTGTGTTCCGGTTGTTCGTCCGCCTTCGCATTCGGTCCCGCGGATCCCATCTTGAACTCACCGCCGCGAATCGGAACCATCGCGTAGGTCACCGTGGTGTTGGGGATCGTCACCTTGTAAGCAGCCGGCGGGCCTGCCGCCGCTTTCTTACTGTGTTCTTCAATCCGGGCGCGGATGCGCTGAACTGCCGCGAGTTCTTTCGGATCGAGCGGTTTATCGGCCTGTGCGGTGAGAAAAGAAGCGCTCTCCGCCGCCGCGATGACCGCGACGGCGAAGAATGTCCAGAGACGGAGTGCCATGGTCGATCAGAAAACCGGGGGTTGCTGACGCCCCGGAATCGCCAGGCCGGGCACTTCGTGCTTTGCGTTCCAGTCGACCGACTTCGGCACGAGACTCACCTGTGAATTGAGCGCCTGTTCCCAGGTGACCTGCTGCCCCGAGTACGCCGCGTGGCGGCCCATGATCGCAAGCAGCGTGCTCGTTGCGAGATTGAGATCGTCGTTCTTCGGCTTGCCGGAACGAATCGCCTCAAACAGTACGTCATGCTCCTTTTGATACATGTCGTACTCCTCACCCTGCCACTGCCACTTCACTTTGCCGTCAGGCGTCTCGATGCGCGGCGGGCCGCCGCCAAGCATCAGCGTCCCTTCCGTGCCCATCACGAAATCGAGCGTTCCATTGAAACACCCTGTCGCCTGCCGATTCGCAAGAAACACGCGATAGCCGTTCGGGAAGAGATAGTTGACCTCGAAGTGATCGTAGATATTTCCGCCATTGGCGGGAACCGCGCGGCCGCCAACCGCCACGGCGCTGAGCGGCGGTTGATCGCGCATGATCCACATGATCTTGTCGGCGTTGTGCACGGCCTGCTCGACGAGGCTATCGCCGCAGAGCCACGTGTAGTTGTACCAATTGCGGATTTGCCATTCGACATCACTCATTCCGGCAGGGCGCGTACTCTCGGGAGGCAACGGCTTGACCGGATTCGTGTAGTACGTCGAATAGTGAGACACGAGCCGGCCAATCGCGCCGTTGTGGACCTGCCCGACCGCCTCCTGGATCATGTTGTTATAACGCCAGCAGAATCCCGCCACCAGCGACAGGTTCTTCGATTGCGCGAGCTTCTGCGCCGCGATCACCTCGCGAACCCCGGGTGAATCGGTCGCACACGGCTTCTCGCAGAACACGTGCTTGTTCGCATTCACCGCCGCCGTCAAGTGCTGTGGACGGAATCCTGGCGGCGTCGCCAGCAGCACGACGTCACTGGCGCTGATGACCTTCTCGTACGCGTCCAACCCGACATACGCGCGATCGATCTTCACCTGACTGCCAATGGTCTGGCTTCCTTTGAGCCTGTCGGTGGCTTGTTGAACGATGGCTTCATCGACATCCGCCACCGCCGTCAGCTCGTTGTTTTTGTTCGCCGTCAGCGCCTGCCGCGCGGCGCCGCTGCCTCGGCCGCCGCAGCCAACCAGGCCAACCTTCAGCGAATTGGTCACCGACTGACCGGAGATGATTGAGGGAAACCCGGCGGCCATGACGCCAGCCACCGTTCCGGTCTTCTTCAGAAATTCGCGACGTTCGATCTTTTCCGGTTTTTTATCGTCGTTCATGACTGTCCTACCTGATGCGAATCATAAAAGGCACAAGGCAAAAGGCAAAAGGGAAAAGGAAAGGACAAAGGGCACGCAAGCACGAAAGGGGTCGCGTAGAATCAACCGCATGTCAAAGGCCAAGTCTATTTTACTTATGTGCTTTTGTGCGTTAGCTCTGCCGGATTTTGCCTCGGCTCAGGCCCTCACGACGGACTGGAAGCCGCTATTTGACGGAAAAACACTCGGCAACTGGCAATCGACGAAATTCGGCGGCGAAGGGGCGGTCAAGGTCGAAAACGGACAGATCGTCCTCGAGGCGGGCACGACTCTGACAGGCGTCACGTGGACCGGACCGGAACTTCCGAAGACGAGCTACGAGATTGCGCTTCAGGCCATGCGCGTCGAAGGGCGCGACTTCTTCGCCGGCATCACGTTTCCTGTCGCCGATTCCTTCTGCTCGCTGATTCTCGGCGGCTGGGGCGGTACCGTGATTGGGCTCTCGAGTGTCAACACCGAAGACGCATCGCAGAACGAAACATCCCAGTCGATGGAGTTCGAGATGGGACGTTGGTACAACGTCCGCATCCGCGTCACGCCTGCCAAGATCGAGGTCTGGCTCGACGAGCGTCAGATCATCAGCCAGGACTTGAAAGGCAACCGGATCACCATTCGCATGGAGATGGAGCGGTCAACGCCGCTTGGGATTGCGACCTGGAAGACGAAAGGGGCGCTCCGCGACATTCGCCTGCGGCGAGTCTAGTTCTGAATTGGTGGATTGGTGAATTGAGGATCAATTCACCAACTCACCTCACCAACTCACCAATTTGAACCTGCCGAGCTACTGCACCCTGATCTTGGTCTGCCCCGAGCTCTTCTTCCCGCGCTGGTCGGTCGCGTCGAAGCCGACCACGATCACGCCGTTTCGTCCGACTCCACATCCGATTCCCAGGCTCAGAGGAAATCTCAGGTCGCGGGCGTTTCTCAGCTCCGTTCCGAACTCCTGAGTCGGAACGGGCATGGGCACCGTAACGCTCGGCTGATGCGTTCCCGCAATGTCGGTGAACTGCATGTTGATGCTCGTGACGACGACGCCGGTCGTGCCATTCGTACTCACCACCACGGTGAATGGAACGATGAACGGCGTCACCGTCGGACAGAATGGCCTTACCACCGGTTGCGCCACGATGTTGTCTGACAGCGCACTGATCGAAACGTTCGACGATGAAGACGACGAGCCTGCGACGCCGAAGGTCGTTGGTGTCGTAGGAAGATTGGAATCGCCGCAGGAAACGGCGAGGAGCGCTGCGCCGACGAGAAGCGCGAGCGCGATGTGACGACGGCTGCTCGAGGCGCCGCGGTCAAGGAGAGTGGTCATGGGGAGCCTCCTTGGGTCCGATCGAAATCGGATCGCGCCGGGTGTTGTGGCCGCGTGGTCCGGCCAGTGACAGGAGGTCGGCCCACGACGGCCTTTCACGCGATTCTATGCGACAACGTCGATGAAAAATCGATCGACTTCACGGCGAGCATCGATGATGCGCCGAGGCTCGGGCCGATTTCAAAACTGTCGTGCGAGCGCCGACGGCCTGGTTCGCTCAATCCACGAAATGCTGTGAGCTGCGCAACAGATTTGTAAGTCAGGCTCCGGCTTCCAGCTCCAGATTTTTCCTTTTCCCTTTTCCATTGTCCCTTTTCCCTTTCTAAAACAGCCACGCGCATACTGCGACGGCGGCAATCGCGGCAGCGAGATCACCCACGAGAGCCGCCGGTACCGCATGACGCGTCCGTCGCACGCCAACGGCGCCAAAGTACACCGCAAGAACGTAGAACGTCGTCTCTGATGATCCGTACATCGTGGCGGCCATACGCGCGATCGCCGAGTCGGGTCCGGAGGTCTTGATCAGATCCGTGGTGAAGGCCAGCGAGCCGCTCCCGGTGAGCGACCGCAGGATTGCGAGCGGCACGAGTTCGGCGGGAAACCGTGTGGCCGCCACAACCGGACGCAATCCGGCCATCAGCAAATCCATTGCGCCCGACGCGCGAAACATCCCGATCGCGACCAGGATGCCGACAAGAAATGGAATGATCTTGATCCCAACATCGAATCCTTCCTTTGCCCCTTCGATGAAGACGTCGTAGACCTTTACCTTTCGGATCAGGCCGACGAACGGGATCGCGACGAGCAGCACCGGCATGGCCCAGAGCGAAATCGCATCGAGAGCCGCGCGCATCATGACTGGACGCTCTCGGTCGACGCACTCACCGGATACAACGGCTGCAGAAGTCTCGCGGTCGCGACCGCGGCGACGGTGCCAATGAACGTCGCCGCAATCGTCGGAGCAATGATCGCCGTTGGCGATGTGGAACCCGCCGCCGCCAGCACGCCAATCATCGTGGCCGGAATCAATTGCACGCCGGACGTCGTCACGGCCATGAACGTGACCATGGCGTTCGTCGCGACGTCCTTGTCCGGGTTCAGCGCCTGCAATTCCTCCATCGCCTTGATACCGAGCGGGGTCGCTGCGTTGTTGAGGCCGAGGACATTTGCCGCAAGCGCCAGAACGACCGCGCCGCCGGCGGGATGGCCGGCCGGCACCTCAGGAAAAAGCCAACCAATGAGCGGACGGAGTGCGCGGCCGACGAGCGACACGAGACCCGCTGCTTCGGCAATGCGCATGATGCCGAGCCACAGCGTCATGATCCCGACCAGACCGATGGCGATCTGCACCGCCGATGTCGCGGAATCAACCGCAGCCTTGGTGACCGCGTCCGCCGTTCCGTTGATCGCCGCCACAACCAACGCGATCGCCATGAGGCCGAACCAGATGTAATTGAGCATGGCGCTGATAGTAGCGCACGCTCGCGACACAGGTGGCGTTTCGCTCTTTGCCGGGATCCGGGATCCGTGGTCGGGGATGCGGTCCTGACGCGGCGCAGCTCCTCGGCGTCATTCTTGCGGAGGCACATGCGTGACACCGTGCGGCGCACCAGGATAGGACAGTCTCTGCACGACCTCGTTACCCGCACGATGATCGATGACGGCCAATCCAGCGCGCGGCGCGCTGTCGCTCGTCGTACCTTCGTAGGAAGCAAAGGTGTACTGCCCATTCGGCGTCGTCCACTGATGCCCTCCCGTCGTCGTGCCGGTATTGGGAGGCGCCAGATCCACCAGCTGGACGGCGAACGTTTCCGTGTCGACGACAGCGAGTCGCGCAGGCGAAGTACGAAGCCCTACCGTCAGCAGCTTCTCGTTCGCCGACAAACGGAGGGTATCCGGCGACAAGATCGCGAGTACGTCGTCGTAGGTGTGATTCTCGAGATCGACCACCGCCACCTGATTCAACGTCCGGCGACTCACGAATGCCGTCTTGCTGTTGTGCGACACGACCATTTCATGCGCTCCCGGCACGTCCATGGACCACAGCACCGTTCCCGTGCGAGAAGCCATGACGATGAGCTGACCCGTAGTGTCGCTGAGGAGATAGAGCGTTTCTCCGTCTTGCGAGAACACACCTGCATGCACGCGTCCGTTCGTTGTCGACGGATTGCTGTCCCATTCGCCAAGCAACGTGTCGTTCTCCGTTTCAATAACGGCAACCCGGTCGGTGCCGTAAAGACTGACGGCGACAAGCTCGCCGCTCGCACTCGCATGAACATGGTGCGGGCGAGATCCCGTTGCAAAAAGGATTCGTTTGATTTGGCCGCTTCCCGGATCGACGATTGCGACAGCCGGCTGAGTCGCCCTTTCCTCTGCTACGTACAATTTGCCGTTCGCTGATACGAGGTCGCCAGGCTGGGACCCCGTTCTCATCGCAATCGAGCCCACAACGTCTCCAGTACTCGCGTCCCATCCCTGGATCGAGTCGCTACCGCGATTGGCGACCCATATCGTGCCATTTACGTTCCGTTTGCCGTCGTCGGCGGCCGGAGTCGTGGAGCCGGGCAGACCAATCAAAATTGCCACCACTGGTATCGCAACAAGGCTGTGAGCGCGCATACTGTCTCCTGTTGGAATCGCCGCAACGACGTATCCGCAGCGGCTGAACATAGCCTGTACGCGACAACCGTGGCTTTTGACCATATTCAACGCATGTACAGCGGGTGAACTGAAGGTGAACTTGGCTTGGGATACCGTTTATGCACACAAGGTTAGGGCCATCGTCCGTGCGGTTCGGCCAATTCGAGCTCGATCGGGTCGCTGGTGAGCTGTACTGCGATGGCCGCCGCGTCCGCCTGCAGGAACAGCCGCGTCAAATCCTGATTGCGCTGCTGGAACGGCGCGGGGAAGTCGTCACGCGCGAGGAACTGCGCGAGCGACTGTGGAAATCCGACACGTTCGTCGATTTCGAACACGGCCTGAACACCGCGGTCAAGAAAGTTCGGCAAGCCCTGGGGGATTCGGCCGAGAGTCCACGATTCATCGAGACGCTCGCCAAACGCGGGTACCGGTTCATCGGTGATGTCCAATCGCTCGAACCGGCTGGCCTGGCGGCTGATTCGCCGCCTGTGCCAACGTCCGTGGTTCCGAACCTCACCGTGCGCCGATGGGTCGGCCGCCGCGCATTTTGGGTAGCGACCGCGATAGTGCTCGCCAGTGCGGCGTTTGCGATCTGGTCGTTCAGCGATCGCTCGAACTCACTTGCCGTCATGCCGCTTCGCGTGCTCACTGCAAGTGGCACCGACTCTGATTATCTCGGGGTTGGGATCGCCGATACCATCACGACGCGCCTCGCAAACACGCGAGAGATCGCGCTGCGGCCAACGTCCGCCGTCATGCCCTACAAGGACGCGCAGTCCGATCCGGCGCACATTGCCAAATCGCTTGGCGTCCGACACCTGCTGCTGGGCACGATTCAAGCGACGCCGGACAGCTATCGCATCGGGCTGCAGCTCGTACAATCAGACGGGGTGGTGATATGGGGCCACACGTTCAACGAACCGGCGACGGGTCTCCTTCCGCTACAGGATCGGATTGCGGATGAAGTCGTGGCGGCACTTCGTCTCGGTCTCAGCACCCCGCAGCGGCAGCGGCTGCACGCGCAATACACAGCGAACCCCATCGCGTACGATAAATACCTCCGGGGCCGGGCGTTGATGCTCAACTACACGGAAGCCAAGATGCTCGAGGCGATCGGGCACTTCGAGGACGCCGTCAGGATCGATCCGAGTTTTGCGCTCGCTCGAACCGGTATCGCGACAGCATGCGCGTGGTTCAGCGTACGCTATTCACACGACAAGGAAGCGCTCGTCTGGGCGAGGCGGGCAGACACCGAGGCTCGGGCGGCACTGGCGCAGGACGATTCGCTCGCCGATGCGCAACTCGCGATCGCGAGCGCGGCTGGGACGTCGTATGGCGGATTCAACTGGAGTATCGTCCTCGACCGGACTGCGGCAGCTCTCGCGCTGAACCCTTCAACTAGTCTTGCGCACGTCGCGCGCATGCGCGCCTTCTATCATCTCGGCCTATTCGACCTTGCGCGGGAAGAGGGCCGCCTCGAACAGCAACTGGACCCGACGCCAAACGTCGAATTATCCCGGATCGATATCGCCGCCGATCTTTTCACTGGCCGCTATCAGCCAGCGATCGAGAAAGCGAAGGCGCTTCTCGCGCGGACCGACGCACCGGCCGTGCGACATTATCTTGGACTCGCGCTCTACTACGCCGGCGACGGCAAAAGCGCACGAGAAATGCTTGGCTCGATCATGCGTGGCGAAACACCTGACGCCCGCGCACAAGCCTCACTGGCCTCAGTTGAAGCAGCGCTCGGGATGGAAAAGGAAGCACGTGGGCGAATCAGCGCGATCGAGCACGGCCCCGACATGGATCACCACATTGCGTACAGCGTCGGGGCGGCGATGGCGCAGCTTCACGACACCAGCGCCAGCCTGACCTGGCTTGAACGCGCCGCCGACACAGGCTTCCCGTGCTATCCGTGGTTTGAGAAAGATCCGATGCTCGATCCAATCCGCAGCGATCCCGAATTCAATCGTTTGTTGGATCGGTTGCGCGTCGCGCATCGGGAGGCGGCAACGCGAGCGAATTGACGTCGTGCTTTTGACAACGCCCTTCGCGCTCCACCCCCATCTCTGTGGCAAGCCGCAGAAGCGCGCGACTCACCGCTACACGCGTGGCAGTCAGTGACGGCTTGTTCATCAGCGCCGCCAGTTCCTTGTAGTCGAGCCCCAACTCGACTCGACCGACAATCAGCTCCCGATCGGGTTCGCGCAGGCGATTCAATGCTTCCTCGTACCGCCGCATTGTCTGCTCACCGACCGCCAAATCCAATGGGGAGGGACCGAGTGTAGGCGCCACATCCTCGAGCGGCTTTGCGGGTGGGCGACGGGTGGCCCGCCGCATCGCATCCCGCAATCGATTTCTCAGCGCCTCGCATTAGTATGCGCAGAAGGCCCGATCGTGTTCCGGGGTGAAGGCATCCAGCCGCCGAACGGACTGCATCAGCGTGTCCTGGACGATATCCTCGGTGTCGAGATGGTCGCGCGCCCAATCGGGCAGGCGGCCGTGCGCCCACTGCCGCAGGCGTGGTAAATACCTGGCACACAGTTCGTTGCGCGCTGCTTCGTCGCCGTTTTGGGCGCGCAAAAGGAGGGCGACAGACGACAAGGTCTCAGGGCCGACGGTCGCTGTCGCAGCCAGCGATCGAGATGGGCTCTCCGCCATAGGGTTCGAGTGTGGATACATAATACCCGCGTTTCTGGAAAACCAGGAAGAATTGGTGAATTGGACGTGCGCATGAACAGCACACAGGCAGCAATAGCGGCATTCATCCTTCTGGCGAGCTCATCGCGTGCAACCCCTCAGGCGACATCGCAACCTCCCGCACCCGCGACGCCGCCGGCGCAGACAGCGGCTCCTCCACGACCGACACCGCCGACGCGCGATCCGAATACGCCCGGCTACGTGACCGCCAAGGCATTGCCTGATGGAACGGTGCCCCCAATTGATGCCGACGGCAACTTCATCATTGGACCGACTCACCCGGCCGCACCGGAGACGACGGTCCAGGACGGAGTGCCGCAAGGCACCATCATCAACTTCACGATGAGTTCTGCTGACAGCACGATCTATCCAGGAATCGCCCGCGATGCTGGCACGTTCGGCAGTCCCGATCCGAACGATCCCGCGAAGCTGATTGTCACGACGAGTCATCCGGCTCCTTACACACGGCGCGTCGCGGTCTACGTGCCGAAGCAATATGTCCCGGGGACGGCGGCGCCGCTGATCGTTGGCGCCGATGGACCAGATCAGTTGTTGTTCACCGCACTCGACAACCTGATCGCCCAGAAGCGGGTGCCTGTCATGGTCGCCGTGTCGATTGGCAATGGCAGTGGCGACGCGCAGGGCAGTCAGCGCGGACTCGAGTACGACACGATGTCGGGACGTTATGCGGAATTCGTGGAAAGCGAAGTGCTCCCGCTGGTCGAGAAACAGGCGAATGTGAAGCTGACCAAGGATCCTGAAGGGCGCGCCACCATGGGATGCAGTTCAGGAGCCGCGGCCGCCCTGATCATGGCGTGGTATCACCCTGAGCTCTATCATCGCGTCCTGTCATATTCGGGCACCTACGTCAATCAGCAGTGGCCGCCGAGTGCGGAGACTCCGCACGGCGCGTGGGAATTCCACGAGCGTCTCATTCCGACCAGCCCGGTCAAACCGATTCGCCTCTGGATGGAAGTCGGCGATCGAGATTTGTTCAATCCCAATCTCATGCGCGACAACATGCACGACTGGGTTGTCGCCAACGAGAACATGGCGAAAGTGCTCGCCGCGAAGGGATACCGTTATCAATTCACGTTTGCGCGCAATGCGGGCCACTGCGACCGCGCCGTCAAGCAGCAAACACTTCCGCAGGCGCTCGAGTGGCTGTGGAAGGGATACCAGCATCGATGAACACACGCCGCAAGTTTTTGATCACCGCGCCGATGGGCGCGCTTGCTGCTGCAGCCGCCTGCCGTGGAGGACAAGAGAGCGGTTCGGTGCATCCAGCGCCAACAACGGCGGGAGCACCACCGACGTTCGGCACCGGTCCCGTGTCGGGCCCTCCAGTATCGGCGTCGACTTTCGAGGAGGCAGAAAAGCTCGCGCGTGTCACGATGACGTCGGCCGAGCGTCAGGTCGCGGCGGCCAGCTGGCCACGGTCTTTGGCCCCGCTGCTCGAACGGCGAACCGGTCCGCGCAAGGTCTCGATTGAATCACGTATGGCTCCGGCATCGCGATGGAATCCGGCGCTCGAAGTCGGATACGCGGTGCCAGCGTCGATCAACTTCGTGCGAAGCGCAGCTGAATCGATCGCGCTTCCGGCAAACGATGCGGACATCGCCTTCTCACCCGTCACCCGGTTGTCACGGTGGATCGAGCAGAAGGCACTCACCTCCGAGCGGCTGACCAACATTTACTTGAAGCGAATCGAGCAGTTCGACTCGAAGCTGCGCGCCGTCATCACACTGACGCGAGACCTCGCGCTTGTCCAGGCGAAACGCGCCGACGCCGAGATTGCGTCGGGCAAATATCGCGGACCGCTGCACGGCATTCCATATGGCGTCAAGGATCTCCTCGACACCGCCGGCATTGCGACAACGTATGGTGCCGAGCCGTTCCGCGATCGTGTTCCGAGTGAGGATTCGGCGGTCGTCCGGCGGTTGAATGACGCCGGCGCGGTACTGGTCGCAAAACTCAGTCTCGGTGCGCTGGCGCTGAACGACATCTGGTTCGGCGGTCAGACCATGAACCCGTGGCTGCTCGAAGAGGGGGCGTCGGGATCGAGCGCCGGACCGGGCGCGGCAACAGCCGCGGCGCTGGTTGCCTTTTCGATAGGCAGTGAAACCGGCGGCAGCATCGTCGCGCCGGCAATGCGGTGTGGCATCACCGGCCTTCGCCCCACGTTCGGACGCATCGCGCGCACCGGCGCGATGACGTTGTGCTGGTCGCTCGACAAACTCGGGCCGATGACGCGGAGCGTCGAAGATGCCCTGCTCGTCTTGAAGGCGATCGACGGTCCCGATCCCGGAGACGTGTCGAGCGTGGCGAGGCACCTGGAATTCGATGCGACCGCACCAGCCACCGGTTTGCGCGTCGGCTACTTCCCCGCCTGGATGAAGGAGAACCCGGCGACCGATGTCGATCGCGCAGCACTCGACACCGTGCGCAAGGTCGGCATGGTGCCGGTGGAAGTCACGCTGCCGGATTGGCCGTACAGTTCGTTGATGCCCGTGCTGTTCAGTGAGGCGGCGGCATCGTTTGAGGACCTGACACTTAGCGGCGGCCTGAACGCATTGAAAGTCCAAGTCCCCGACGCGTGGCCGAATCTGTTTCGTCAGGCGCGGTTCTTATCCGCCGTCGACTTCGTGCAGGCCGATCGTTTTCGACGGAAGGTTGCTGTCGAGATGGCGCGCGTGTTCTCGCACGTGGATGTCCTGCTCGTCCCGTCGTTGCGGGACGAGATGCTGACGATTTCGAACTTCACCGGGCATCCATCACTGACACTGCGGACCGGCTTCGTCGAGGTGTCGGAAGCGCGCAGCGACTGGGCGCCCGATCCGAAGAATCCGCTTCCGAAATTCTCCCCGCCACGTCGCGTGCCGCATGGAGTGACCCTTATCGGGCGATTGTTCGATGAAGGCACACTCGCGCGCGCCGGCATGGCGCTAGAACGAGCGGCGGCCGTTGCACACGAACGGCCGCCGGGATTCTGAAAATGCTGAAGTTCAGCATTTCGACTACCTCGTTCCGGCCGAGGCTTCGTAGATCCGCAGATTCCTCACCGACCACGAGGGGGCATCCGGGACTGTCTCGGTCTGCGTAATTCGGATGAACTTCGCGCGTGTCGGCGGGAACGTGATCGTCGTTCGCGAACCCTCGCCTTTGCCCTGTGCGACCGGATTCCCCCACGTCTGGCCGTCGGTAGAAACCTGGACGCTGTAGCCACGCGGATAGGTGACAATCGGCGTGCCGCCACCGCCGAAGCCGCCGCGAGCGCCCGCCGCGCCACGACCCCCGCGCCCGCCCGCCATCTGGGTCGTCGATTCGAACTGAATTTCGGTGACGAGGACCGGTTGCGGCAGTTCAACCGAGAGCCACATCCCGGGTGCCTGTGGAGCGCCGGTGTTCCACCCGCGGAGCGTTGCCGCCCCGGCGACCGTCTCCGGAGCATGACTCGCCGAAAGCTTGAACTGCTGCGCATCGAGCACGCGTGGCAGCGAGGCTTCGAGCTCTGCGACCGTCCATGGCGACTTTCGTGATTCTGTTTCGGCTCGCACCCGTGCGACGTCGGCCGGCGTCACCATTCCTCCGGTATTACCAAAGCTGCTGCGGACGTACGACGCGATCCCGGCGACCCATTCGTCAGTCCCGGGCATCGGCACCATGACGTCGCGGTACGTCTTGCCGTCGATCGGTCCGCTCAATCCTTTCAGCAACACCTTGATGATGTAATCACGATGCCCCTGCACGCGCGGCGAGCCGGCAAGCGGTGGCGCCATCGTCGTTCCCGGCGGCGCCCCGTCGAGAGCCGCTCCCAGCGCATCCGATCCGTGGCACTGGAAGCACACGGCGTTGAACACGTCACTTCCCTGCTGAACGCGCTTCTCCTCGTCAGGACTCAACGGCCCGCCGCGCCGACCAGCGGCAGCGTTCGCAGCCGGCATGAGCAGCCGATCGCCAACGATCGCGACCCCTTTCGCGGGGTTCGACGCCTTCGCAGCCTTGATGAGATCGGCGACGTCCGGCAACTTGAAAAGATTTGCGGTCAGCATCGCTTGAATGACGACGTTGGTGTCCGAGTCCTTCGTCAAGGCGCGATAGTCGCCCGCCAACGTCTTGTCGCCCGCTTTGTACAACGTCTCGCTCGCGCGAATCGCCTGCACGCGCATGCGCGGGTTCTTGTCTTCCATCGCGGCGCGCACGAGCGCGGCATCGAGCGCACCGAGGCCTTCGAGCGTCCACATCGCGTGGAAACGCGCCACCAGGTTATCCGATGAGCGTACGAGCTGTTGCAACGCCGGCACGACCGACTTGTCTTGCTTCAAAATGAGCAGCCGCTGCGCCGTGTCTCGCCACCAGCCGTTCGGATGCGAAAAATGCGCGATGAGTTGCGCCGGTGTCTCGCTATACATCCGCGGCGCCGCAAAGTTGGGGGCGATCGCAGGAATCGCTGGCTGTCCGACGTTCGTGGTCGTGGCAGGCACGGCCGGTCTTCCGTCGTAGCGCAGCCGCCAGATGCGCCCGTGCTGCGCTACTTTGTCCAGCTGGTATTGCTCGATCTTGGCGCGCAGGTACGAACCGGGACCGGACCACTGCAGCTCCTGAATGATGCCGTGATACATGTCGGCGATGTAGAGGGTCCCGTCCGGCGCATTGCTGATATTCACCGGCCGGAACAGCTGATCCTGGCTGTTGATGAACTCGGAGCCCGGATACACGTTGCGCAGCTGCGTCAGGCCTTCGATGTTTTCGATCGCGGCGCGCCGGATCAGACGACCGACGGGCTCGGTGAAAAGCAGATGCCCCTTCAGGTCCGCCGGCAGCCGATCGCCGCGGAAGATCGCCGGTCCAGTTGTCGCGGTAAAGTGGTTCAGGTTCTGCGCCGGCATTCTGGTACGACCGATGCCACCCTGCATGTCGCCAATTCCAGGCGCCGGCCACACCACGGCGAAGTCTTTTTCGAATCCGTTCTCCATTCCCGCCGGACAATTCGGATCGGGCGTGGGCGCCGGCGCTGGCGCGGCACCACCAGCTCGCCCGCCTCGGCCTGCGGCCGGGCACGGCGTGAATGCGCCGTAGTGGATCGGGTACTGAAAGTTCATCGGACCGCGTTCGCCACCCGCATCAACGAACCAGGGTTTTCCATCGTCATCTGACGCGAGTCCCCACTGACCGCCGTTGGGACCGGTCGGCTCGCGGAGAAAACCTGACGGCGTCCAGCGAATGCGGAAGGGGTTGTAAGTCGTGTAGATCCAGTTGTCCATGTTCCAGAGCAGGCCCGCTTTCTGATGTTCGATGTTGGCGTCGCCACTCTGGCCGATGCCGGTGAAAACGACTTCGCGCTTGTCCGCGACGCCGTCGCCGTTGGTGTCGGACCATTTCACGAGATCGTCAGAGTCCGTCTCGCTTGTCAGGATGACGCCGTCCTGAAGCGGCAGAATCATGCGCGGCGCGACCAGGTGATCGACAAACACCGTGCGCTTGTCGTAACGGCCGTCCCCGTTCGTGCTTTCCCAGCGGCTGATCCGACTGATCGGATCGTGCTCGCGTGACGCGTTGGCGTCCATCATGTAACTGATCATCTCGCCGACATACATGCGGCCATTGCCATCGAACTCGATGATCGTTGGACTGATGACATCAGGATCGGCCGCCACCAGTTCCATCCGATAGCCGGTCGGCAGCATGAAGCCTTTCGCTTCCTCTTCCGGCGTTCTCGCCGTATAGGGAGGCTTCGGAGCGAAGTCGGTCGCATCGCTCGTCATCGCCCCACGTCCGCCGCCACCGAAACCTGTCGCAGGGGCTGGCGCGCCGGGCGCCTGCTTGGCCGCCGTTCCGGCCATCTCGTATTGGCCGTCCATAACCGCCAGGTTCGCCTTCATCCCTGCACCATCAGGGGTGAGCGTCATGACGTTCGACAGCGGCGTGCCTTGCATGCTCGTGACGTACTTGAGGACGAGACTCTTCCCGGCCAGAGAAATATCGGTCGCGTTGGTGGTCTGCTGGTTGTCCGAAGTCACGGTTGCCACAACTTTCCCCGCATCTGTGGTCACCGTGACCGCGACGGAAAAGTTGTTCGCTCCCATGGCTAACGTCACCAGCCAGTTGCCCACGAAAGGAGATGCCTGCTCGGGAGTAATGGATGATGCGGGCGCCGTCGCGGCCCGCTGGCCCTGTCCGGGCGCCTGGCTCCCGCCCTGAACCGCCTGCGTCAGCAGTGCCACCGTGAAGATCACACCGGCTGTCAATACAGAATAAGAAGGACGGGACATGCTTGCTCCTTGGGTGCGGCTCGTTCGAAACTCCTGGCGCCGCCGCGCGCAGGCTTCGATCCGGGATGTCATTTTACGTGGAATTCTCTTTCTCTGCTCACGTCGCTCTGCTCGAGAGTCTTCTGAATCACAGCCGACACTTTGTCGACGAAGTCGAGCGCCGTCTGCTGAACGTGCAAGGCAGACGCGACTTCCCTATCCGAGACCGTCACTATATCGAGCAGGTTCTGAGTTCCTGCTTCTTCGATTCGATTCCGCGCGATCTCGCCGGTTTGAAGGAACAATTATCG
This sequence comes from Vicinamibacterales bacterium, assembly GCA_035758845.1. Taxonomy (GTDB): domain Bacteria; phylum Acidobacteriota; class Vicinamibacteria; order Vicinamibacterales; family 2-12-FULL-66-21; genus JALZOC01. The sequence goes on from DASTVZ010000104.1 coordinate 27,593, forward strand.
GCCGCTCACCGAGCGGATGGATTCGAACCGGTGCAACAGGAAGGTGGTGCGCACGACTTCAGTGCCGCAGCATTGGTCGCGTTCGCGTATTCGTACTGGACCGATTCCCGATGGCCAGGCCGAAACGGCCGGATGGCATACGCGCACACGATCTACTCCGTATTCGTGCTTAATCAGCTCCAATATCTCTGCCTGAGGGTCTGGGATGATGGGCACGGGTACGCAACGGCCCGACTGCGCGAAATCCAGGATCTGCTCGACCGTCTCAACGGGCAATCCGGCGCAAATGTGTTCATGCGCACCACTCGCTGGTTATTACAGACGGCCCAGAGCCCACTGACGCGCTTCCTCCAGCCCTACTTCATCATCGCCAACCACATCTCTCGATCGTTCGAAGACGACGAACGGCTGGAGATCCATCGTGCCGGCGCAGTGCTGGCTGGTGGCCATCTGCGCTCGCAGCTGCGCTATCGAGCACGCGAGTCACGACGTCCAATCGACGATCTCGAGGTTCTCTCTGTCACTCGCAATTCGAATTCGATGGATGTTGCTCTGTTGCTTCGCGATCTCGTGCCGTTGCTCGACGCGTACAGAATTGCGTGTGCGACGGATGCCCAGGAGAATCGGTGGACGTTGTCGAATGCCATCCTGCAAGGCCTCTCCGCTGATCCAGAATTGTTGCTGACTCGTTTCGACCTGCTTGGGCCAGCGGCGATGATCGAGGAGGTATTCATCGAGCGTGAAGATGGCCGCGCAGCATACAGCGCGTTTGGCAGCAGCCATCTTCACATGCTGTCCAGGTACCGCGAGTTGATTGGCGCTCTCGCAACGCAGCTGAAAGAGGACGCCTCACGCCTCGAGCCTTCCTGCGGCCTCTACTCTCCATTCGGCATCGTCTACGGCTTCTGCGGAGACATCCTGTCGAATATGGCGATCAGCCGGTTAGTCTCACAGAACACGTCGTCTCTGACTCTCGAAGACATGTTCTCCAGCGATGGTTCACTCGAAGGCAAACTTTCGAAGGCGCGAGAGTGGGAGGCGCTTCCACGTCACAGCGCGGAACGCGCACGATTCGAACATTCCACGGAGTGGGCCGCAAAGATCTTCAGTCGACTGATGACCGCGCTCGACGCGCGCGCGAGCCACGGCGATGCGCTGAATGCATCTGGCCTCCACCGCGCGCGACTGTTCGTCGTTCAGGAAGGTCACGTGGCGCAGGCAGCGCACGACTTCGTAGCCAATGCGGTCAGCGCACAGGAACACTGCGTGACATCAGACCTGAAACGGGCACTCGCGACTGGCGCGACGGCGTTTCCCAGAAGTCAGATTCTGAGCGATCGAAAGGAAGGGCGATTTTTGGCGAGTGTCGAATCCGAAGGCAAATGGTTCGCCGTTTCGAAAGTCCTTCTGACAGTGTGCCTATGCCAGGGGAAGGACGCGGTGATCACCGATGTGCCCGCGGCCGTGATTGATGTGCTGCGCCTGACTTGCCGGGAACTGCTCGAGATCGTCTAACGCAACGGCGAGACGAATGGGCGACCGGCGCGCGCTTCCTGCACGGCGAGCATCAAGTCGGATCCGAGCCGCGGCTTCACCACATAGCCCATGGCTCCCGCGGCCTTCGCGGCCAGGATAATGTCCTCCTCGTCATGAACGGTGAGGAACACCAACGCCGCGTTCGATCCGGCTTCACGCAGGCGCGACGCGACCTCGAGGCCGCTCAGTCCGGGCATGGAGATGTCCAGAACGATGACGTCAGGCTTCATCAAAAGTGCGGCTTCGAGTGCCTTGCGACTGTCTTTCACCGATCCGACGACGAGACAACTGTACTTCAGCGCGGCAGCTGCCCGCGCCAGCATCGCTTCGTTGTCATCAACAAGGAGAACGCGAGCCGGCTCAGACGATGTGGTGCTTAACGGCATATTGAATCAGCTCGGCGGTCGACTTCACCTTGAGTTGTTCCATCATTTGATACTTGTGAAACGCAACGGTCCGCGCTGTCAGGTTGAGCAGCGCCGCGACCTCCTTCATCGAACGTCCCTCGGCCAGCAGTTGCAACACCTCACGTTGACGAGGCGTAAGGTCCACTCCAGGCTTCCGATCGGGTGCTTGCTGAAGCGCCTCGACAAGTCCTTCAGCAACGAGCGGCGTAATGTAGGACCGGCCTTGCGTCACTTCGCGGATCGCCGCCGTCAACTCGGAGGCGGCTGAACTCTTGAGGAGATAGCCGGACGCGCCGGCTCGAAATGCTTCCGCCGCCAAATCGGGATCCTCGTTCATCGTCAGGTACACCAACTTCACGTTGCGCGACTTCTGTTTGATCTGGCGTCCGGCGTCGAGCCCGTTGAGAAGGGGCATGGAGATGTCGAGCACGACAACGTCAGGGTTCAACGTCTCGACCGCCGCGACGAGCGCGCGACCGTCGCCAACCTGGCCGACGATGTCGCACTCGCCGGCGAGCAACTTCTCGAAAGCGCCAAGAATCAGCGCGTGATCGTCGGCGAGGAGAACTCGAGGCTTTCCCATACGGCGCCTTAATGTACTCCTGTTTCGCCTTCGACAACGTCAACCTCCGCCGTCGCAGCTGTCCGACAACACAAGATACCGGTCCGATGATCCGGACGGCTATGCAGAATCGGCAGCGAAAGGTGAAACGGCGACCGACTCGGCGGCAGCCGCTGGTCGCGGAGGAATTGTGATCTCGAGCCGGGTACCGGCGCCGGGGGTAGAGCGGATCCGGACTGCGCCACCGATCCCGTCCAGCCGTTCACTGATGCTGATCAGACCCAGACCTTTCCCCCAGCCCTTCTCGACGTCGAACCCCACACCGTCATCGGCGATGAGGAGGGTGAGTGCCGCCGGGGTGCCCAACAGATGCACGGAAACATGCCGCGCGCGGCTGTACTTGATCGCGTTCTGCAGCGCTTCCTGAACGACGCGAAATACGCACAACGTGATCTCTGGTGAAAGCGTGGCAGGGACATTCTCGTGCGTAAAGGTAATGGCCAGGTCCGGTTGCGACAACTCACGCTGCAGCCCATTGAGCGCCGCGACGAGACCAATCAGGCGCAGCTTGGCAGGATGCAGCCGATGCGAGAGATCGTGCACGCTCTTGGCAACGTCACGTGCCCGGCGCAGCGTCCCTTGCGCAAGATCTTCCTCGCTCATTGGCACGGCCTGACCGAGCAACTCCAGATCGATCTCGAGCAGCGCCATCTGTTGACTCACATCGTCGTGCAGCTCTCGCGCGATGCGTGCGCGCTCGCCATCCTGCGCATCGAGCAGACGCGCCCCGAGATCGTGGATGCGAGCGTAGCTCTTCTGTAGCTCGCCCTGGCTGGCACGCACCTGCTCTTCGGCCTGTCGTCTTCGAGCGCGTTGCACCAGCAGACCGGCGATCAACATCGTCTGCGCCAGGACAACCGCAGCGGCGCCGACGATGTAGAACTTGTACCGGTCCCAGGCTGTGGGCTCCCGGAATCTCACGATCGTCCCTTTGGGAAGGCGCGCGTCGCTGAGCCCCCACCGGCGCAACTGCCGCCAATCGACCTCATTCTCGTTCAAGTCTGGCGACGAGACGGGAATACTGTCAGCGCGTTCGCCACGAAGGACGCGTACTGCCAGTTCTCCGACCGCGTGTGTCTGCCGTTGCAGATCCTTGAGGTTGCCCCCCACAACGCCCCGATTGATCGTCGAATCGATCCATGAATAGGTCGGCGCGTTGGCCGCTGCTGCGATCCGTTCCACGTACTCGAGAGGATGAAAGTTCTGGCCGTCGCCGTCGCGATTCGCCACCAAGTAGTACACGATCGAATGCTTTGGAAGAGACGCGAGCCGGGCCTCGAGTTCTCGCGTCGGCAATCCGGTCAGGTAAGTGAATGACAGTTGCGGTTCGAACGCCTGGAACTGCGATCGCGCCGTGGTTTCGTAAATCTTGTCCCCCTCCCCGGACCCGGTCACGACGAATACCTGATGGACATCCGGTTGAAGCTGGGTGGCCAGCGACAGCGTGCCGGTGAGATTCACTCGAACGATGATCCCGGTTGCGTTTGCCACTGGACGTGGCGGGGGCTCGTTCGAATAGAAGACGACCGGGGATTCGGTAAACAGACTCTCGCGGTTCGCCTCGACGAATTGGAGCGGCAGGTCTCCCATCGCAACCACGAGATCGAACCGCTGTGGCTTGTACTTCCGTTTCAGAAAGTCTCGAAAGGCGGACTGGTAGTCGGCCTGTGTGAATCTCACCTGATCGATGTACTCGGAGTAGTAATCCACCCCCTCGGGCACACTGGCGTCCAGAAGTTGTGGCAGATCTCGCTCGCCAAGCACCGCGATCTGTGCGTCTCGTCTCGTCGAATAGAGCACGAGTACTTGTTTCTGGCGCTCGTCGGCCCATCCGAGCGCGACGAGCCCCAGCGTCTGCATCGCAGTCGCGATCAGGAGTGCACGGGCGATCGGAAGCTGGCGGCGTGATGCCGTCATTTAGAAGTCGATGCCAAGCGTGAACTTGAAGAGGCGCGGGGTCATGACCGCCATCGGCTGCAGCCAAGGGCCATTGGGCACATACGCTGTGTTATGTGCCAGCACCGCGCTCGAGTTGAGCGCATTGTAAACCTCGAGGCCAAGCGTTGAACGGGGCCCGCCGATCTTCAGCACCTTGGCGATGCGCAGGTCGAGCTCGTTGAGCCGGTCGCCGTACATCGTGCCGGCGGGCACAAGATTGACGGTAACATTCTGCGCATTCCCCGACAGGTTTCGGCCGAGCGACGGAGCCACGACATCGTTTGGGATGGCATAGTTCGCCGCCACCATGACGCCAGGTTTGCTCTGATACGTCGCCGCGAGCTGAACCTCGATCTTCGGCACGAGATACGAGGAGAGCCCCTTGAACTGTGTAAGGACACCGTAGGCCACATGACAGTAGGGACTGAGCGGGGTGACGCCGGAGTTGTTCAGCCCGGCACCGAACGTGCTGGTGCCGGTGGTAGTCGTCGAGAGTTCCGGCAAATGTGCGCGCACGTTGCAATTGTCCGCGACCGTCTGGCCGGTGCTGGTGCCGGCCGCAATGGTGAAACGCTCCCCCCGCACGTTGAAGCCAACATCGATGCCGTTGAAATACTGGCTCCACCGCCCGTAGTTTGCCGAATCGGTCACCAGGTTGCTCACTTGTCCCGCTTTGTCGGGAACGACATCGTACAAACCATCGATTGTGTAACCGCCGCCGCCTGGCAACCGCGGGTCGAGCGGCGCGGTTACACTGAAGGACGTGAAGTCGGCCGGCGTCAGAAGAACGTTGTCGACGGCGAAGAACTGATGAAAGGACCGGCGGGTGTAGGTCACGCTCGCCGAGGCGCGAGCAAAGATCTGATGCTCGAGCGAGGCGGCAAATGTCCAATCGGACGGCCGCACTCCCCACCCGTTGAGGACTCCCGGATCGAAGGCATTGGTCAAAATGTTCTTGCCGAAGTCGGTGTTCGACATCACTCCGCAAAGATCTCCGCCGCTCGATCGAAGGTCCTGGGCCGCAGGATTGATGAGGTCACAGTCTGGCGCAAAATTGCTGTTCGCATCGATCCACGATCGGGTCACACCTGCCGTGCCGAACACACTCGTCGTCTGCGGCATCCGAAGCGAAGGATTCGTGTTCGCATAGTTACCGGAGATGCCAACGCCTTCGAGATACTTGCCGAAGTTGACCTTCAGTGCGGTCCGGCCGTCGCCGAAAAGATCGACCGCCGCGCCGAGCCTTGGCGTAATGTCCTTGTAGCTGTCGACGCCGCGCGTTTCGGGAATCAGGATGGCTGTCGGCAGAAACCGGGACGGTCCTTCCGTCTGCGCCGGGAACCAGCTGCGGGCGCGATCGAAACGCAGCGCCCCTTGCAGTGTCACCCGGTCGTGTGTCCATTGCTCCTGAACGAACACGCCATCCCAGGCGGCCCGGGCGTTGTTGACCCACGGAGAAATTGACTGCGTCAACTGATTCGGCTGACCGTTGTTGAACCGGTAGGTCAGATTCTGATTGTTCGTCATCCACGTCCGGTCGTCGGTCATGAAGGTGTGCTGATACCCGATTTTCAAGCTGTGCGTGCCGGTCACGTACGACGCGGAGCCTTTCCACAAGTACGATCCTGTGTGCGCGACGCTGAAGTCCTGCGATCGATACACCAGCCCTGGGATGTTGCCATTCAACGCGCAGCCGCTTGCGCATTGCTCGGCGACGCGGATCAGATCGCGGGTCGGGTTGGGTTCGCGTTCGAAGTTACCGACACCGAAGTAGGTACCCCCGAATGCCGCTTCCAAAAGCAACGTGTTGTTCACGGGAGAAACCCAGGTTGCCTGCGTCACGTGCAATGGCCGCCCCAAGACACCCACCGCCTCCGGCGTAATCCGCGGTGGCTCCGCCAAGCCGGGCGTGGCGCCGCTGCACGTACGGCACAGTGTCTGCGCATCCCAGAAGGCACCGATCTTGTTCCGCGGTGTTACCTGCCACGTCACTCGCGCGCTCGCGTTCTCAAACGTTCGATCTGAGTACTCGCGACGTGCCGGATCCGGCGCATAGAGCCATTTAGCAGGATCGCCCGCATGCAGGTTGTAGTAAACGTTGGCACTTGGTTTCGTATTGCCGCCGGTGTGGCCGTTGACGAAATACCAGACGCGGTTACGGGCAATCGGTCCCCCGAGGGTGCCTGAAAAATCGTAGACCTTCCTCAAAGGAGTGGAGACCAGTCCCTGACGCTCGAGTTCCGGTGTCAGGTTGTTAGACTGTAAACGTTCCCCCGTGCCGCTGGCGAAGAACGACCCGGTGGTCGTGTTGCCGCCGGCCTTGGGAATGATGTTCATCAGGAGCCCGGCGGTTTCCGCCTCGCCGAGGCCACCGGCGGCAAACGTTACTTCCTGCGCATCCCCAACATCCACCACATAGCTGGTCGCCGAATTTCCCGACGGCGGGCTGCCGACGTTGAGCCCATCAAGGAGAAGACGACCCTCGTTCGTACGCCCACCGTGAATTGGAAAGGAGGTCGTCTGCGTGGAGGTTATGACATCGTTGACGTTCGTCACCACGCCAGGGATCAGTCCGACGAGCGCGTTGTAGGTGCGAATCGTGGGAACGGATTTGACGACCTCGCCGCTCAGCGTCACTTCGCTGCGCGGGGCATGAACGTCGACAAGCGGCGTCTCGGCCGTGACAGTAATTGCGTCGGTCAGTCCCAGGACACCTAGCTGCGCGTTGACCGTTGCCGTGAGCGAGCCACTGAGTTCGATGCCGTTCTGTTCAAAGGGGGTCCAGCCGGCGAGCGTGAACCGTACTTTGTACGTGCCTGGCCGGAGATCTTCGATGCGATAGCGACCGTTTCCGTCCGTGACCACCGAGCGCGTCGTCTCGATGAGAGCGGGGCTGCTGGCCTCGACGAGCACACCCGGCAACACCTCGCCGGCGGGACTTCTAACCAGACCGGCGATTGCCGGCTGGGCGGATGCGGCTGTCGGGCCGCCGACGAGCAAGGCGACGACCACGAACGCCTTCAAGCGAATGCCTCCCCGGCCAAGATGCGATGCGGTGGGCCTTGATCTTGTCAGATTGGGAGCCCCTAGTAAAGGTTCCGCGCCTGCCTGTCAGTTTTGCCAGTCGACCCTGTCAGATCCATCAGTTCTCGCGGTTTTGCGTGAGTCATACGGTATTCAGCCATGGGACACAACCCGAGAACGCCTACTCAAACCTCCGGAGCGACGAGAGCGCGCCGTGAGACCGTCGAACGAGTCGAAGCGTACCTTCGCGCGCATATCGATTTGCCGATGCGCGTCTCCACACTCAGTCGCATCGCCCGTATCAGCGAACGAGGCCTTCGTGACGCGTTCTATTGTGTCCATGGCATGAGTCCTAAACAGTGGATGGTGGCGGAGCGGTTGAAGCACGTGCACAGCATCTTGAGCGGCAGCGAGTCGGCGTCCATCAGTGTCACCGGCGCCGCGACCAGGTACGGGTTCTACGAACTTGGACGCTTCGCCGCCACCTACAAGGAAGCTTTCGGGGAAGTCCCCTCGGAAACGCTCCGCAGCGCGATGCGGAGATCGGCCGAAACCATCGCGCAGAGGAAGGGGCACACCGATGTTTGCACGAGGTAGCGAACTCATGGTCAACGATTCGTCCGATCGGATGCCCTGGGGCGCGTCCGCTCGCACGTTCCCCCGCATGCACGACATGTCGGCGCGGAAGACGACCGATGTGCGGCCCCCGGCCACGAGTGAAAGCGTTTGGGAGTCGCCGGCAATTCGACGCGCGCTGCAGCAGGCCGAACAGGTTGCCCCGCTGCCTTCGACGGTGCTCCTGCTCGGAGAAACCGGTGTGGGAAAGGAAGTCCTGGCCAACACGATTCACGAGTTGAGTCCACGCCGTCATCGCCCGATGATTCGCGTGAGCTGCGCCGCGATCCCGACCACGCTGATCGAAAGCGAACTATTCGGCCACGAGCGCGGTGCCTACACCGGCGCGGTCGGCCGCCAGATCGGACGATTCGAGGCGGCGGACCAATCGACATTGTTTCTCGACGAGATCGGTGAATTATCGGCCGATGTGCAGGTCAAGCTGCTTCGAGTTCTTCAGGATCAGGTTATTGAACGGTTGGGGAGTACCCAGCCGGTCAAGGTTAACGTGCGGATCATCGCGGCGACCAACCGCGACCTCGAAAAGGCCGTCGCCGAAGGAAGATTCCGCGAAGACTTGTACTATCGGTTGAACGTGTTTCCGATCGAGATCCCGCCTCTCCGCGACCGGGTTGAAGACGTTGGTCCACTGGCGTGGCAGTGCGTTCGCGAATTCTCGAAGTCCCTCGACAAGTCGATTGAGTCGATTTCCGTTGAATCGATCCGGGAGATGGAGCGCTATCACTGGCCTGGCAACGTGCGCGAGCTGCGAAATGTGATCGAACGCGCGGTCATCCTCGCCAAGGGTCCGCAGTTGACGATCGCGATGCCGCAACCGAGGCCGTCGCCGCGCTTCCAGCCGTCACTGACTCTCAGGAATGTACAGATCGAACACATTCGCGCGACGCTCCAGAGTACGAACTGGCGGATCCGCGGCGCCGGTGGCGCAGCCGAACGACTCGGATTGAAGCCCACGACGCTCGAGACACGGATGGCGAAGCTGGGAGTCACCCGACCCGTGCAATCGTAGGAACCCGCTGCTCGCGCCGACCAGGAAAAAAGTGTAAGCCGGCGTCAAAAGCTGCTACGGCGGCCGCCCCATCGGAAGGGGGGGACGGCGCGATAACCCCTGCCGTTCCAGCGTTTATAAATCCCAGTTCAACCTGCCCGGCCGGCATTGAAATTGACCATGCCACCGGAATGCCTCCAGGTCAGGTCCAAGCCTGCCTTCGCGCTGCGATGGCCGCTGTTCTGAGTGTCGCAGCGGTACCAGCAGTCGCGACGGCTCAGCAGGTTGTCCCCGTAGCGGATCGCGCTAGAGGAGCCGAACAGGTCGTCGTCGGACGTGTCTCTTCGGTGACACCGGTCTGGCGCGAGAACGACTTCGGCGATCGACTGATCGTTTCCGTCCTCCACGTGATCGTCGACGAAAGTTTGAAGGGATCGTCGCAACCAGCGATCGACGTCGAGGTCGAAGGGGGCACGATCGGCAGCCTCACGCTTCGCGTTTCGGATCTCGACACGTTTGTGACCGGCGATCGCGCGGTCTTTTATGTCCAGCACAATCGCCGAGGTGGACTGATTCCGCACCGAAGAGGACTTGGACTGCAGAAGCTTGATAATGCCGGGCGCGTCCGTGGAAGCGGCATGACGCTCGATCAGGTCCGTCGGGAAGTTCGCGCAGGAGCGTCGCGCCAGCCGTGAAAATCAAACCGCTTCTCGCAACCGTCACAGCGTCGATCGCGATCGCGACGATCACGCCCGGCCGTGTCGGCGCGTACGGCGTCCTTGGCTACAGTTGGCAGCAGCCAGTGGTTCCGTACTACATCAATACCGCGAACATGGACGTGGCAACGACGGCGATCGAGCCAGCGATCCGAACCGCCGCCACGGCGTGGCCGCAGCAGTCAGGCGCATCGTTCGCATTCGCTTTTGCCGGGTTCAGTACGCAGGCAACGAATACCAACGACGGCATCAACCTGATCATGTTCCGGAATGCGTCGAGCGGCTCCGCCCTGGCCACGACCTATAGCTGGTTCTCAGGGACACGAATGATCGATGCCGACATCGTGTTCTGGGACGCGAACTTTCTGTTCTTCACCGGATCGAGCGGCTGCTCGGGAGGCTTCTACATCGAAGACGTCGCGACGCACGAATTCGGACACGCGCTCGGACTCGGGCACTCGGCCGTGGCCACCGCGACGATGTATCCCTCGATCTCGACGTGCAGTCAGCAGGCGCGGTCACTCGATGCGGATGACATCGCTGGTGTCCTCTCGCTATATCCGTCGACAGCGATGGCGCCAACTCCACCAACCGGATTGCGGGTTATCAAGTAGCTGACTGCACCAGCTCTCGCAACTTGTACCGCTGCAGTTTCCCCGTCGCCGTCGTCGGCAGCGAGTCGACGAACTCGATCCAGCGAGGCCGCTTGTACGCGGCCAGCCGCTCCGTTGCGAACTGCTGCAGCTCCGCCGCGAGTTCGCCCCCCGGATCCGGCACCTTTGCTACGACAAACGCGACTGGCTTGATCAAACCATCGCGGTCGGCGCGACCGGTTACGCCACAAGCCCGGACGGACGCATGTTCGAGCAGCGCATGCTCCAGTTCGATCGGGCTGACCCAGATCCCTCCGACTTTCAACATGTCGTCGGAACGTCCAGCAAACCAGAAGAATCCATCCTCGTCGTGATAGTAGTGATCGCCAGTGCGAATCCAGTGACCGGCGATGGTTTCCTTCGTCTGTTCGTGACGATTCCAGTAATACGCACACGTCGAATCACCGCGAATCAGCAAGTTGCCAATCTCGCCGACGGCGACTGGCATTTCGTTGTCGTCCACGAGTCTGGCTTCATACCCCGGCACGAGCACACCGCTCGAGCCAGGACGGATCTGGTTCGCCGTGTTTGAAATAAAGATGTGCAGCACCTCGGTCGATCCGATCCCGTCGAGGATCTCCAGGTCGAATCGTTCCTTGAACCGCTTGAAGACGGCAGCCGGAAGCGCCTCGCCAGCCGACACCGCGAATCGAATGCTCGACAGGTCGAACTCGCGATTGGTGTCGTGGTGCGCCAGCATCATCGCGTAATGCGTCGGAACGGAGAAGAAGAGCGTCGGACGATACTGCTCGATCACTTGATACACGGCCTGCGGACTCGTCGGTCCGGGCGAAAGGATACTCGTCGCACCCACGGAGAAGGGAAAGTACATCGCGTTGCCAAGACCGTAGGCAAAGAACAGCCTGGCGACGCTGAAGCAGCGGTCCGCGGATCTAATGCCCAGCACGCCACGCGCGTAGTTGTCAGCACAGACGACCATATCGTGCTGCAGGTGGACACAGGCTTTCGGCCGGCCCGTGCTGCCGGAGGAATACAGCCAGAACGCGGGTGCGTCGCGACTCGTTGACTCGGCTATGAGATCAGGTGACGCCGCCTCGATCAGATCATCGAACGCAATCGTTTCATCGTCTTGATCCGCGTCGGCGACGACGACGTGTTGGACCCACGGGCATCGGCGCAGCGCGTCGGCCACACGCGAGCGGAGCGACGCGCTCAAAACCATCACGCGCGCACGTGAATCGTTCAGGACGTACTCGTAATCAGCGGCGGTCCATAGGGTATTGGTGGGAATTGGGACGGCGCCGATCTTGATCGCGCCGAAGAAGCTGTACACCATCTCCGGGGAATCAAGCATCAACAGGACGACACGCTCTTCGGGACGAACCCCCAGTTCGTGCCGAAACGCGGAGCCTATGCGATTGACGTTCTCATGCAGGGTCGAGTACGAGATGTATCGTTCTCCGCACTCAATCGCAATCGCATCGCCACGACCTTCGGTTAAATGCCGATCGACAAAATACGTGGCAGCATTGAAAACACCAGGGCGCGTTGACATTCCTACCCCACGCTTCCGCCTTGGCGCGAGGCGCCAAGGCGGAACCTCGCCGGAGCCTTGGCGTAGACGGGCGACTCGATCACTGGCCGGTTGTTGGACGGCGCTCGTCGTTGAACCCGAACGCGTAGAGCGTTCCGTCGTGGGTTCCGACGTACACCTGTCCGCCGTTGCTCCAAAAACTCCCGGGCGAGGCAAAATCTGTCATCGCCGTCCCGCTGTTCCAAAAGCGTTTTCCGGTGGCCCCATCGTACGCATGGAGCACGGCGGCAGTGCCCCGACCGGTTGGCGTTGTCGGGGCGCCCGACGCGAGAGTGAACACAACGCCGTTTACGATGAGTGGCGTCCCTGGCGCTGACAAGTTGTGAGAAACCCAGGCTGGTTCGAGCGAAACCAAACCGCCAGCATCGGACAGTTTCGTCGCGACCACTGCTCCGGCCGAAACCGGACCATTGGTCGGCGAGAGTCCTGCCGCCAATGCGCCTGAGACTGGAACCAGGATCCATGTCGATCCTATCGCCGATGCCGCGGATGTCGCGCCCGCGGGTGGTGCGGCCGCGCCGGAGACGGCAGACTGCTGCCAGGCCGCGAGCGCATCGGCGTTAACCGAACCTCCCTTCGCGACGAACGGCTTCGACACGAACAACGCCGTCGAGTGATTCTGTCCACCAAGCGACGCGACGTCGAGCAGCACCACGCGTCCATCTTTCGTTGCCGCTGCAACGACTTGCTTGCCGTTGTGTTCGATGATCGTCGGACCGGTCACAAACTCAGTGGTTGGTTGTGTGAACCAGTCCTTCACCGTCAGTGTCTTCGGATCGAGCGCGACGATGGCATTTGCTTTCCCGTCTCCGCTCGCCCGTCCGGCGCCGATCGATGCGATGAGTGTGTTATCAGAAGTGAACGCCACGGCCCCGACCACCGGGCCGCCGTTTGTTTTCCAGGACACCACCGGTTTCGTCTCGCTATCGAGATCGATCGCCCACACTCCGCTTGGCACGCCGGCGCATTCTCCTATCGTCGCGGCATACAACGTGGTGCCGACCGCAATGGGGGCAGACCAGCGCGCGTTGGCAGGAAGGAATGCCGCCGGCCGCTGAATGTCCTTGCCCGACGGGAGACCGACGACGTGCAACATGCCGTCGCTGGAAATCACATAGGCAACACCGGATGGTCGAAACAACATACCGAAGCCGCCGCCCTGTTCGACTGGCGGCGCGCCCGGAATCCGATCGACCTGTTGACCGCCGCGCCCGCCGCCGGGTGCGGGCGGTCCGCCGCCGCGAGCGGCGCCCGGGGCGCCACCCGCGCCGCGTGCGCCTGCCCCACCGTCGCCCGCCCGACCGGGTCCCGCCCCGCGTCCTTCGAGCGGCACACCTTCACCAGGCTCTCCCAGAAGACTGCGGTAACCGACCGCACCACGACCGAAACTCAATCCTGCAGAACCCGCGGTTGCGGACGCGTCAAGTCGAACGATACGAGTCGCAGCCGATGCGATACCGCCGGGGCACTGCGGCGTCGCCGCCGGCATCACGGCGTCGAAATGCCTCTGCCAGACGACGTAGCCTGTATCGTTGTCGATCGCGTACACGTTGTTTGAGCTGCCTGCGACAATCGTCATCGGCACGAACAACGTCACGCCTGCTGCGCTCACGCCCTGAGCGAGACCGTTCAATCCGCGCGGCTGGTTATCGAGCTTGGATTTCCACTGACGGTCGAACCCGGGCTTCGACATTGTCGCCACAGACACTTTGTCGTCAACGCGGATCCACGATGTCCGCTGCGCGTCGGCGAACGCGGTGAGCCATTGCGAGCCGCCGCGACCGGGTTGCGTGAACACGACGCCGCCCACCAGGACGATCGCGGGAATTGCAGCCAGACCGACTCGTTTTCTCATTTCGCCACACCAAAGCAATAAAGGGTGCCGTCGAACGTTGCGATGTAGGCACGTCCATTTGCGACGGTCAGACCGCTGAAGTGGTTCCAGGATTCGATCTGAGTGCCGCTCGACCAGAGCTCCTTCCCTGTCTGCGCGTCGAGCGCGTATAGCGCGGCGCGACGTGAGGTTGGAATCCGCCGCGCCGGTCCTGAGCTGAGGCCGCCGCCATACACCGAGCCGCCGGGTTCGTTCCAGCCGCGATCGGGCATCACTTGCGTCGCGTCTTCGCCGGCCGCATAGGCGAACACGACGCCATTGGCGATGACCGCCTCTTCAGCGAGATCCATGTCGCGCGAGAGCCATGCCGCGGTCAGCTGCCATTTGCCAGCGCGCTCTTCGAGCTTGAACGCCGCAACCCCGCCGCCTTTGGGCCGCGCATGTTCGATCGGCGCCTTGAACTGCGTGCTCACGGGCCCCCAGAACGGTACGAGGACCCACTGCGCATTCTTTTCGTCCTGCCACGCGCTCAGCGCGCCCCAGACGCCGCGCGCGTCAAACGCCTGCGCGTCATTGCAGATCAAGGGGGTGGTATGCAGGCTGCTCCGATGATCCTCGCCGCCGAGTGCCTCACGATCCAGTAACCACAGTCGGCATTCCTTGCTCGTGCCGACGAGAAACTTGCGATTTCGATAGTCGAACGCGACCGGCGTGGTATTGACATCGAGATCCCGTCGCCACAACCAGTTCGCGTTGGGCGCAGCGAAGTAATCGGCGAGTTGCAGCTGTTTCTTCTCGTCGAGTTTGACGCCGACGATGCCGTTGCCAAGACGCTTGTTGACGGGATCGAACATCGCGTCGCCGGTGCCGAGATAAACGGTGCCGTCCGAAGCGATCGACGCACCGCGACGACCCCACAGGCCGCCGCCCGCTGGAATGAAGGCGCTCGCGCGACGCGAGGCGAGGTCGTACGAATAGAACGCATTCGTCAGGCCGCCGCAGCCCTGAGCGGTCGCGGTGTAGATCACGCCGTTGTGCAGGTTGAGCGCGTACGGCTTGCCGCCCCCCGGGAGGAACTTCTCAGCCGGGACGACATCCTGACCGTCTGCCAGATTGATCTGCCGCAGCCGCCCATCCCACGACACTGCATACACGGTGTACTTTCCCGGCGACGTCTCCGCTAGGGTCGGCACCGCGGTCTGACCGCCCGGACACAACGTATCGTTCGTCCCCCCAGGATTCGCGAGGGTGCTGTCGAAGTGACGGTGCCAGATCTGACGGCCGGTCGCTACGTCTATGCCAAACAGATCGTCGGAGACACCGGCGACCACCGCCAGTTCGCGAGTGCCCTGCGCCGTCGTCACGCGCTCGGCCACGAGCGGCGCAAACAGGTTGTGCATCGCGCGCGGCGTGCTTTCGAGCTTCAATTTCCATTGCAGCTTCGTGCTGCCCACGTTGCCGGGAGTGAATATCTTCTCGTCGCGCACCCAGCCAGTTCGCCCGTTGTCGACGCCCTCGGTCAAAAAGTCCACTGCTCCAGTGGTCACGGACGACAGAAGCAGAAGGACAACTCCAATCCTGACGATTCGCATGTCTAGTGACCTACTTGTTGAGGAGAGACGGAAATCATACGCATCGGGCGGGCAGGCGACAAGACGTTCCGCGAGAGGCAGCAACGAGGCGTATTTCCCCCACTTCAGTCTAGCTCCGGCGCTGTGGAGCCAAGTGAGATTGCCACCGTTAATCGTTTCGCAACGCCTCGGCCGGATCAACCCGAATCGCGCGCCGCACAGGAGCCCACGTCGCGACGGCGGCCACGATGAGGAGGGAGAACAGCGGCAGCGCGATGCTCAAAAGACTGACCGCCTGGATTTCAAACAGAAGCGCCTCGACGAATCTTGCGAAATACAGACCGCCGGCAAGCCCGAGAACGCCGCCGACCATCACCGCAAGCGCAACCCGGCCGGCGACGGCTCTAACAACGGCACCAGCCTGCGCGCCAAGCGCCAGGCGAATGCCGATCTCGCGCGTTCGGCGGACGACGGCGTAGCTAAGGACCCCGTAGAGTCCCACGGCCGCGAGGACGAGCCCGAGAGCGGCAAAGAACCCGGAGAGGACGGCGAGCAGGCGCTCGCGCAATAGCGTGTTCCCCACCAGCGACGTTTGAAGCGTGACGTCGACGAGCCTGAGCGACGGATGAATCCGCGGCAACTCCTGTCGCACACGATCGACCAGGGTCTTGGGATCAACCTGCGAGCGGATCTGAATCGTGCCCGCCGGATCGGAAATCGGAGTGAAGAGGAACGGGTTCATTTCACCGCGGACTGACCCATCGTGAGTGCCCGCAACCACACCAACGATGTGATACGCGAAGGCCCGGCCGCCTCTGGTCGTCGTCAGACGCTGTCCCACGGCGCGATCGCCATGAAAGTAGGTGCGGACAAACATGTCATTGACGATGACGGGCATCGGGTTCGTCGCGTTGCTATCCGTTGCTTCGAACTCACGGCCGTCGAGGACGGCGATCCGCATGGTTCGAAAAAACTGAGGCGACACATCGAGCCGGAATGTTTGTGCTCGTCGGCCATCCGGGAGCGCGACATTATTGCCGTTTGAATAACCCCTGAACAACGCCCAGCCGGACAGGCTCGCGCTTTCGACTGCCGGCAGCGACTCCATGCGATCCAACAACTGACGGACCATCGCACGCGCTTGTTCTGGTTCGAGACGATCGCGCGTTTCAACGGTGAGAAGCGTCACCTGGTCGGGACTGAAACCAAGATTCACGGCCGTCAGCCGATCGAAGGATCGCATCAGCAGTGCAGCGACGAACAGGATCATCAGGCTGAACGCGATCTGTGCGGCAACGAGAGAACGGGCAACGCCGGCTTTCGCTGTGTGACCGCGATCGCCGAGCGCGACGACCTCGCCCGGACCCGCCGCCGATGCACGAAGTGCAGGCACGATCCCAAACAGAACGGTGGTGAAACACCCGACCAGCGAGACAAACCCGAGCACTCGCCAGTCAATGCGCGTGTCGAGGTAGACCGGATTCTCATTCGTCGTCAACAACCGGACGATGAAGGGGACGGCGGTGCGCGAGAGCGCAAGAGCAAGGGCCGTTGCGGTGAGAGTCAGCACGGCGGATTCGATCAGAACCTGCTGCAGCAGACGGCCTCGGCCGGCGCCAATGGATGCACGCAATGCCATCTCCCGCATGCGGGCGGCACCGCGCGCCAGCAACAGGTTGGCGACGTTGGAGCACGCGATGAGCAGCACGAGGCCAACGATCGCCGCAAGTGTCAGGAGTGGACGTTGGAACTCCTGTCGCACCTGAGAGTAGCCGCTGGCGGCACTGCGGAGCTCCAGTCTCGATCCCGCTGCACGGGTGCCATCCTTGCCGATAAATTCATCGTCTTCGAAATTCGCGAAAGCCGTTTGCGCGATCGCTTGAACAGTCTGGAGTGCCTCCCCCGAAGCAAGGCGTCCCCACACTTGTAACCAGTTCCAGTTCGGGGCCCCCAGGGACTCTCGGTTGAACATCATGTTGGGCAGCCATACATCGGTCAGGACTCCGGGTTGCGCGCCACTGAATCCCGGCTCTGCGACACCAACGATCTGGTATGGACGCTGCTCCACCTGAATCCACGTACCGAGCACGTCAGGATCCGCGCCAAGTCGACGGACCCAGAAGGCATGACTCACGACGGCGACCTGGTGCGCGCCGGGAGTCACATCATCCGAAGGCTGCAACATCCGTCCGATCGTCGGCATGACGCCAAGCACATTGAACGCGTTCCCCGAGACGAATTGGCTCAGGAGCTTTTCCTCCACGCCATCGGCGTCAGGCAAGATCGCCTGTCTCAGGGACTGGTGGCTCATGCTGAAGACTTCCATGTGTGGCGAGACGTGCTGGCGCATCCAATTGAGCAGCGGATAGCTGTACAGCGCGCTGAACCGCAGGTCTTGGTTATTGCTCGCGCGGCTGAGATAGACCAGACGCCCTGGGTAACGGACCGGTAGTTCCCGCAGGATCAACGCATCAATCAGCGAGAACGCAGCCGCGCACGCGCCGATCGCCAGACCGAGTGAGATGACGGCGGCCGCCGACACACCGGCGTCCTTGCGCAGCATGCGCGCGCCGAGGCGCAGATCACGCCAGATGGACTCGAGCCAGGGAAGCAGCTTTACGTCGCGGCTGGTCTCGCGGAGGATCAGGCGGTTGCCGAACTGTCGCGACGCTCGCGCGAGTGCGTCCGCGCGCGACAGCCCCTCGGCCTCGAGTTCGTCAGCGCGTGCTTCGATGTGAAACCGCTGCTCGTCGTCGAGTTCGTCCTGCAGACGCCCCGGTCGCAGGACGTTCACGAATCGGGACCACCGCGACATGCTCCCCTCCCGTCAGATGCGCTGAAGCAGTTGCCCGACGGCGAGTGTCACCTTGCGCCAGCGCTTCTCTTCCGCCTCGAGATGGCGACGACCGGCCGCGGTGATTTCGTAGACACGCGCGCGGCGGTTCTTCGTCGTCACGACCCATCGCGCCTTGACCAGCCGCGACTCTTCGAGCCGGTGCAACGCGGGGTAGAGCGATCCTTCCTCGACGCGCAGCACCTCGGATGAGAACGTCTCGATCTGCGTGGTGATCGCGTAGCCATGCATTGCCCCTCGCCGGGCGAGGATCTTGAGGATCAGCATCGGGAGGGAGCCCTGGAGCGCGTCACTGCGTGCCATATATAGATTTCTTAGTAAGCACGCTGAGCATAAGCGCAGGCGGACGTGCTTTGCAAGTCTGCCGAATCCTGACGATCGATCGCTGGTTGCAACGCTCAGGCAGGAAACCAGACACTACAGCGACGCCGCAACAGCGTCTCCCCGGGGGATCGAAGGCAGGCCATGTTTCAGCGGTTGAATGGATATTCCTGAATCCAATTGAAGCCGCGATTGAGCAGCAGGAGTTTGCTGTGGTCGAACCGCTGCAAAGACATGCCGATCTTGTGACCATCCATGTCGCCGTCCAGCCTCAGCGTGCGTTCATCGCGCCGATCGAACGTCAGCCGCGTTTTCCAGGCCTGATCCCTGAGTGTCGTCAGCGTGATCGTCCTGGCCGGGTCATCTGTCTTGGCCGGGTAGAACACAAACGTGCTATCCATCCGTTGGAACACGAGCGAGTTCGCGTTCTGAACGATGACTCTCCGCCAGCGGCCGTAGTCGGTGACGAGTGGCGCGCGTTCAACGCCGTCGATCGTCATCGTGTCAACATCCCAAATCCCATAAAGCGTTGGTTTCGGCGCGCCGCCGCCATACGTGAACCAGCTTGTACGGGCGGACACGACGTTGGTCGCGATCAGGTAAGCGGCGAACACAAGCTGCGTGGCCGTCCCAATGCGCTGCGCCTGTAGTCCGAGAAACAACGGTTGCTGGGGCGACGGCGGCGCCGGGCGATCGAAGACGAACACGTTCAGCAGACGCCGCGCGTCCGGCGCAAGGAGGACAAGCGAGATCAGGATCAAGTGAAACGAGAAGAGCTTCACCGGCACGTCGTAGGTCATGTTCAACGTAAAGATCTGAATCGAATCCAGCAGCAGAATCACTGCGCCGGCGAGTGACAAACGTGGAATGAAGAGACACACCGCGGCAGCCAGTTCCGCTGCGCCGGCAAATCTCTCGTACGCAGGTGATGCGCCAATCGATGACCACAACACGCCCATTGGTGAGAAGTGACCGAATGGCTCGACAAGGCGCATGAGAACTGGCGCCGGCATCTGCAACGGGATCACCTTCGTCATCCCATACACGAGCATCGTCGACCCGGCCGCAAACCGCAGGAACAGTCGAAACCATTTGTGCAACGTCACGTAGTTGGCGCGCTGACGATCGAGCACTGACCAGCCCACCGTTGCCCCTGTCGCAATCACGAGCAGGCAACACGCGGCTATCCAATTGAACGTCTTGTCGCCGCTGCCGCTGCCGGTGATGACGAGTGGCTTGGTTATCCCAAACACGTCGACCGCGGTCCACGTCACGATCGTCTTGAACGGCGGGAGTTCCTCGAGCGAAGGCATCTCCCAGCTCGGCCAGTTCGGAATGACGAGCAGCCCACCCAGCATCTGGGTCGTCAGCACGTAAAGGCCGAAGTACACGAAGCAGAAACGAAAGGCGACGCACGTCATTCGGTTCCACCGTCCGCTCGGCGCGACAGAAGTTTCGACATCGACGGCGGTGGATGAACCAAAGTTGAGCATGTGTCCTCCCCTACGGAAGCACGAACGGAGGATTTCAGGTGCGTTTGCGGTGCTCGAAACGCCGCCCGGGCTCGTGGGCCAACCCGTGTTCACGCGCGCGCTGAGCGGCCACGAATAATCCAACGGATTTCAGTCGCTCGTCGAACCGTGAATCGACGCGAAGGTAATCCCACTGTGGAGCAACGGCAAGATGCACGAGGGCGGGATCGCGCCGTTCGATCGCCACGTCGAGATGGCGAAACGCCTCGTCGAGATCGCCAACCTCGCCGAAGAGCAACGCGAGCTGCATGGCTGGTCCCTTCGCATTCAGACCAAGGGCATAGCGCACGACTCCTCGACGGCCGGCAGTCTCGTAGACGTGTTCCAGTTCCGCGATGAGCGAGGCGGGCGCGCCCGAAGCACGGGCGTGGGCGAGAGACTCAGCCATGTGGCGACCGACATCTCCCTTCATCAAGTACGCGGCGGCGAGGTACTCGCGCGCCAACAGATGCGCGGGATCGAGTTCGAGCGACCGGTTCGCCCACGCGATCATCTCGTCATAGCGCCGCTGGTTCCAAAACGCGAGTGCGATTTGCAGGTGTACGGCCGCCGACGAGGGATTGCGTTCGAGTGCTTTCTGCTTGGCGGCAAGACCTTCCGCGAGATGTCCCAGGGCTTCGAGCAGCCGCCCGTACAACAACCAGCCTTCCGTGTGATCGGGGTTCAATTCAAGCGCGCGCTCGAGGCTCCGCTGCGCGCCGCTCCAGTTCCAATCGCTGAGAAACAATACCGTGCCGAGCGCTACCTGCGCGTCGGCGTTGGCATCTTCCATGGCCAGCGCGCGAAGAGCCGAAGCCCGAGCCTCGGCGTAGGCTTGCGAGGGCGGGGCGATTCGCAACTCCGCTTCAGCACAATGCGCCACCGCCAGCCCTGCATGGGCCGCTGCGTAATGCGGATCGCGCGCCACCGCCGCGCGAAACGCTTCGACCGCGCGCGGAACATCCACTCTCGACGCGGCCATCAGGTGTGAACGGCCGCGGCCGATGAGTTCAGAGACTTCCGGGTTCGCCGGCAGAACACCGATCGGCCACCTCATTGATACTGCTTCCAGCTGCGCGTGCTTGCGCTCGACGACCGCTGTGAAGCGATAACCGGCGCGGGCGACGGTTTCGATGGACCCGTCAGGGCCGGCGAGCGCTTTGCGCAAGGCGGAAACGTACACGGCGAGCACCCCCTCCTCGACGACGACGTCACCCCAGACGAGATCGAGAAGCTCGCGCTTGGTGATCAGCCTGCCGGCGCGCCGGACGAGCGCGACCAGCACGTCGTGCGCCTTCGGCGCAAGAGGCACGACCACGCCTGATTTCAACAGCCGCCGCTCGACTACATCGAGGACGAATTCGCCAAACTCGTAGACCTCGCGCGGACTCACCATGCTTAGTCAAATCTTAAGCGTTGCTTCAGGATTTCAGGCCGTCACGCACATACATATGGACGGGTAAGGAGGACACCATGCACGATCCATTCGTCGGGCCCTGGGCGCTCAATCCCGCTCGTTCGGAGCTTACGCCCAACCACAGGCCAAGCGAGGCCACGATGACGTGGCAAATCGATCAGGACGGAGGGTACCTGCTTCTGGCTGAAGGGACCAATGAGAAAGGTCAGCACTGCGTGGAAAGACCGCAGAAGCTGATTCCGGACGGCAAGCCTTACCCGGTCGAGCAATTCCCAGGGCTGAGTTGCATTACGACCCGGCCGCACGCGAACACACTTCGTGCTGAAGTGCGGCGCGAGGACGGCTCGGTCGCGGGCGAGGGTACCTATGAAGTCGCCGCGGACGGCAAGACGATGACGGCGAGTACGTCGGGCTTCGACTCTCAGCTCCGGCCGTTCACGATGCGAACGCTCTGGGAACGGAGGTAGCGACGGGTGCGATTGCCCGCCAGATCTGATATATTGTGCGGCCATATATGGCCGCACATACTGAGGTCAAACGTGGGAGCGCCGAGCTGATGGTGCTTGCCGCCATCGAGCGCCGCGCTCGCCATGGCTACGAAATCGCGAAGCTGATCGACGACCGGTCCGGCGGCGTGCTCCGGTTCCACGTCGCCTCGCTCTACCCCATGCTCTACCGGATGGAACGGCGCGGCTGGATTGACGGTAAGTGGATCGAGAAAGCGGGTCAGCGTAAGCGGCGGTACTACCGGCTCACCGCCGCGGGACGCAAGGTCCTCGCCCACCAGCGCAGCACCTGGCGCGAACTCCTGAGCGCATTGCAACAGGTCGCCGGCCTCGAGACCGGCAGGTAAAGGTTATGGACTTCCGGAGCTACGTGCGCCAACACCTTCCCGCTGTCAAAGTCGTTCGTGAAGAGGAGATCGTCGAGGAGCTGGCGCAGCATCTCGAGGATCTCTATCACGACGGTGTCGGCTCGGGCCTCGACCACGACACCGCGTGGGCGCGAGCGACCGCGGCGCTGCCCAACGCGGCGGAGGAACTGGCCGGGGCGCTTCGCGCCTCGAGCCGTTCGCCAGCGAGCCGTGCAGCAGACACCCTGCGCGCGCATCTGGACGAACCGCCGCGCCGGTTTGGAGGATCGATGTTGACGGGGTTCCGTCGCGACCTCCGCTACGCCTTTCGCACGATGCTTCGCGAACCGGGCTTCACCGCTGTTGTTGTCATCACACTCGCGCTGGGAATCGGCGGAACCGCGGCGATGTACAGCGCGATCGACGCGATTCTCCTGCGGCGCCCGCCGGTAGCCGACCCCGATCGGGTGGTGAACGCCTACATGCTTTACCCGGCACGAGTCACGGCTAATCCTGCCGCCGGCGACCAGGTCGGTAGTGCGTCGTATCCCGATTATGCGGATCTGCGCGACAGCAACATCTTCGACGGACTGGCCGCCTTCACCAGCATCCTGCTGACGCTTGACACGAACGGAACACCTGAACAGATCGTCGGTCAGGTCGTGAGCGGCAACTTCTTCGACGTGCTGGGCGTCCCGGCGGTTGTCGGCCGCACGTTGAAGCCGGAGGATGATCGGCTTGGCTCGCCGGTTCGCGTCGCCGTGCTCTCCTACGGCACCTGGCAGCGCCGCCTCGGCGGCGACCCGAACGTCGTCGGCCGATCGCTCTCTCTGAATGGAAACCTCTACAACGTAATCGGTGTCGCGCGTCGTGGATTTGGCGGGCCAGACGTCGACGACGTTGCGGAGGTTTGGGTGCCGATGGCGTTGCAGCCGGAAGTCCGCCCGCCTTCGGCGGGTGCCCTCCGCCAGCGATTCCCGGACTTGCGGTTGCTTCACGCCCGCGACGTGCGCTGGCTGAGCATGGTCGGCCGCCTGAAAGAAGGTGTCTCGGCAGCTGACGCAGCGGCGGCGCTCGACGTCGTCGGTCGCAGATTGCAGACCGCGTACCCCGACTCGAACCGCGACATCAGCGCAACGGTCATGCGGCTCGGCGACGGACCAGGTTTGCGCAGTAATACGCGACCGCTGCTACGTCTCCTTGGTGTGGCCGTGACGCTGGTGCTGTTGATCGCCTGCGCCAACGTCGCGAGCCTGTTGTTGGCGCGCGCGGTGACGCGACGACGCGAGGTGGCTGTTCGGATAGCGATCGGAGCCGGACGCGGGCAACTGGTGAGTCAATGGCTCACGGAGGCGATCGTTCTCGGCCTGATCGGCTCGGCTGCGGCACTTGTCGTCGCGTATTGGGGAATCCCGATTCTGTACGGCTTCGGCATTCCGGAAGGAATGGATCTCAGCCTCAATCGGCGCGTGTTGGCGTTCACGTTCGTGACTGGTGCCACCGCTGGCTTGGTTTTCGGGTTGGCGCCTGTTGTTCAGTTAATTCGGTCAGAGGCGGTAACCGCGTTGCGCGATGAGGGCGGCACCGTCGCATCCGGGGTACGGGCGACCCGTGCGCGAAGCGTTTTCGTCGTCGTGCAGGTAGCGCTCAGCCTCGTCCTGCTTGTAGGTGCCGGACTCTTCCTGCGAACGCTGCAGCAGGCCTACGCCATCGACCTCGGTTACAACATCGACCGCATGCTCCTGGCGACAATCGAGCCAGGCGATCGCTACCAGCCGCCTGCGGCGCAAGCCTTTTACGCTGACGTGCTGGATCGCGTGAACGCGCTGCCAGGAGTCGTGGCCGCGGGCGCGGCGCGCGTCACCGTCCTGAGTGGAGCGTCGCGGACCGGGGCGGTCAGCATTGACGGCCGGCCGGTGCAACGCGATCGAAGCAATGCGATTCCGGCGCGCGTGAATGTCGTCAGCGACAAGTATCTCGATGCCATGGGCATTCCGATAGTCATCGGTCGCAACTTTCAGAGGACCGATCTCCCGGCCGCCACCCGCGTCGCTATCGTGAGCCGGTCGCTCGCGAATCGTCTGTGGCCGAATGCCGACCCCATCGGCAAGACGCTGGAATCTTCGACACCGCTCGTCGTGGTAGGCGTGGTGCCCGACACGGTTTACCGCAGGACGACGGACCGGCAGGTACTCCCCGTCTATTACCTCCCGCTGTCACAGAACTACGAGGCGGCGGTCGGTCTGCACGTGCGTACCGTAGGCGATCCCATGGCAGTACTGCCCGCGGTGCGGCGAGCCATCAGCGACGTGGACCCGCGCATCGCGCTCGTGAGACCGCGCCGGCTCGAGGACGAATTCAGCCGCTCGCTGATCGCAGAACGAACGATGGTGAAGTTCGTCGGCGGGCTGAGTGGCATCGCGCTATTGCTCGCGGCTGTGGGACTGTACGGCGTGATGGCATACGCCACGCGTCAGCGCACAACCGAAATCGGCGTCAGGCTCGCGCTCGGCGCCAGCCCTGTATCGATTCTCCAGATGATCGTCCTGCGCGGCCTGCGGCTCGTCGCCGTCGGCGGCGTGTTAGGACTTGCATGCGCAGTGGTCGCGGTGCGTTTCGTGCGGAATCTCCTCTTCGGGGTCGAAGCGACCGACCCAGCGACATGGATTGCGGTGTCGACGGCCATGATGCTTGTCGGTGTACTCGCCTGCGCCGTCCCGGCTCGGCGAGCCATGCGCATCGACCCGGTAAGAGCGCTGAGGAATTTCTGATTTTGGAGCCTTCTGTCCGACCGGACCGTAACCAAAGTCACCCTTTCGAATGACTTCTGAGCGACTGACCACCGAAATCCCTTAAAACGGGCGGCATCGAGGCAGCGGCACCTGATTTGTGTGTCCCGCGGTTCGTCCCTGATCCAACAGCAGGAGTAGCCTCGTGCCCAAACGCCTTCCGAGTGCCCTGATTGCCGCGGTTGCGGTCGCCACCGCAACGGTCATGCTGACTGCGCAGCAAGGTCCGCCGCAGAGCCGAGGACAATCTCCAATTCGCCTGAAGGCAACCACGTTCACGCCAACGCGTGGCGAGGAGCCGAATATTCCTCCCGGCCTGACGATCGCTGGATACGGGACCAACCAGCGCGGCTACTACCTGGTGCAATTCGAGGGTCCTGTCCTCGAATCGTGGAAAACTGATCTCGCAGCCGCCGGCGTCGACATCCTTGATTACGTACCGGACTTCGCGTTCAAGGTCCGCATGACGCCCACACAAGCGGCGCAGGTCGGCCGGCTGGCATCCGTGGTTTGGGTCGGTCTGTTCCACCCCGCATACAAACTCGGTCCCCACGTGACACGCAATGGGGCGCGACCGTACACGGTCCGAATCGAACGCGGCGCGGACGCGGCGGCAGCACAAGCGTCAATTGCCGCAACTGGCGCGCTGATTCAGAACCGCGACGGATTGTTGCTCGCGGTGACCGCGACCTCGGCGCAGCTTGATGCGATCGCGCACGTGCTCGACGTCGCGAGTGTCGAGAATCTGCTTCTGCGAAAGAAGAACAACGAGTACGGCGGCGGCGCAATTATGGGGGCCACGGTCGCCAACAGTCACGGGTTCGACGGATCGACGCAGACGGTCGCTGTGGCCGACACTGGCCTCGGTAATGGAACAGCCGCGACGGCTTTCATCGACATTCCGTCGGGCCGCATCACCGGGATCTTCAACTGGCCCGGTGCCGCCGGTGGATGTTTCTCGAGTATCACCAATGACGGAGCCGTCGACGTCGACAGTGGGCACGGGACGCACACGACGACATCGATACTCGGCGCCGGCGGTCCAAGCGGCGAGGGCCGCGGTACTGCTCCGGCGGCGCATCTCATCTTCCAGGCCGTGGAAAACTGGGCGACCATTTCAAACTTCTGTAAAGCGTTCTATGGGCTGTCAGACGGCTATTACCTCGTCGGTCTTCCATCCGATATCCGCGAGCTCTTCCTCCAGGGCTACAACAACGGCGCGCGCATCCACTCCAATTCCTGGGGCAGTGACGCCGCCGGTTCGTACACCAGCGACAGCGTCAACGCCGACGAGTTCGTCTGGAGCCATCGCGACATGGCCATCACGTTCTCCGCGGGCAATGCGGGCGTCGATGCGAACGGTGACGGCATCATCGACGCCGGCTCGATCGGCTCGCCCGCAACCGCGAAGAACGTCATCAGTGTTGGCGCGAGCGAAAACGATCGGGCCGGACAGTGGTCCTGCGATACCGCTCTGACCTACACGAACTGCGCGGCACAAGGCGGACAGAACACGTTGTTCACATACGGGGCTGGATGGCCGATCGACTACCCCGCCAACCCCATCAAGGACGATCCAAGCGCGGGAAATGCCGATCAAATGGCTGCCTTCAGCAGCCGCGGTCCCGCCGACGACGGCCGCATCAAACCGGATGTCGTGGCCCCTGGCACCTGGGTGCTGTCAGGATTCGCGGACACATTCCAGCAACAGTACGATGCATCCCCAAACCCGCAGAACGGCGCGTATCAATATGACGGATGGGGATTCCCGCTCAATTCGTACTACAAGTACATGGGTGGCACATCCATGTCGAACCCGCTGGTCGCTGGCGGTGCTGCGGTCGTTCGCGATTTCTACCAGAAGACCGCGGGACATTCGGCCAGCGCAGCCCTGGTCAAAGCGACACTTGTGAACTCCGCGATCGATCTACTCGACGAGAACAACGACGGCTTCAGCGACAACGCGAATCCGATTCCAAACCGTCATGAAGGGTGGGGACGAGTCGATCTCGCTGCCGCCACCGACGGCACCCGTCAGTTCGTCGACGGCCCGACGCTCACCACGAACATCAGCGCGACATACACCTACCCGCTCGCCACAGCCGGCTCGCCCTTCAAGGTCACGCTCGCATGGAGCGACTACCCGTCGACGACCTCCGCCTCCAAGAACCTGGTCAACGACCTCGATCTGATCGTGACGGCACCTGATGGCACGCGATATCTCGGGAACGTGTTCGCGAGCGGTTGGTCACAGCCAGTAGGCGTCGCCGATCGCACGAACAACCTGGAAAACGTCTATGTGCAATCCGCAGCCAGCGGCAGTTGGACGGTGGAGGTGCGAGGTTTCAACGTTCCGAGCGGTCCCCAGCCGTTCGCGCTGGTGATCGACGGTGCCTTCGGCACACCGCCGCCTCCGCCTGCGCCGTTGGCGCCCAGTAATCTCGTCGCAACGCCGATCTCCGTCAGTCAAATCAACCTGAACTGGTCGGATAACTCCAGCAACGAAACCGGATTCGAGATCGAACGCTGCGAAGGCAGTGGCTGCACAACGTTCATCCCGATCGGTCAGGCGGGAGCGGGGGCTACTGGTTTCAGCAACACCGGGCTCTCGGGAGGAACGACCTATACATATCGGGTCCGGGCATTCAATGCGGGCGGATCATCTGACTACTCGAACACCGGCGAAGCGACGACCCCGGTGGCGCCGCCTCCGCCACAGTCTCATGTTGGGGATTTGGACGCAACCACGACGAGCGCCAAGAACTCGTGGCAGGCGGCAATAACGGTAACGGTACATAACTCGGCGCACAATGGACTGAGCGGCGCGACGGTAACTGGAACCTGGAGCGGAGGTTTCGCCGGATCCGGCTCGTGTACGACCAACGCTGCGGGTCAGTGCGCCGTTCAAACCGGGAGCATGAATCGCAACCGGACCAGCGTCACGTTTACGGTGACCAGCATCACCAGCTCACTGGCCTACGCATCGGCGAGCAATCACGATCCAGACGGGAGCAGCAACGGAACGAGCATTACCGCGATCAAGCCGTAGCGAGTGTTGAGGAAGTACTCAACCGGCACGTGAGGTCACCGGACGGCAGCCTGTGCGGTGGCCAGCGTGGCGGCGGATCCTGCGGCCATCGCCTCGTAGTAACTCGTGAAGCGCTGCGGCTCGGGAGCAGAGTTGTAGTTCTTCAAGTTGTTCGCCCACCGGAACCCAATAGGCTGATAGAGCAGCTCCACGGTGACACCAAACGGTCCTGCGGCGTTCGCGATCGGCACTGAGTATCGAATCTGATCTCGCCCGCCGGCGAAGTCCGAATCGTCCGCGGCGCCGCCATGGACGGCAATGTCCGATTCGGCGGTCTGCTTATCGAACCCGCGGGGCAGCAGCCGGTTATCTTTTAAGTAACCGACGGCCGTAAGCAGACCAGTTGTCACCCCACCCTTCGAATCGCCGAGGATGCTTTCATAGATTTGAACTTGATCGGCGCTGCGGATTTCCGTGTAGTGCAGCTCGAATTTCTGTGCCTCGACGTCGTTGTCGTTCCCCTTGATCGATCCGTCCGCGTTCAGAGCACCCGACTCGAACACGATCCGGCCCGCACCATCGCGAACGACAAGGTGAAGCCAGGCGCGACGCGAGGGATAGGCGGTGGGCAACTTGTGACCACCGAGATTTTCGACCGCGACGTCGACGCGCAGTCGGCCGTCTTCGACGCGCAGGTCGCTGAGTCGTACAGCGGCCGCGCGCGCGCCGAGGTACTCGATCGTCCGATCGGCGGCGGCGGTGAGTTCCTGCGGCAGCGCCGCAACATCAAGCGTCTCGCGGTAGCGGTTCAGCATCCGCTGCATGAAGAAATTCGCCGCAACGAACAGATGCCGGGCGACACCTTCACGCGGCCGACCGAACACACGCGTGATTGGAACCGGTTCGACGACCTTCGGCATGTGACAGGACTGGCAGCTTTGGGTATTGCGATAGTCACTGTGCAGCCATTCCTGATACGGCACCTGTTCGGGCAATCGTCCGATCTCACGACCATCCGGTCCGAGCGCCGTGGTGAACAATGTGTGGCACGTCGCGCACATTTCCGATTGCCGTATGTGGTTCGACTGCGTGGGTTGATAGCCCTCCGTCGAGCTGAGCATGATCCGCCGGTGGCCTTTATCCACCTCGTAGGGACCGTACTCAGGCCGAGCGGCCGGATCCACCGGGGGCTGTACGACGAATCCACCGTTGAAGCTGTCTGCAGTCCCCAGCTTCTCGGTGCTGATCTGATGGCACACGGAACACGACACACCATCAGCGGCCTTCATTCGATCCTCGTCACCGCGGTCGAACGGAAGGTGCGCGAAAATCCGAGCACGCTCGCCGCGCAGCTTTGCTTCATACCGCACAATCGGCATGTGACACACCGCGCACTCGTCTTCTATTTCCGCCGCGGCGTTCGGATGATCGATGGTTTCGCGGCGGACACTCGCCTGCCAGTACGGATCGCGTGACGAGTTCGCCATCATGCTCGCTCGCCAGTCGAACCCGATCGACATGTCTTCGCCTGATGGCGTGCGCATCCCGTTGTGACACGCGACGCAGCGGTCGGATGTGTGGAACTCGACCGTGCGCTTCGAGTCGGCTGCGCGGATGCTGGTCGCGGCGATCGCCGCCGCGAGCGCGAGCGAGGCGCACGCAAGCACTGCACGCGCCGGGTTCACTTCCATCCCTCGCGGAAGCCGCCGTCGAACCAATCCCACATCAAATAGAAGACCAGTTGCTTTGCGCGACCGGCAGTATTGGTCGCTGGCAACTGCAAACCGACGTTGACCCGTACGTGCTGTCGACGATTCAGCGACACTTGAAACTGCGGTACCAGATCAATGTTGGACCGCGCTCCCTCTTCAAAGTCGCGCTCGCTCACAACTTCGAGCATCGGCGACCACTGGCGGCCGAGACCATTGTCCTGGCGCCACGTTCGGCCTCCCGCGACCCGCCAGTAAAAGGTCCGTGGCGATTTCTCTGTCGATGTCGGCTGATCCGTCCCAATCTGCGTCTGCACGAACGACTCCCGCGGCAGGATCTGTCCGATGGCAGCGAAGAAGCCGAAGGTCGTCACGCCAGTCCCCAGGCCGCGATCGCTGTTGCCACTCGGGAACACGATCTCGCCGAACCCGCTCACGATCGTGTCGCGGCTGGTCAGGAACACGTGTTTCAGACCCACCGCGACATCGCCGATACCGCTGGCACGTTCGCTGTCCGTCGTCTGAATGCTGGTGAACGGAATCGCGATCTCGAGCTGATCGCGGACGCCGAGCCGCCTTTCATACGCCAGCTCGCTGTCCCAGTCGGGCCCATGATCGGTCGTCGCACCCACCGTCAGTACGGTCTCGCTCTCCGGAAACGCCTTTTCGGTGCGCAACGGACGCGGCAGATTCAGCTCGGCGCGCGCCCACCGTTTGTCGTCGCACTGCGAGCGCAAGTATCCGATGACCGCGTTGATCTGCTCGGCAGTGAGCGCATCGACGAACGACGGCATGATCCGAGAGAACCCGCGGCCATGGCCGCCTTGCGTGATGATTGCCCTCCAGTCGACGTCGCGTTCAGGTGTCGTGGTGGAGCAATCGGTGAAGTCCGGATAGGTCGACGGCTTCTCGAATCCAATCGTGGTGTCATCGGCTCCGGCGCCTCTCGGACCGTGGCAACCGGCACAACCGGCATCGAAGATCGCTTCGCCGGATGTGAGGCCGAAGGCAGGCGATAGCGATGGTTCTTGAGCACGCGCTGAATTCGCGCACGCGCACACAAGGACGACGGTGATGACGGACCGGGCGTAGGGAATGGCTTACTGTATGCCAAAAGATGGCGAACTCCGCAAGTCGGCATCGGTTCGGACTGGACGCATCTCTGAAACAACGCAGACAAGCGACCATCGCAGGTTACGCTGGAACATCGCAGAATCGCCCAGACGGTGGGAATTCTTTCGCAGCAGTAATAGCGAGAGGCGGTGTACGCAATGTCCGACTTCGAACGTTTATTGGGTGAGACGGTCACCGAACTAAAACACGGGGGTGAACGAGCCTCGGCACGTGCCTTGCTCGGACACTCGCGTCGACACGCACATGTGTCAGAGGAGAAGGACGATGATTGCGACGCGCAGCCGGATTGGAATGTTGATCACGAAGATCCAAGACGCTTTTCTGGATACGCCCGGGTTGACACTGACGCTCGGCGATGCAGTCAGCCGATTCGCTCTCGACATGGTCACCTGTCAAGCCTTGCTCGATGTCCTGGTCGATGCCGGAGTGCTCACCACCAACGCCACAGGAGGTTACGTGCGGTACTTCCCGCACGCGGTCCGCGCGGCGTGAGCTAGAGGTCTTGGCCCGTTAGAATCTGCACAGAATGACGATTTCTTATTTCCTCTGCGGCGGAAAATCGTTCAAGTACAAGTACGCCGCTGCGACTTCGTACCCCTTGAGATAAAAGAACACGGGCATCCGCCCTCGGTAATGGAAGGGCAGATCGCCCATGGTCGTCGCCGCCCCATTCCGGACTTTGTTCACGAAGTCCACGACCGACCTGTCGGCGCGCAGTGTCGAGAGAGGCGGAATCTCACCATTCATCAACGCGTGTGCTGTCGGCCTGGGACCAACGGCATCGTGACAGATGTGACAAGTGCCCTTGACTACGTTCTCGCCCAGACGCTCCCAGCTGACGGTTCTTCGCGTCAGCGGCTTCGCGTCAGACGTGCCGGCCAGCAGGGTCAGGTACGCGTAGAGCATGTCGATGTCAGCTTCGTCGAGATGGGCCCGGGCCGGCATTTTTTCCCCGCCCTGCCTGATGCGCGTGTAAAGGTCGCGCTTCATCTGAATCGCTTGCTTCCGCGCTGCTGCGACATCTGCACCGTCTCCCTCCTGACGCAGCTTCTGCTGCATCAGCTGAATCGAGGATCCCTGCACCATCGGCAGCAGCGAACGAACATCAGGCGCGGTGCCGGTGCCTTCCGCCGCATGGCAGGCCTGGCAGTTCTGCCGATATAGATCTGCGCCCGTGACTTCGACGGATCGCCCCGCAGGCAACGCGAGTGCTTCGTGTGGAGGCGTCTGCTCGTTCGCGTTCGGACCGTACCGCCCCGAACCACGGCCGAGACTGGTACTGCGGTACGGAAGCCCAAGGTGATTCAACCAGCTCGGTCCCGTTACCGGGGTGACGATCGGTTCGATGGATGTAGTGGAATGCTTCTCCTGTGCCGGCAGGACGCCATCAGGCGCGGCGGCGATGAGGCTCGCGACGGTGGTAATCCCACAAACGAGGAGAATCGAAAAGCGGCACGACAGTGTGCGTCGCATGATGAAACCCTCTGCTCGTGAAGACGGGCAACGATCGTGCCGCGCATCCAGCGGCCCCCGCCGTGCAAAACGACGCGGCCTGTCGGGTTTCCGTCAGTTCACTGCCGAATGGTCGTCGGCCTCGGCAGGT
Source organism: Vicinamibacterales bacterium (assembly GCA_035758845.1). Classification (GTDB taxonomy): domain Bacteria; phylum Acidobacteriota; class Vicinamibacteria; order Vicinamibacterales; family 2-12-FULL-66-21; genus JALZOC01. The sequence goes on from DASTVZ010000104.1 coordinate 60,292, forward strand.
GTACAATCACGCGGTCAAGCACGTTCAATGTCGACGGACGCGTTCACTTCGTGAGGACGTTATGAAGAGGACCATGCTCGCTGTCTCGGTCGTACTGGTCGCGACACTTCTCACCGTTGCTGCACAACCCGCACCCGGCAAGGAAGAACTGAAGTTGAAGCTTCCAAAGCCGATGTTCATTGGCACCCCCACGAACCTCAAAAGCCCGAATCTCGAAGTGATCACTGGAAAATCCCGCGGACCTTTTTACGTGCCAAAAGGTACCGTACTGCTATCCGGAAAGAAAAAGGTCACGTCGAGCGAGATGAACCCGGTGATCGGCGAGCTCGACATGATCACCGACGGCGAGAAGTCGGGGGGAGACGGGTACTTCGTCGAGCTGGGTCCTGGAGTTCAGTGGGTGCAGATCGATCTCGGGGCGCCCTACCCGCTCTACGCCATTCTCACCTGGCACTATCACAGCCAGGCGCGGGTTTATCGTGACGTGATCGTGCAGATCTCGGACGACCCGTCGTTCAAGACCGGCGTCACGACGGTCTTCAACAACGATCACGACAACTCGGCCAAGCTTGGACAGGGCAAGGACAAGGAATACATCGAGGTCGCTGAAGGCAAGCTGTTCGATCTGAAGGGCGCAAAAGGGCGCTACGTCCGGCTCTGGTCAAAGGGCAACACAACGAACGATTTGAACCATTACGTCGAAGTCGAGGTCTACGGCGTGCCGAAATGACGCGCGCGGTCGCCGGGGCTCTCGTCGCGCTCGCGCTAACCGCCGCGCTCGCGCTGCGCGTTGCGCGGCTGGAGGTGCGACCGATGCACCACGACGAAGCAAACCAGGCGATCAAGTTTGGCGATCTTCTCGAACGCGGCGAGTACCGCTACGATTTTCGCGACCACCACGGCCCGACACTGTACTATCTGACGCTGCCGTCCGCGTGGGCCGGCCGGCGCCATACGCTCGGGTCGCTCGATGAACTGACGCTGCGTCGCGTACCAGTTGCGTTCGGTATCGCGACGATCCTGCTGCTCCCGCTGCTCACGGCCGGAATCGGCCGGACGGCGGTCGCCGTCGCCACCATCCTCATGGCGCTGTCGCCCGCGATGGTCTTTTATTCGCGGATGTTCATCCAGGAAGCACTGTTCGCGTGCTTCGCGTTCGCGTTCGTGATCGCCATTGGGCGTATCGCGACCAACGCCGGCCGCACGTGGTGGATACTGGCCGGGATCGCCGCAGGCTTCGCGGCGGCAACGAAGGAGACGGCGGTGATCGTGCTGCCGGCGGCGATCATCGCATCCGCGATCGCCTGGTGGTCGGTCGGATCACGCCGACCGTCGAACGCGATAACGACCGGGCGCTGGCGTATGCCGCTCGTCATGGCCGTGGCGGCAGCCGCAAGTGTCGCAATCGTCTTCTATTCATCCTTTTTCGCATCCCCCGCCGGCCTTCTCGAGCCGTTCCGCGGCAGCCGCACGTACCTGGCGCGCGGAATCGATCCCGCTAATCACGCACATCCGTGGCATTACTATTTTCACCTGCTCACCTACACATCGTCGGGCGGACTGAAATGGAGCGAGGGTCTGGTCGCCGGGTTGGCCTTGGCTGGCGCCGTAACGGCGTGGCGCCAGTACGCGCCCTCGGACACCGAAGGAAGATTCTGGGCTCGCTATCTTTCGGCCGATGTTGCGATCACAGCGTCGATTTTCTCCGTGATTCCTTACAAGACGCCATGGAATGTGCTGGCCTTCTATGTTGTGGCATTTCCGTTGGCTGGAATCGGGTTCGCGTCACTGCTCGAGATGACCCGTTCACGCGCGATGCGCGGTCTGCTCATATCGGGTCTCACGGTCGCCTGTTTCAGTCTTGGATCGCAGGCGTGGCGCGCTGCAGTGACGTACGCAGCCGACCCTCGCAATCCATACGTCTACGCGCAGACAGTGCCCGACGCGGTCCGGATGGCCAGACGGATTCTTGATCTGGCACCGCTCCACGCCGACGGTATGCGCATGCAGGTATCCGTCATTGCACCGCCCTACGAACAGTGGCCGCTTCCCTGGTATCTCCGCGGCATGCCGAACGTCGGCTACTGGACCGCTCCCGGTGACGACCTCGCGATGGGAGCGCCGGTCATCGTCAGCTCTCTGCAGTACGCACCCGCCCTTGACGCCGCGCTGGGCGATCGATACGTGTCTGAATTCTTCGGCCTGCGGCCGGACGTGCTCCTGACGCTGTACATCGAACGCGGATTGTGGAACCGTCGCGAGCGGAACGGAGCGAGCGACGACAGCGCGAGCGAAGTGAAGCGAGCTAGTCGGGGTGCAGGGGGCCCCGACGATTCAAAAAAATGATGTCTTTCGACCTTGCGCTGGTCGTACCTTGCTATAACGAGGCGGCACGCCTCGATGCGGCAACATTCCTGCATTTCGTCTCGACACACCCCCGCGTGCGGCTGGTTATGGTCGACGATGGAAGCGTGGATGGCACGTGGGAATTACTGGAGCGCATGCGCGCGGCAGCGCCGGCAACGGTCACCGCCATCCGTCACCGGGAGAACCGGGGGAAGGCCGAAGCGGTCCGCGCAGGAATGATCGCGGCCCTTGCCGAAAACCCGGCAGTCGTGGGATTCTTCGATGCCGACCTTTCGACGCCATTACGCGCTGTCGATGATTTCATGGCGCTCCTCGCCAGGCGTCCGGAGGTCGAATTCGTTCTTGGCTCGCGCGTCCTGCTCATGGGACGGGACGTGAAACGTAAAGCGGTGCGTCACTACCTGGGACGGGTCTTCGCGACCGCGGTATCGCTCGCACTCGATCTTCCTGTCTATGACACCCAATGTGGCGCTAAGATGCTGCGCGTGAACGCCACGACAGCCACACTATTTGCCGCGCCGTTCCGCAGCCGCTGGATTTTCGACGTAGAGCTGATCGCCCGTTACCTGCGCCTGCCGGCCGGACCCGGGGAAACCGCGCGACGCGATCGCCTCTACGAGCTGGTGCTGCCGGCCTGGCACGATAAGCCAGGGTCGAAACTACGTTGGTACGATTTCGCACGCGCGATCGTCGATGTTGGATATATCTGGCGTGACCGCGTCGCGAACCGCGACGGCAGTATTGCGCCCGTTTTCCAGAAACCGTGACACATGTTTCGATGGACATTGCACGCCCATCAGGAGAGCACACCATGAGCACTGAAAAAGACCCACCCACCGGCGTGTCTCGCCGCACCTTCATGGGCACGGCCGCCACGGCAGCCGGACTCACGATCGTTCCTCGGAGCGTGCTTGGGAGAGGGTTCCAGGCACCAAGTGACACGGTTAATGTCGCCGTCGTCGGCTACAAACATGGGATGGGTACGAATAACCTGATGAACGTCGCCCTGAGCGACAACATCGTCGCGCTCTGTGACTGCGACGAGAGCGAGGCGGCCAAAGCGGCAACCATCGCGAAGCAGATACCGGAAAAATTTCCAAAGGCGGTGCCGTACAAGGATTTCCGGCAGATGCTCGAGAAGCAGAAGAATATCGACGCGGTCGTCGTTGCCACGCCCGATCACAACCACGCCGTCATTGCGCTCGCGGCGATGCAGCTCGGAAAACACGTGTACGTTCAGAAGCCGCTGACGCGGACAATCAGCGAAGCACGCGCGCTCAAGGAAGCGGCGCAGCGCTACAAGGTCGTCACACAGATGGGCAATCAGGGCCACTCCGAAGAGGGGCTGCGGCTGATGCAGGAATGGTTCAATGCCGGAGCGATCGGGCAAGTGCGTGAGGTGCATTGTTGGACGAACCGGCCGATCTGGCCGCAGGGAATGCCACGTCCAGCGGAAACGCAGTCCGTTCCGCCGGGACTCGACTGGGATCTGTGGATCGGCCCGGCACCGATGCGTCCTTTCCACAAGACATATCACCCGTTCGGCTGGCGCGCGTGGCAGGACTTCGGCGCCGGGGCGATGGGCGACATGGCGTGCCATGTGATGGACGCCTCGTACACGGTCTTGAAGCTCGGCGCACCGGAGAGCGTCATTGCGACGCTGGCCTACAACTTCCTGCCGCCGGTTCCCGGCGAGCGCGGATTCGGGAAGCGCGTCGCTTACGACGACAGTTATCCGCCTTCGTCGGTCATCCACCTGTCATTCCCCGCGCGCGGCAATATGCCCCCGGTCAAGCTGCACTGGTACGACGGTGGGCTTCTGCCCGAGCGACCAGAGGAGCTCGAACCGGAGCGGAATCTGCCGGAATCCGGAACGATCTTCGTGGGTGACAAGGGGAAAATGTGGTGCGAAACGTACTCCGAGAGTCCGCGCCTGATTCCGGAATCGGCGATGACGGCATTCACGAATCGGCCGGAAAAAACACTGCCGCGCGTTGTCGGCGGGCGCAGTGGACATGAAAAGAACTGGCTCGATGCGATTCGTCAAAAGGGACAAGCGGTTTCGAACTTCGAATACGCTGGCCCGTTCACCGAGGTCGTCCTTCTTGGAAACGTTGCGCTGCGCTTCCCTGGTACTCGCCTGATGTGGGATGCGGCGAGTATGAAGGTCACCAACGTGCTCGAGGCTAACCAGTACGTCGGGCACAATTACCGCACGGGCTGGACGCTGCCCTAGCGCCCTCGGAGTGATTCTTTGGCGAACCAGCGCGCGAGTGAGCCCACGCGACCCGCCTTCGCACTGACGTGCTCCCGCGGGCGGGGCGACGAGCGCGCGGCCGAAACGGAGCAGGCGGCGGAGCGCCTGCGCAGTGGAGGTCGCCAGGCGGGATGCAGGGGACCCCGCCGATTCAAAAGCGTGCCGGGGAGTCCGAGGGGCGAAGCCCCTCGGAGTGATTCTTTGGCGAACGAGCGCGCGAGTGAGCCACGCGAGCGGAGCGGGGATCGCGGGGCCCCGCGAGCGAGCGTGCCGGGGAGTCCGAGGGGCGAAGCCCCTCGGAGTGATTGATGCCCGCGGAGATTGACGGCGGAGTTGGAATTGAACAGCCGCGCGGTCTCCGCGGCGTCCGGCGATTTTCACACGAGGCGATGGCGACCGTGTACGAGGTGTACACGGCACACGCGGACGCCGGATATGCAGCACAGGCCGCCCAGGCGGCGTTCGATCTTGTGGATCGTCTCGAACGTGAGCTCAGCCGGTTTCTGCCGAACAGCGACATCACGCGGATCAACCACCTCGAGCCTGGTGACAGTACGCGTGTGAGTGCGTCGACGCTGGAGTGCCTCGTGATCGCGCGGCACATGTTCGATTTGACCGGCGGCGTGTTCGACGTGTCGATCGGAAGCGGATTGCCTTCGCTCGACCTGGACGCGGAGAATTCCGTCGTTCGTGCGACGAGGCGCGGCGTTCGACTCGATCTGGGTGGCATCGGCAAGGGATATGCGGTCGATTTGATGGCGGAACTGCTGGAGGAGTGGGGAGTGCACGACTCGCTCGTGCATGGCGGGTTCAGTTCAGTGCTGGCGCTCGAGCCGCTCGGCGGCTCTGACGGCTGGCCGCTGACCCTGAGCGACCCTGCGGTGCCCTCACGAGTGCTCGCGCGTCTCTCCGTCCGCCAGACAGCCTTGGGCGCGTCGGGCGTACGTAAGGGCGATCACATCGTTGATCCGCGGATCCATGAACCGGTTCGGGGGCGGCGTGCGGCGTGGGTGGCGGTTCCGCGTCCGCCGGAATCCGCGCGCGATGGTTCCGACCAGCACCACCGGGCCGCCGCAGCCACGGTGACTGACGCGTTGACGACCGCGTGCATGCTGTTGAGCCGCGACGAAATCGAAGCGCTGTGCAGCGCCACGCCGGGACTCGAGGCATGGATCCTCGAGGATACCGGGCTCTTTCACTTTTGAGAGAGCGCGTGAGAGCCTTCAGCCGCCGCTGAGTGCGGATGCGCGAAGCGGCAGCGCTTGGGGGTGGGGGCCCCAAGCGCGGAAAGAGAAGTCGGGCCCCACGCGCAGTGAGAGAAGACGGAGACCAGCCATGGCAGCCGATCACGACGACGGCAAGGGCAACGCGAACGCGGAAGGCGCGTCGCGTGAACCAAGAAAACTTGATCGCCGCGACCTCTTGAAGGGACTGTCGACGGTCCCGGCACTTGGCCTGTTTGGTTACGCGTGGAAAAAACAAAGCGAGTATCAACAGGCGAAAGCGGAAGAGGTCGTCGCTTCAACACAGGCGCCTGCGGACCTGCAGGTGATCAACGTCGCGCTCCTCGGTGCTGGTGCGCAGGGACAGGTGCTCACCGACTCGATGCTCCGCATCACCGGGCTCCGGTTTCGAGCCGTGTGCGACATCTGGACCGAATACAACCAGAAGCGCGTCGTCAACAGCCTCAAGCGGTTCAAGCACGATCCGAATGCCTACGAGGACTACCGCGAGATGCTCGACAAGGAGAAAGAGCTCGACGCGGTGATTATCGCGACGCCCGACTTCTGGCATGCACAACACGCGATTGACTGCCTCAAGGCCGGCAAGCACGTGTACTGCGAGAAGGAGATGTCGACCACGCTCGAGGGGGCGCGGAGCATGGTCGCGGCCCAGCGCGAAACCGGTAAGCTCCTTCAGATCGGGCACCAGCGCCGATCCAATCCGCGCTACCTGCACTGCTACCACAAGATCCTGCAGGAGGCGAAGCTCCTCGGGCGCATTGTCACTGTCTACGGGCAATGGAACCGCGGCGTGACACCCGACCTCGGAGCACCGGAACGATACGTCATTCCCGACGCACGGCTGAAGCAGTACGGCTTCAAGGACATGCACCAGTTCCGCAACTGGCGTTGGTACAAAGGCAAGGGAGGCGGTCCGATCGTCGATCTGGGGTCACATCAGATTGACATCTACGGCTGGTTCCTCGGCGCGAACCCATCGGGGGTGATGGCGAGTGGCGGCAACCTTTATTACGAGCCAAAGACGCACGAGTGGTACGACACCGTCCTGGCCGTCTTTGACTACGACACGCCGCTCGGTCCAGCCAAGGGGTACTACTCGACGCAGACGACCAACGGGAGTCAGGGTTACTTCGAGAACTTTATGGGTGATCAAGGCACGCTTCTCATCTCGGAGTCCGAGGTGAATTATGCGGGCCAGTTGTACCGAGATCCGAATGCGCCTGCCTGGGACGAGTGGGTCCAGAAGGGGTACGTGAGCGCTCCCAAGGAACAGGAAGCGAAAGCGAAGAGCGAATCAAGCGCGATCGCCGACGTGCGCGAGTCGGTCGCGCCTGATCAGCATTCGGTGCCCGTCACGCTTCGCGATCCCTATCATCAGCCTCATCTGCAGAATTTTTTCGACGCCGTACGCGGGAAGGCAAAACTCAATTGCCCGGCCGAGGAGGCATACCAGACTGCCGTGGCGGTGTTGAAAGTGAACGAAGCGATCGAGGCAAAAACCCGTCTGGCGTTCAAGCCCGAGGACTTCAAAGCATAAGCGGGAGCGAGGACATGGAAGACGCGAAGCTGTCGCGATCAGCGATGATCGCGATCATTTTCTTGCGCATCGTGATCGGGTGGCACTTCCTCTACGAGGGCATCGCCAAGTTGACGTCGCCATCGTGGTCAGCGGTGGGGTATATGCGAGCGTCGCGCGGGCCGTTCGCGGCGTTGTTCAAGTCCGTCGCCAACAATCCGCAGTTGCTCGACAACGCCAACCTGATCACGATGTACGGGCTGACGATTGTCGGTGTGCTGCTGATGCTCGGCTTGTTCACTCGACTGGCCGCGATCGGTGGGATCGCGTTCATCCTGCTCTTCTATCTGTGCAACCCGCCGTTTGTCGGGTATTTCTACTCGATTCCCACCGAGGGCACCTATCTGATCGTGAACAAGAACCTCGTCGAACTCTGCGCACTCGCGGTGATTCTGCTGACGCGAAGTGGTCTCGCAGCCGGACTCGATCGCATCGTGCACGGATTGTTATCGGGGCGGGCGCGGGTGGCGACGCCGGTTCGAGTGTGACGTACTAACGTTGCGTCGAGTGTTATTTCACAAGGAACAATCGATCCTGCCGACGGAGCGCCCAGCGAATTTTCCCGTCAGCGCCGACGATCGCATCTTCTTCCTGAGCCATGCGTACTGGTTGTCCACCCCACTCCGGTACCGGGGTTGTCGCCTGCAGTTCGATTGAAAACCACATGCTTGGAATCACCTTCGCATCGCCTCTGCCCACCACGCCGTCTTGATAGTCCCATAAACCGATGAGCGGGCCGGCGCCGTGGCCGTGGAGCCCAATCGGATGTGAATACAAGCTGCCCTGTATTCCGCGCGCCTTCATGCGTGTCAGCGCCGCGCTCAGAATCTCGTTGCCGCTTCGGCCCGGCCGGATCTCGTCCATGGTGATGTCCTGAAGCGCGTTGGCATTGGCGAGCGCTTTCCGCAGACCTTCGGGCGCATCGACTTCTCCTTCGCGGAGCACGTAGGCCAGGTGCTGCGTGTCGGTATTGAGTCGCGCCGCCGTGATGCCGACATCGCAGTGCAGCACGTCACCGCGTTCAATCACAGGATTGTCGCCGAGACTGTCTTCGGCCATGCCCTTGCGCTGGACGTCGACGGTCGGCTGGAACCAGGTGCCAAGACCGAGATCGTTGACTCGCTGCCGCCACCACCATGCCAGATCGCTCGTCCGCGTCGTTCCTGGTTTGATCGTTCTCGACGAGAACATCTCCTGCGTCAGCGACCAGACGAGTTCCTGCATTCGCGCGAAGAACGCTTCTTCTTCTGGAAGCCGCACCGCGATGACGTCGAGCGGCAGGCCTTCAGCATCGCGGAACTTCGCCGTCCATTTCTCACCAAGCGCCGCGCTCATTCCCTTGAGCTCACCACTCGACAATCCGTCAGAAAACGCGAAGACCGTCGACCGATCGATGCCGATGGTCCGGGGATTCCGCTCCTCGACAACCGTTTTCAGCGCGAGCCACTGTTCGTCTCCCCACAACTCGGCCTGCGGGCCGCGGCCGACGTTCGACGCGGCCGTTTTCGTGGAGCGCCGAGCCTGGTACACGCCGCCTTGAGACGTGCCGCCGAGCGCGACGCGCTCCACACAATCGGCAGACGGCGATTTACCACTCGACGCGCATTTGTCGAAGAACACGTAAATCGTGCGACGGCGTGCCGCGAAGGTCTCCGGAGCGGCGAGCGCAGAGAACACCGGGTCCTCGTTGTATTCGCGCATCGGCACGACCCACATGTCGATGCCGTGCTTGCGCATGAGCGCCGGAAGGAACGTATCGAGACGTTTACGCAGCCACTGTTGCTGCATCGCCGCCTGCTCGCGCAGTGTGCCGAATGGCCGCAGCCCTTCTTCCTGCGCCGTCACGCTGGCCACTCCCGACGCTGTCAGTGCGGTTATGACGACCAGGCGGACTGCGGCTGAAGCAAACTTGATATGCATTAACACGGATTCCGGCACCACTACGTGATCGAAAAGCGCCGCCGGACTACCTTGACGTTTCCCGCTTCGTCCTCGACGATTTTATGAGTCGCGCCCGCGGGGAGCTTGCCCTCTTTATCGAGTCTGGCAGCCTGACCGGTCGCGACCAGTGATTCGACGAACGCGGCCTGGTCATCACACGCAGCCTGGTCTACGGTCGCGGACGTTGGCGACGCGACCGTGGCCACGGCTTTTGGCTTTGTCTTCGCCGCAGGTTTGCTCTTCTTCCTGCTCGTGGTGCTTTTTGTTCTGGTAGTCCGGCGCCTGCCGGTGTCGCTGGCCTTGCGGGATTTGGTCACGGTACACCTTCTTTATAGATTGTACCGTGACCACCGGTCAGCAGCACTCGAATGCGATGCGCCTCAGCTCGAGCGATTCATCCGCTCTCGTGCTGAGATAATGCGTCGCATGCTTCCGCGCCTTTGAGAGGCTGGCTACCAGGCCGCGGCGGCCGCCCGCGGCGGCTGGCAGAGTGACCCTTCCACGAACGATCAGTGCCTCGACAAATGCCTGCACGTCGGTGACGCGCGGGATCACGAGGGTTTCGCGCGCGGCAACTCCCGCCATCATTGAGCCCGCAGGGACGCTGATGTCATCCACCGGTGGCGCGCTGACGTACAACGTCTTGACCGGCAGCCCCAGTGCGGCGCCGTCAATCGCGACTTCGACCGGTTTGTCCGTGGCTGCCACCCGCGGTGCGCGGCCTGATGCCGCCGCCGAGAACCGGACCGCTGCCGCCGCGGCGCGCGCCGGCGTGGCCGCAACCGCCTCCGGCGCCGCGAGCGAACGCACCGTCATGAGTCCCCGCCGAACGAATGCCGTAGTCAACGCTTCCGCATATTTGCCAGCGAACAGATTCGCATCGACGAGAACCATTTGTTCGGCAACGGACTGAAAGAATTTCGTGCTCACGGGTGCCGCCGTGGCGCCCTGCGCGAGAATCCGCCCCATGTCGGCGCTGGCCTGCTCCACATCGTCGACGCGCGGGCGCGCGGCGAGTCGCGCGACCATGCCCCCAAGCGCCTCGAGAAACGCGCCGGTGAACACCCGGGAGAAGTTATGAGCCGCGCGCGTCAGCTGCGTGGCGGGCCCCGTGGACGGCAAAGTCAGCGGGTCCACGTAAACGAACGAGTTTGCCGCGTTGCGCAGGCTATCGCGATCAACCGCGGCAGGACTACGCTGCCGGATCGCAAAGCCCAGCTGCTCGGCGACGCGCGACACTGACGAATTGCGTCGCAGGTTCCCGTCGGTTTCCTCGAGAACCGCCTGACGCACCGATGGCAGTTGCAGCGCCGTCAGGATCGCGCTCATGTCGCCGAACGACTCGTGGAACGCCGCGGCTTCGATCGAGGCGAGCTCGAACAACGCGGGCTTCAGGCTGTCGAGCACCGCGTGACCGAACTCGTGCGCGACGACATCCGGGCTCTCGCCTGAAAACACGGTGATCTGCCGGCCTGTGGTGACATCGCGGACGGTATCGTGGAAAAAAGAGAGACCTTGCTTGATATCTTCGGCCGGAAAGTCGTTCCGCGCGTAGTACGCGTTTAGATCGACGCCGTCGTCCAGACGGACCGAAATCGACGCTCCGATATCGCGATGCCACGCTCGTGCGCCTGCCGCCACCCAGAACGACGCGGCGCGGCGCATCGCCTCAGCGGCGGTCCAGTAGCGGAACCCCTCAGTTCCCAGCGGATGGATCTGAGCAGCCGGCGCACGGGCCGGAGCGATGATGCGCGTCGGCAGCTGTGCTCCGGGCATTGCAGGGACGGGCAGCTGTAGCGGAGGAACACCGCCCATCGGATCCGTTGGCCACCCTTGAATCGCGGGCGCCGCGGCGGCGCCGGCGCGGCGTCGCGTCGGCGCCCTGCGCGTGACGGTCCGCTTCCTTCCAGCGGCTGCTTTTTTTCGCGTCGATGGCCGCTTATCAGACTTCTGGACGGTTTTCCTTTTTGCCATGTTCGCCTCCTCTTACCTGCTCGACTTTCAATGAAACCACAGTGCGATCGCTACCAGGCGATCGGGGTCCCCAGCTCAATCAGGACCGAGAGGCTGGAAGACTTCCGCACATGCACCGTGACGCCGGCAGGTTTCTTCTTCTTGATGCGTGCGAGGGCCGGTGCAACCTCATTGGTCAGCCATAAGTGGTACTTGCCCTTTGGTCGTGCCTTGAAAATCAGATCGAATGTCGGCGGATCCGGATTGCCGTCGCGTCCGTTGGCG
>DASTVZ010000109.1:0-15945 GCA_035758845.1 Vicinamibacterales bacterium
GGCGCGCATGGAAATCCGCTGAACACGATGATCGCGAAGTACTTTGGCATCGCGACCGCGGACATCTCCGCGACCGCGACGGCCGAAGCGGCGGACGCCAACGCGATGACCTGCGTCAAGCCGTTCACGATTCCCGACAAGTGGACGGAAAAGCAAACGCCGCCCTGGGACGGCAACGATACCTACGACGCGTACGACAACAAGGGGCAGCCGCTCGCCAATCCTGACATCTACATTCCCGCTGATCAGCCTGGCTACACGGGATACAACCAGGAACGCGAACGCGGTCAGATGCTGACGATTCGCGCCGCCACCGGCAACAACATTACGGTGAGCTTCTATTTTTCTCTCGCGCTCGGAAAACCGCCGATCACCGGTGGCGCTGAATATGACTCGAACATCGCCAACTGCAATCACACCTCTTACTACTGGGGCGACCTGCTGACGCAGGAGCCGGGGGCGATGAACGGTCCGACAATCTCGGGCGCCGAGCTGCTGATCGCGAAAGATCCGGGTGCCTACTGGGACACCGCCACCAATACGGTTAAAGGGAGCGCGTACGGGCACAGCCCACGGACGTTCCCGATTCCGCTCTACGACCCGATCTACTACGACTCGGGCAAGCGGAACGGCCGAATCGCGGATTTGAAGACGGCGAACTGGATAGGCTTCTTCCTCGATCACATCGAGGGCAACGGCATTGTCGGGCGCATCATCCCGATCGCAGGGATCCGCGACCGGAATGGCGGGCCGGCACCACAGGGACTCAACCCGAAAGCGATTCGGCTGATTCAGTAGGCGCCATGGCACAACTCGCGGCATCCATCGTCAGCCACGATGACGAATTCAAACGGCAAATCGCGACGCTTCTGCGGTCGTGTGGCGTTCCCGTCGGGATCGTAGAGGATCGCCGGGCGGGCATGGAAGGGGGCGGTCCCGACCTCGTCGTCGTCGACATTCGCGGCGACGCGTCGTCGGGCATGGCCGCGATCGAACGGCTCCGGGCCGGTCATCCGACCGTTGCGATCTTCGCGGTCGCGAACGGCGCCGATCCGGACCTGATTCTCCAGGCCATGCGCGCCGGCGCGAACGAGTTCTTTCCGTGGAGCGCGGGTGGATCGCAGGCGCGCCAGACGGAAGAATCGTTTCACAGCGCCGTCCGCCGCACCGCCACGCGTCATGCGGCAGCGAGCGCCGGTGCAAGGCAGCCGTGCGCCACGCACGTGTTCCTCGGTGCCAAGGGGGGCGCAGGCACGACGACCGTTGCCGTCAACTGCGCGGTTGAACTTGCGCGATTGACCAAGCGGCCGACCGCGATCATCGACCTCAAGCCGTCGCTCGGAGAGGTCGCGCTTTTTCTGGGTGTGCGTCCCCGATTCACCGTTCTTGACGCCCTCGAAAACCTGCATCGGCTCGACCGCGAATTCCTGCGCGAGCTGATGGCGCACCACAAGTCGGATCTCGACATCCTGGCCGGCTCTGAACAGTTCGATCGTCCGAATCAGCAGGACGCCAGCGCGATGGAAGAACTCCTGCGTGCGTTGTCGCGGCTCTACGATCATCTGGTGATTGACGCCGGGAACATGCTCAACGGCGCCGCGGTGTCTGCGCTCTATGCGGCGGACACCATTTTTCTCGTGACCAATCCCGACGTGCCGTCAATCCGCAACGCGCAACGGCTGGTGGACCGGGTTCGCCAATTGGGCGCCGGGAGCGAGCGGGTCAAGGTGGTGCTCAATCGCGTTTCCGATCAAAACCTCATTGCGCCCAAGCAAATCGAAACGGCGCTGGGTTACGGCATTCACCAGACATTCTCGAGCGACTACCGCACCGTGTCGACCGCCCTCAATTCGGGCGTCCCCTTATCGCTGTCGAATCATTCCGATCTCGCAGCGCAGTTCAGCAACTTCACCCGGCACTTGCTGGGCGTCCACGGCGAGGAGGCCAAGCCGGAGCCAGAACGCCGGCGCGCCTTCCTCGGGATTCTCTAATTCGGAACCATTGCCATGTCCCTTTCTCTCAACATTCCACAGCCACCGGGCACCCCGGGTACGCCACGCCGTCCCGAGGCGCCGCGTGCGCAGTACATTGAGCTCAAGGCCAACGTTCATCGGAAGCTGCTCAACCGGCTGAACCTCGAGACGCTGGCTTCGACGGAGCGTTCGCGCGCTGAAGCGGAGATCCGCACGCTTCTCTTCGATCTCATCGCCGAAGAATCGATGCCGCTCAGCATGAGCGAGCGCGAAGCGATCCTCGGTGACGTCATCGACGAAGTGTTTGGTCTCGGGCCGCTCGAACCGCTGCTGCGGGATCCCGGGGTCAGCGACATCCTGGTCAACACGCACAAGCAGGTGTACGTCGAACGCAGCGGTAAGCTCGAACGGCTGCCGACCACGTTCCAGGACGACAAGCACCTGATGCGCGTCATCGACCGGATCGTCAGCGCCGTCGGACGCCGCGTCGATGACAGTTCGCCGATGGTCGACGCGCGTCTGCCGGACGGTTCGCGTGTGAACGCGATCATTCCGCCGCTCGCCGTCGATGGTCCGCTCCTCTCCATCCGCCGTTTTCCGGCGGAGCGGCTGAAAGCGGAAGATCTGCTGTCGATCCGATCGCTGACCCGGCCGATGCTCGAGTTCCTCGAGCACTGCGTCAAGGCGCGGCTGAACATGCTGATCAGCGGCGGCACCGGCGCCGGCAAGACGACCCTGCTCAACGTGCTTTCGAGCTTCATTTCCGAGCGCGAACGGATCGTCACGATCGAGGACGCGGCGGAACTTCAGCTGCATCAGGAACACGTCGCCAGGCTCGAAACGCGGCCACCGAACGTTGAAGGCAAGGGCGCGATCAAGCAGCGCCAGCTACTGGTGAACTCGCTGCGTATGCGTCCCGACCGCATCGTCGTCGGCGAGACGCGCGGCGAGGAAGCGCTGGACATGCTGCAGGCGATGAACACGGGCCACGACGGATCGTTGACGACCGTTCACGCCAACACCCCGCGCGACGCACTGTCGAGAATTGAAACCATGATCGCCATGGGCGCGACCAACCTGCCGGAGCGCGCGATGCGCCAGCAGATTGCCGCCGCCATTCAGATCGTCATTCAGCAAACGCGCTTGAGCGACGGCACGCGCAAGGTGATCAGCATTTCCGAGATTACCGGGATGGAAGGTGACGTCATCACGATGCAGGAAATCTTCCTGTTCGAGAAAGCCGGGGTCACGGCCGAAGGCAAGGTCGTCGGCCGGTTCCGGGCGACCGGCGTGCGGCCGAAGGCCTGCGACCGCCTGAAAGCTTCCGGCATCCATCTACCGCCCGACATGTTCGAGGGCGTGGTGGAGGTGCGGTGATGGGTGTCTTCCTCGCGCTGCTGTCGGCGTTCGTCGTGGGTATGGCGGTCGTGATGGGCCTGTATGTGGCCTACACGAAGCTCCCTGGCATGCTCGCCCAGCGCAAGCTGATGGCGCGGCTCGACTCGCTCGCGCCGGTGGAAGAGGCGAGTACGCCGAGCGCGACCCTGCTCAAGGCGAGCGAGACCGGTGCGCTTCCGGCATTCGAGCGCATGATGGCGAGCAGCACTCGCGGCTCCGCGATCGGGCGATGGATCGAGCAGTCGGGCATGCGCGTCAGTGTCAGCGGCGTCTTCTTGATGGCGGCGGGCCTTGGCGCGGTGATGGCGCTGGTCGCGACCATGGCGACCAGGACACCAATGGCGATGCCGATAGGCTTCGCGGTCGGATTCGCGCTGCCCTTCCTCATGCTTCGCGTGAAGCGGACGCGCCGACTGCGGAAGTTTGAAGAAGAGTTTCCTGAGGCGCTCGATCTGATTGCGCGCGCGCTCAAGGCGGGCCATGCGTTTGCCACCGGCCTGAAGATGGTTGCCGACGAGATGGACGAGCCGGTCGGCCCGGAATTCCGGAAGACCTTCGACGAGCAGAACTTCGGACTTCCGCTCAAGGATGCGCTGGAGAACCTGACGCTTCGCATTCCGATCCTGGATGTGCGGTTTTTTGCGACCGCCGTCCTGATTCAGCGCGAAACCGGCGGCAACCTGTCGGAGATTCTCGAGAACCTCGCCCACGTCGTTCGCGAACGATTCAAGATTCTCCGCCAGGTCCGTGTCTACACGGCCCATGGTCGATTGACCGGTTACGTTTTGCTCGCCCTGCCCGCGTTCCTCGGCGTGGCGCTGTCGTTCATCAATCCCGAGCACATGAACCTGCTATTCCGTGAACGCATGGGGCAAATGATGCTGGTTGCCGCGATGGTCATGCAGTTCATCGGCTACATGTGGATTAAGCAGGTCGTCAAGATCGAGGTGTAGTCGTGCCGATGTATCTGCCTATCCTCGCATTCGTGTTCGGATCGCTGCTCGTCGCCGGGCTCGCGCTCATCATGATGCCGAGCAAAGCCGGCGCGATCGACCGCCGTCTCGAAGAGTTGATGCTCCCGCCGGACGCCGAAGCTCGCAAGCCCCGTCTTCAGTCGCTGGTCGCGCTCTTCAAACGCATCGGCGAAAAAGTGCCGCGCTCGCCGAAGGAAATGGGAACGCTGCGTCTCAGGCTGACGCAGGCGGGATACCGGCGCGACGAGGCCCTCACGATCTTCTTTGGCGTCCGCGTGCTGTTTGCTCTGGGCCTCTTCATGTTCTTTTCCACGTCGATCGTGGCCAAGCCAAACATGACCATGGCGCTGGCCGGCCTTGGTGCCGGATATGTTCTGCCCGGCATGTTGCTCGCCCGTCTGGCAAAGCGCCGCGCACACAAGATTCGCCTGTCGCTCGCAGATGCCCTCGACCTGCTCGTCGTCAGCGTCGAGGCAGGACTCGGCCTCGATCAGGCGATGACCCGCGTCGGAGCCGAACTTGCGTTCGCGTATCCCGACCTGTCGGACGAGCTCAAGCTGATCAACCTCGAGTTGCGAGCCGGGAAGCCTCGCGCCGAGGCGCTGCGAAATCTCGCCGACCGGACCGGGGTCGACGACCTGAGTTCGCTGGTCACCATGTTGATCCAGACCGACAAGTTCGGCACCAGCGTCGCGCAGTCGCTGCGCGTGTATTCCGAAACCCTTCGAACCAAGCGGCGGCAGCGGGCGGAAGAAGCGGCGGCGAAGACCGGCGTGAAGATGGTGTTCCCGCTCGTGTTCTGTATCTTCCCCGCGGTGTGGATTGTGACCATCGGGCCGGCAGCCATCCGGTTCATGACCGTGCTGTTCCCGATGATCGAGAACATGAAGAAGTAGCGCGGAGCATGTCGTTAGTAGCCCGCAACCTCGATACCGGCGTCGTCGTCGCCGATCGGATCGACGTCGCCGACACCCGAGCGACACGTGCGGTCGGGTTGCTGTCGCGCGATGGGCTGCAACCCGGTGAAGGGCTCTGGATCGTCCCGAGCCGCGGGGTTCATACGTGCTGGATGCGGTTTTCAATTGACGTGATTGCGCTCGACGATCGCGGCGTGATTATCGACCGCGTCGCCGACATGAAGCCGTGGCGGATTCGTCTTCCGCGGCGCGGAACCGCAGGGGTGCTCGAGCTTCGGGCCGGAGCGCTCGATGCCTCCGGCACGGAGATCGGCCATCGGATTGAACTTGCACAGGCGCAAGCCGGGGAGTCCTTGAAATGACGCCAGTCGCTCTTGCCGAGTCGCGGCTCTCGGAAAAGGTTGCGCCGCCGCCGCCGCCGACGTCGATCGAGGAGACCGGGCTCCACGCCGACACGCTCGCGCAGCTGCTGCTGAAAACGCTGGTCGCTGGTGAACAGAGCGGCACTGGCCTTTCCGAAAAGCTGCGCGTCCCGTATTCGGTGCTCGATGCGCTGATCCAGCATGCCCGCATCGAAAAGCTGGTGGAAGTTCGCGGCACGAGCGGCGCCGGCGCGGCAGGTTACCGCTACATCCTGACCGACCTCGGCCGCGATCGCGCCGGGCAGTTCCTCGACATCTGCCGCTACGTTGGTCCTGCGCCGGTTCCGCTGGCGCAATACAACGCCTACGTTCGAGCCGGGATGGAGGCTCGTCCCTATCTCGATCGGACGACGCTCTCGACCGGGTTCGAACATCTCGTGGTCAGCCATGAAATGCTCGATCTCCTCGGGCCTGCGGTGAACTCGGGCAAGGCGTTGTTCCTCTATGGCGCCCCTGGAAACGGAAAAACGGTTTATGCCGAGGGCATCGGCAAAGCGCTCGGTGGTGAAATGCACATGCCCTGCGCCATCGATGTCGACGGGCAAATCATCACGATGTACGACCCGGTCAGTCACCTGCGCATGGGTGAGGCGCTGAACTCGAACAGCGTCATTACGAATGCCGTACACGATCGCCGTTGGGAATCAATCCGCCGCCCGGTTGTCGTGGTCGGTGGTGAGCTGACCCTCGAAATGCTCGACCTGACCTTCAACCCGATCTCGAAATTCTACGAAGCGCCGATCCAGCTGAAGGCCAACGGCGGTGTGTTCGTCGTCGATGACTTCGGACGTCAGCGCATTCCGCCTCGCGACCTGTTGAACCGCTGGATTGTTCCGCTCGAAAGCCGCGTCGACTTCTTGACGCTGCACACCGGCCGCAAGTTCGAAGTGCCGTTCAACGTTCTAATCGTGTTCGCGACGAACCTGAAGCCGCAGTCGCTCGCCGACGAAGCGTTCCTTCGCCGTATCCCGTACAAGATTCTGGCGAAGAACCCGACCGTCGACGAGTTCTGCCGCATCTTCGAACTCAACTGCAAGCGCAAGGGCCTCACGTTCGATCCGGTGATGGTCGAGTACCTCGAGCGCAAGTACTACCGGCCGCGGCAGATTCAAATGCGTGCGTGCCACCCGCGCGACCTGATCTCACAGGTTGTGGACATCTGCCGGTATACGAATCGTGAACCAGTCATCACCCGAGAGCTTCTCGACGCCGCCTGCGGCGCCTACTTCATCGAGGAAGCGGAATCTCAGGGGTCGGGCAATTGAAACGAGTTGCGGTCACGCTCCAGGCGCCTTATGCGGTCGCGCCTGCACGACTTGATGCCGAACGTCTCGGCGATATCCTGTCGCGCGCCGTCATCATCGTGCTGTTCTCGTTCATGGCCGTTCGGTTCGGTGCTGATTTCCTGCAAACCGGCCGGATGACGAATCTTCTCCTGCTGATCAGCGAGATGCTCGTCGTCGCCCTTACTGTGCTCCGGCGCGCCGCGGCCACGGTCGATCGCAGCCTGCGGGCCCGACTGTTGACCACGATGTCGTTGCTGGGCCCACCGCTCGTGAAACCCATGCAGATGGTCCCACTACTTCCGCCATCGATCACGGTCGGTGCATCGGTGCTCGGACTGGCGATCGTCATCGCCGGCAAGGTGACGCTGGGCCGCAGCTTTGGGTTGATGCCGGCCAACCGCGGCATTGTTTCATCGGGTGTTTATCGCGTCGTGCGGCACCCAATCTATCTCGGCTACCTCATCACTCACGTGGCATTCGTGGTGGCCAACCCGACTCCCTGGAATCTCGCGATCCTGGTGATTGGCGACACGGCGCTGTTGCTGCGCGCGGTTTGCGAAGAGCAGACGCTCGCGCGGGACGCGCAGTATCGGGAATATCAGCAGCTGGTGCGCTGGAGAGTGTGTCCGGGGCTCTTCTGAAAAGGCAAAGGTAAAAGGTAAAAGGCAAAAAGGCTAGCCCTTCAGAATCGCGACAGTTGCTCCAAGATGTGAGTCCGGAGCATCATCAAAGCTCTCCACTAACGGGTGCTTCTCTAGCGACGATTGAACGATCCCACGCTGGATCCCCCGCCCGCGTCCGTGAATCAGTCGAACTTCGCGAAGCCCCGCTTCATGGGCAGCGTGGATGTACTCCTCGACAACTGACTTGATGTCCCGTGGTTGGAAAGTGTGCAGGTCGAGAGTGTGTTCGACAGGAATTCGTGTCACGCGTGCGCCTTTACCTTTTCCCTTTTCCCTTTTCCCTTTTCCCTTTTCCCTTCTCGTAGGCGGCCGTCACCGTCGTGGCAATTCCGCCGCGTACCGAAAAGTCGCCAATGACGGTCATGCGGCGTGGTGAGCACGCGGCAACGAGATCATCGAGTATCTGATTGGTGACCGCTTCGTAGAAGATGCCTTTGTTGCGGAAATCGATCAGGTAGTACTTGAGAGCTTTCAGCTCGAGGCAGCGCTCGTCGGGCACATAGGTGATGACGATCTCGCCGAAATCCGGGAGCCCTGTCTTTGGGCAGACGGACGTGAACTCGGGGCAGCGGATCTTTATCTCGTAATCGCGCTCGGGGCCGGGGTTGGGGAAGGTCTCGAGGACCGGGGGCGGCATGACCCTCAAAATTGTAGCATTCCGGCCCATTTTCATGAGTTAGGCGCGCCGGTGTGATTGACACCGCAAAACACCGCGAGCTAGGATGTGGCCTGATTTCATTGCCCTTCGACTTCGGAGATTCGCTCGCGCTGATGCGGTGACGAATGCTCGTGAGGAGTCGAACGGCGACCTCGTATCTCCGCAGCCGCCGCACGCGCGCGCGGCCGCGAGGCGGTTCTTAGAGAGCGCGCACAAGCAAGGGGAATAGCCGATGGCAGAGGCCCGCAGGATGGGCAAATCTGAACTCTTTTCGCACTTCGCCGATCGCTTCGAGGTGAAGCGCACGCAGGCGCGGGAGTTCTTCGATGAACTGACCACGCTCGCGGAAAAAGAGCTCAAACGCTCAGGCGAGTTCGTGCTCCCCGGGATGGTGAAGCTGGTGGTTCAGAAGCGCAAGGCGCGAATGGGTCGCAATCCAGCTACGGGCGAGGCCATCAAGATTCCCGCCAAGACGGTGGTCAAGGCGCGCATCGCGAAACAGCTGAAGGACGCTGTTCTTCCTCGCAAGTAAGCGCGACAGCGGGATTGTGGCTTCCGCGTCTGCGGACGCACCGGTCTTCGGCCCCTGGCGCTGCCTCCTACGGCGGTGCGCCAGCGGGCCGATTGTTTTGTCGCCGCCTACGCGGCTTCTGATCTGCGTGCCGCCAGCACGCGGCTGTAAACAGTAGCCGGGGCGAGCCGCTCCACCTT
Source organism: Vicinamibacterales bacterium (assembly GCA_035758845.1). GTDB lineage: Bacteria > Acidobacteriota > Vicinamibacteria > Vicinamibacterales > 2-12-FULL-66-21 > JALZOC01. Next base: position 9,023 of record DASTVZ010000109.1, read on the forward strand.
CGATTCAAGACTGGGCATCGAGTCGTCGTCCAGGATGATTCGATCCGCCGTATCGAGCACCACCTCGCAGCTGAAGCGCCGCGCGCCGCGGGCGGTTTTCAGTTCATAGAACCGGAGCGGGTAGCCGATGCCATCCACTTCGATTTCGATTGCCTTCACCAGTTTCCGATCCATGTCGTCCCCCTCGTTGCCGGCGAGCTTTCCACGAACCTCAATAAGAACGTTGTCGCACCCGATTTGTTACCCCGCGACCAGCATCGGTCGCGCCGACGTCCGTGGGAAGTCGAGCACGAACGTTGTCCCCTTCCCAACTTCACTGGCGACCGAAATCGTGCCCCCCAGTTGTTCGACGATCTTTTTCGAGATCGCCAGGCCGAGACCCAGGCCGCGACGTTTCGTGGTGACGAAGTCCTCGAAGATCTGACCCAGACGCTCCGGCGGAATACCGCAACCCGTGTCGTAGATGCGCACCTGGACGCGATCGCTGTGGGCCTCGCTGGCGATCACGATTAACCCTCCTGGTGCAGTCGCCTGAATCGCGTTCAGGATCAGGTTGCGATAGACACGTCCGAGCGCGAATACGTCCCCTTCGATATAAACGGTCTCGGGGGACAATTCCGTACGCAGAGTCAAGCCGGCCGTCTCGGCGTGTTGCTCCATTGCCTCGGCCGCATCCGCAACCGTCTTGTTCAGATCGACCGCAAATCGCTCGAGCGGTATCGGCCGCGCGATGTTGCGCAGATCGTCGAGCACGCGTTTGATGATGACGAGCTCGCGCTCGACCGTGCGCTTGAACGTTTCGCGATATTCCGCGTCCTCGAACATCTTCTGAATCAGCTTGCAGCTGTTGCCGATGTTCTGAATCGGATGCGACAGATCGTGGACGAGGCCGGCGGCGATTCGGCCGAACATGGCCTGGCGTTCCTGTTTACGAATCTCCTCCTGCAGTTCGACGAGACGGTCGGCCATCGAGTTGAAAGCATCACCGAGCTGGCGGATTTCATCCTGCCCGGAGAGTGCGACGCGCTCGTCCATGCGTCCATCGGCGATCGCGCGTGTAACACGGGTCAGCGCGAAGATGCGCTGAATGAAGGACCGGCCCCAGACCCATCCGAGGATTACCGTGCCGAGCAGCGCCAGGCCGATGGCGATAATCAGCTGCCCCTGCAGCTCCCGCGACAGCGAAAACGCATCCTCGGTTGGTTGCTCGACGATGACCGTCCAGCGCGGGTTGTCGATGGGCGCTAAGACGGCGAGCAACTCCTCTCCGCGCGAGTTCTTGAGCGTGCGAGGCGCTGGCGGTGACTGGCTCTTCCGCGCCTCCCTGGCGAACTCTTGCTCATCTTCAGTTGCGAGCGCACGATTTTGCGCGATCAGCGTCTTATCGTTCGGATTCCCATGCGCGACGAGATTTCCGTCCCCGTCCAGCAGCAGCGCGTAGCCGTGCGCGCCGACTTTGATCCGGTCGACGGTTCGCCACAGCTCTTCGAGCGATATCTCGGCGATGATCCAGCCGGGTTCTTCGCCGCCGAGCCGTATCGCCATCGTCGTCGTGGGAAGGCCATCGGTGTCGATGTACGGTGTGGCCACGTAAAACTGAGCGCCGGTTCCGTCTTCGCTTTCGGCAGCGCTCGGAATTTTCAGCGTTGAAGTGCCAATACGGCTCGTGGCCCGCAGCCGGGCACCGGCGTCGAAAACGGAAATCTCCCGAAATTCCGGAAAGTCGAGCACGTGATTTCTGAGGATCTCCTGCTGCTGCCATTCTTCCAGCTGTGTGCCGCGAAGATTCTCGGCAACAGACACCAGCACGCGATGGCTGTTGTCGAAGTACAACTTGATCCGCGCGGCAATCTGCTGTGCCAGTGCCTGGTTTCCGACAGTCACGGACTGCTCCGTTCCGTCGGTCAGCTTGGTCACCGAGATGAGGCCGTAGAGGAGGAGCGGGAGAACCGCGGCGGTTGCGATGAGCAGCACGAATCGTCCGGTGATTCGTTTCATCGTGACGCCGTCTGTTCTGGCGCGACGCGCCAGCGCCACAAGTTGGCGAAGATCTCGGGATCGTTGGGATTCACCATATCGAAGCGCGAATCCACGGCGCGCGTGGTCTGCGTCCACGCCAGAAAGACCGCCGGGACGTCCTCATAGAATCGCTGCCGCAGATCGCCGACCGCGATGCGGAAGTCGTCTTCAGTGAGCGCCTGCCGCAGCTGATCCAGTGCCGCGTCAGCTCCCGTGTAGCCGGTGTTCTGGATGGCGGAGCCCATCGCAGCATTTGGTGAGTGCCAGAACCGGTATGTCCAGCTCACATCGCGACCGCTGGTCAGCTGGAACAGATACGTCTCGAACTGACCCGCGCTGATCCGATGCATGAGATCTTTGGCCTTGAGTCCCTCGAGCATGAGGTCAATGCCAACCGCCGCGAGTTGCCGTTGCAGAAGCAGTGCGATGCGTTCGAAGTGGGGGTCTTCGTTGTAGAAAATGCAGTGAAGTTGAAACCGGCTGGCGCGTCGTCCCGGGGCCGTAGGCCGCACCGGCAGTCCCGCGGCGTCCAGGCGCACCCGAGCTGCGCTCGGATTGAACGTGTGCCGACGCAATGCGGCGTTGTACGCCCAGTGCGCTGGCCACACCGGGTCATCGGCCTCAGCCGCCTGGCCGCGGCCGCGCATGCCGTTCTTCGCGATCTCGTCGCGGTCGATCGCGTCGGCGATGGCCCGCCGGACTTCGACACGCGAGAGAATCGGGCTCCGAGTGTTGAAGACCAGTGGAATATAAAACGGCTGCATCGAGGAGTTGATCTTGAAACGGGCGGCACCCTCGACGAATTCGACCGACTCCTTGTTGATCTCGAGCGCCATATCCGCGTCGCCACGCATCAACCCCGCCCACGATGCGCGGGCTGTTGGATAAGTGATGACCCGAACGCGTTCGATCTCCGGCGCACCTCGATAGTACGAATCGTTGCGAACGGCTTCGAGTCCTGGCTTGTTCGGCACCAGTTTGAATGGTCCGGTTCCGATATTCGGCTTGTGATCGTCGACCATCGATAGATTGACGAGTGCGCCGAGAAGAAATCCATCCCGCCGCTTGAGATGAAAGAGAATCGTCCGATCGTCGACGGCTTCAACGCTCTCGACCGCCTCGAAGCCGCGCGTTCCCGCCTTTGGGATCTGCTGACGGATGATGGCGACGGCAACTGGAGCGGTCAAAGGCGTGTTGTCGTGAAACCGGACGTCCGGCCTCAACCGCACGCGCAGTGAGAGTCCTTCACGCTCCCAGGTCCAGTCGTCCGTGGCCAGGCGGGCGGTGAGACGCCCCTGCCAGTCGAACGCCAGCAGGCCTTCTGCAAAGAGAAACGATCGCAGAACGCGAAGAGATTCCTCGGTGCTAACCGCAGCGATGCGCAAGGTGGCGTCCGGCTCGGCTGCCGGGGTCCGAGCCACGCATCCACTTATGAGGAAGGACCCAGCCAGGGTGATGGGCAGGCAAACAGGTGCCGTCGTGGTGGTAATCCGCCTCCACGGCATGTTCAAGAATTTCAGGACGGCACCGTCCCTTGAAGCCGCATTACCGACTTATCGGCGTTCGGGCAGAAAATCCGAAGCGCGCCTTGGGGTCGGGACCTACTTGCGGGGCTCAGGTAGCTGTTCAATGATGAACGCGCAGCCCGAGTTGTCGCTCGGCTTCCTTTCGGCCTTTTTGATCACCTGAATCTTCATTCTCTACCCCTTTTCTTGTCCTGTGAATTGGCAAAATCGAGCTACTTGCGCGGCTCGGGCAGCTGTTCGATGATGAACGCGCATCCGGAGTTGTCGCTCGGCTTCTTGTCTGCCTTCTTGATCACCTGAATCTTCATCATTTGAAAATCTCCTCAATCAGTCGATGGTTGCGAAACGACGCCGTTAGCGCAGGTGCTCGACCTGGACGTCGACGAGCCAGGGGCGCAGCGTGCCTTTCTTCTTGTCCGTTTCCTTGCGTTCGTTCTTCACGGTGTGTCTCCTTTGAGTGAAGTACCGCTTAGTTGACAGTTGCAGCCTCGCGCAGGGCGGCATCCCGCGCGAGTGACACCACGCCGGCCTCGAAGCTGGACTTGTGGCAGTTCGGCCGGTTCATATTTCCGAGTTCCGTGTGTGCGGCAACCGAGCAGCCGCCGGCGCAAACAGGAATGAACGCACAGTCGCTGCATTCCTTCCACGCCGCGAGCGCGTCGAAGCGCGAGGCCGCGACGGCGCGCCATGCCTCGTGACGTCCGTCAATGTGGCCGGTGGACAGCTTCGGGTCACCGGTAAATCCCGGGCACGCGTATAACGCCCCGTCAGGGCCGATGGTGTGCGAGTGTTGCCGGTGAATTTCGCACGGCCCCATGTGGACACCATCGACGGTGGAGAAGCCCCGCTTCTTCGTCTCTTCACGGAGAAACGACATTTTCTCGTCGAGGAAGTTGCAGTTGTCGCAGATGCTCGTCCCGCCGCCTGCCGACGTCATGCACGTGCCGTTCAACGGCTTGCCTGATGCGGTGACCGCAGTCAGCGGAATCATGCCCTTCGGCTGCTGCTTCCGCGGTTCGCGAATGACCGGCTTGAAGGCGACGCGAGCCAGCTGGTCGGCGAATTCCTGTTGGCGGAGGAAATCCAGCAGCGCAGGGTAGCTGTCGACCGAGGTCTCGTCGAAGTTGCCGCCGATCGAGATGCGGCATTTCCCGGCAACGCGACGGACGTTTTCAATGATCTTGTCGAAGGTGCCCTGGCCGCCCCGCAATGGCCGCATGCGATTGTGTGTGTCGTGGTCGCCGTCGAGCGTGACCTTGACGGCGTTGAGACCGTACGGTGCGAGCCGGTCAACGACCTCCGGCGTCAGCAGGAGACCGTTAGTGATGACGTTCACGTGCATCCGCACGCCGCGCTCGACCGCCGCGTTCCAGAGCTGCTCGGTGAGGTAATACGCGACCGGAAGGTTCAGCAGCGGTTCGCCGCCGAAAAGGGTCAGGACGAAAGTTGACGGCTTCAGGGTGTCGAACCGTTCTTTCGTCCACTCAACGACTCGGGCGGCCGTCTCGAGAGTCATCTTCGCCGCGAACTTGTTGTAGTCGCCGTGGTCCCCCTGGAAGCAGTAGTCGCACGCGAAATTGCACTGGAGCGTGGTCAGGACCGTGACCCGCAACTGGTCGTGGCCTTCGCGAATGTTTCGAAAGTACTGTTCGAGCTTCCGCCGTTCTCCATCCCGGTCGCTGACGATGAAGCCGTGTTCGGTCAGAGTGGCGAGCGCCTCACGCGTTTCTTCGGTCTCCGGCGGGTCGGCGTCGCACAATCGATCGAGCAGGTCCGCGACGTCGCGCGACACAATCAGTTGCGCGTCGGTGAAAGTGTTCATCAGGAACACGTCGCCGCCGTGCCCGACCTCGTCGAGCGGAACACGGACGTTGAACATTGAGGCTCGCATGCGGGCTCCTTGCTCGCGACGGTCTAAAGATTTGGGTGAATCGGAGGGTCACGACCCGGGCGTCGGCCATCCGGGGATCTGAAATTGCAACGGGTATTCCGGCAAGAGCCTCCCTGTCCAAAGAGTCAGTTCAGTCATCACAAGGTCAAGCCCAGCCCTGCAAATACAGTTCTGTTTGGATGACTCTTTGGTACCTACACATGTGCGCGGAAGCGACCCACCAACCACGATTGGCGCACAGAGATCGGCCAATGGATTGGCCGGTCAGGCCAATGGATTAGCCGATTCTATTACGATTTTAACTGCCGGTAAGAGACTACGTGGCCACTACGCGCCACGAAGCTTCCGCGCGATCTCGCGCAGATCGAGCCGGGACATCTTGTGTTTGAGGGTGCTGAGCGGGATGCCGAGATACCGCGCCGTCGCCGTGACGTTCCAGTCCGACTTCTCGAGCGCGCGAAGGATGAAGTTGCGCTCGAACGTGTCGCACGCCTCCTGGAAGAGCGCATCGCCGGTTGTCGGACCGGAGTCGAGTTTGGCGAAGTGATACTCGAGCGGCAAATCTTCGTCGGTGATCCATTCCTTGTCGCTGATCGCGACGAGCCGTTCGATCAGGTTCTCCAGTTCGCGGACGTTGCCGGGCCACCAATACGACGCCAGAATCTTCAGCGCCGACCCTGAGATACCGCGCACCGGTTTCCGGAACTTCGTCTTGTAGCGATCGAGAAACAGCCGCGCGAGCTCCGGCAGGTCCTCGATGCGATCGCGAAGCGGCGGCATCCGAATTGGGATGACGTTGATGCGGTAGTACAAATCCTCGCGGAACCGTCCGTCCTTGACCGCTTTCTCGAGGTCGACGTTGGTGGCGACGACGAGACGGAAACTCGTCTTGATTGGTTTGCTTCCGCCGACGCGCTCGATCTCGCCTTCCTGGATGGCGCGCAGGAGCTTGGCCTGCAGATCGAAGCGAAGGTCGCCGATCTCGTCGAGAAACAACGTGCCGCCGGTTGCCAGTTCAAATTTTCCGAGCTGCTGTTTGTGCGCGCCGGTAAACGCACCACGCTCGTGGCCGAAGAGCGTGCTCTCGACCAGTTCGTGCGGGATCGCCGACAGGTTGACGGCGATGAACGGCGCCTCGCCGCGCCCCGATTCGCGGTGCAGCAGCCGCGCCAGCAGCTCTTTACCGGTGCCGCTCTCGCCGAGGATCAGCACCGTCGCCGAAAGCTTTGCGACCTTCTGCACGAGATCGACGATGTCCCGGATCTGACGGCTCGGACCGATCAGGAATTCCCGTTCACTCTGCTCGGCGATCTGCGCGCTCAGCGTGATCACCTGACGGTTCAGATCCTGTCGCTCGCACGCATTGCGAACGAGGGATCGCAACTCATCGTAGTCGAAGTTCTTCGTGATGTAGTGATAGGCGCCATGCTTCATCGCCTGCACCGCGGTCTCGACCTCGTTGATCGCCGAGATCATGATGCATTCGA
>DASTVZ010000128.1:0-2104 GCA_035758845.1 Vicinamibacterales bacterium
GCGCGCGGCGGTGATCTGGGTGTCGGAGACCTTTCGCAGCGGCAGTGTGACGCGGCCGGACGCGGCGCCGAGGGCGACGTTGGCGACGGGCTCTCTCTGCCGCATGGAAAGTACCGAGACCGCGAGTTGGTCGCCAATCAATCGAGCGCTGTAGCGACGTGTGCCGCTCACGTCGATGTGATTGATGTTGCCGCACGTTCCTGTGCCGAACATGCTGATGAATCTATCGCCGAACTCGCGGCGGAGTTCGTTGGCCAGTTGCCCGGCGTAATCAGCCGAGTATTCGGTCCCGCCCACCGTGTCGAGATGCATTGCGAACGCGGTCAGCGATCCGACCGGCGTCTTCTCTCCGCTTATCCGTGTTTCATCCGGGTTCATCCGTGGTTTCGATATCAAGAGGAACGGCAGGTCAGGATCGATTGGTCCCGCGGGACCTACGACCTTCGGATTCGAGATGCCTGGATTGGTTGCGACCGTTCCATCGTTCAAGTGATATCGGCGGTTGAACGAGATGCGATCCTCGCGGGCGGCCACGAATTCCAGCGACGCGGGTGAGACCGCGGCATGTGCCGCGACGATCACCTCGACGAGCCGATCGCGGAGGGTCTCGACATAATTGATCCGCGCGAGCGGGTCGGTGCCGTATTTCGCCGTCGCCAGCTCGCTGAAGATGCGCGCGCGTTCGCCCGAGAAGAGGGGACCGGTGTGCGTGTGCGTGGCCGTCACCGCGATGTTCTCGGCAGGAATGCCGGTGCGCGCGGCGGCACGCGCGCGGACCTCGCGCGTCAGCGTTTGTGGCACGCCAAGCAGATCGCAGACGACCAGCGCCGCCTTCGTGTCCCCTTGCTGGAACACCAGCGCCTTCGCCATCAGCGGATCCTTCACGCCGGTGCTCAGTCGCTCGGTGAAGTAACCGTCCATCCGATAGCCGAGTGGAGGCGTGATCTCAATTTCAGCGAGGCCTGCCTGAAGCGGCGGCGGCGCGGTCTCGTTGGCCGTCTGGTTCGCGATTGTCATCGCGAGCGCGAAGATCGCTGCCGTCAGGATGTGTCTCGTCACACTCTATACGTTTCGCATTTCCGCCACGCCCAAACTTCGAGTTCCCGCCGATGATCTGGCTCGAGATCTAACCTCGAACCTGTAACCGGCATTGCGCTCCTCGTAAGTCGAGATGGTAGATCCGAATTCGAACGCCTGCCAAACTGTTGCGGGTGTGCACCTTACGTTACCGTAAGCGTCGGGCACGAAGGTTGCGCCTATCATCGGCTACCGAACACTGGTTTGATAACAGGAGGCGATGTGTTGACTGCAAGTCGAACCCTGATCATCGGATCGTGGCTGATGCTTCTGGCAATGGCCGCTGCATGCGGCGGCGGACCCGCGGGTCCGTCCAAGATCGACGGCACCACAATTTCCGGCATGGTAACAATGAAAGGTGCGTCTGCGATAACAGCGAGCGCCGCATCGTCTGGCGCAGCGCCAACCACAGCAGCAGCGACAGCGCCCGTTGCGCTCGCTTCAGCTTTGACGGTCAGCGTCGTTGGAACCAATCTCTCCACCACAGTGGAGTCCTCCGGATACTTCCAGCTTGCCGGTGTGCCATCAGGCACCGTGCGCTTGCAGTTTACAGACGCGGGCGTGAATGCGACCGTGGAGATCGCAAATGTGGGCACGGAGTCGCTGATCGAAATCCAGGTGCAGCTGACCAACACATCTGCCGTCGTCACAAACGAAGTGCGATCGAACGACAAAGTATCGATCTGTCACCGGACCGGAACGGGCACGTATCACATGATCGATATCAGTCAGAGCGCGGAGCCGGCGCATCGAGCGCACGGTGATGGTAAGGTCGGCGACCCCGTTCCCGGCGAGCAGAAGATGGTCTTCGATCAGAATTGTCGCGCCGTCGGACCGGCGATCGATATCGAGAAGTCCACGAACGGCGAGGATGCCGATGACGCTCCAGGCCCGACGATTGTCGTTGGCAGCCCGGTGACCTGGCAATACGTCGTGACCAACAGAGGTACGATCCCGTTGACTAACGTGAGCGTCGTCGACGATAGGGGTGTCGCGGTTACGTGCCAGTCGACGTCACTTGCCGTCG
>DASTVZ010000017.1:0-9233 GCA_035758845.1 Vicinamibacterales bacterium
CACGAGTCCATGCCCGAGTGGAAGCGCGACTTCTATCGCTTCCACGCATCGTTGATGGAGCCGTGGGACGGCCCGGCATCGATCGCGTTCACGGACGGGACGGTGATCGGGGCCGTACTCGACCGCAATGGTCTGCGGCCATCGCGCTACTGGGTGACGAAAGACGATCTCGTCATCATGGCGTCGGAAGTCGGGGTCCTGGACATTGCGCCGGAAAACATCGTCGTCAAGGAGCGGCTGCATCCGGGGCGCATTTTCCTGGTCGACACGGAGAAAGGCCGCATCATCGCCGACGAGGAGATCAAATCCGAGCTGGCGCTGGCCTATCCGTACGAGGATTGGCTGCGCGAGAACTTGACTGCGATCGAAGACGTGCCGGCGGCGCCGTACCTGCCGCCGCCTGACCACGACACGGTCGTCCGTCGGCAGCGGGCGTTCGGATACACACAGGAAGATCTGAAGATCGTGCTCGGCCCGATGGCGACTGGCGCGGAAGAGCCCGTCGGATCCATGGGCACCGATACCCCGCTGGCGGTGCTGTCCGAACGTCCCCGCCTGTTGTACGACTACTTCAAGCAGTTGTTCGCGCAGGTGACCAATCCTCCGCTCGACGCGATTCGCGAGGAGCTGGTCACGTCGATGGCGTCGACGATTGGTCCCGAGCGCAACCTGCTCAAGCCGGAACCTGAATCCTGCCGGCAGATCGGCATCCCCGATCCGGTGATCGACAACGATCAGATGGCGAAGATTCGCCACATTCAGATCGCCGGATTCCGATCGATCACGCTGCAGATGCTCTATCGGCCCGAGGAAGGTGGAGCAGGACTCGCGACTGCGCTCGAGCAGTTGTGCCTGCAGGCGAGCGAGGCGGTGAAGGCGGGGCACAACATCCTGATTCTTTCCGACCGCGGCGTCAGCCGCGAACTTGCGCCGATTCCTAGCCTGCTCGCGACGGCGGGTGTGCACCACCATCTCGTGCGCGAAGGTGCGCGCACACGTTGCGCGCTGGTGCTCGAGTCAGGCGACGCCCGCGAAGTCCATCATGTCGCTCTGCTGATTGGATACGGCGCCGGCGCGGTGAATCCCTACCTCGCGTTCGAAAGTCTCGACGATCTGATTCGACAGGGTGCGCTGCAGGACATCACGCATGCGCGCGCGGTATCGCGCTACATCAAGGGTCTGAACAAGGGAATCTTGAAGGTGATGTCGAAGATGGGGATCTCGACGCTGCAAAGCTACTGCGGCGCGCAGATCTTCGAAGCGATTGGACTGGATCAGTCCTTTGTCGATCGCTATTTCACGTGGACCGCTTCGCGCGTCGGCGGCGTCGGCATCGAGGTCATCGCCGAGGAAGTGCGCCAGAGGCACGAACGGGCGTTTCCAACCCGGTCAGGCGCGCCGACGGACCTCGATACGGGGGGCGAATACCAGTGGCGGCGTGACGGCGAACACCACCTCTTCAATCCGGAGACGGTGTTCAAGCTTCAGCACGCGACGCGCTCGGGCCAATACGGCGTCTATCGCGAGTACACGACACTCGTGAACGATCAGAGCCGCAAGCTCGGGACGCTCCGCGGCCTGCTCGACTTCAAGACCGGAACGCCCGTTCCGATCGAAGAGGTCGAGCCGGTTGAATCGATCGTCAAGCGCTTCTCAACCGGAGCGATGTCGTACGGTTCGATCAGCCAGGAAGCGCACGAGACGCTCGCAATCGCGATGAATCGGCTGGGCGGCAAGTCGAACACCGGCGAAGGCGGGGAGGATCCGGCCCGCTTCCGTCGCGATCCAAATGGCGACTGGCGGCGAAGCGCGATCAAGCAAGTGGCGTCGGCGCGATTCGGCGTGACCAGCGAATACCTCGTGAATGCCGACGACCTGCAAATCAAGATGGCGCAGGGGGCGAAGCCCGGCGAAGGCGGACAGCTGCCCGGCCACAAGGTCTACCCGTGGATCGCGAAGGTGCGGCACTCGACGCCGGGTGTCACCCTACTCTCGCCACCGCCGCACCACGACATTTATTCGATCGAAGATCTCGCGCAACTGATTTTCGATCTCAAGAACTCGAACCCGGTCGCGCGCGTGCACGTGAAGCTGGTCGCAGAGGTTGGCGTCGGCACGATCGCCGCCGGCGTGGCGAAGGCGCATGCCGATGTCGTGCTGATTTCCGGTCACGACGGTGGAACCGGCGCCTCGCCACAAACGGCGATCAAACACAGTGGCATTCCATGGGAGCTGGGTCTCGCCGAGACGCAGCAGGTCCTGATGCTGAACAACCTCCGCGACCGGATCGTGGTTCAGGTCGACGGGCAGCTGAAGACAGGGCGCGATGTGGTCATTGCGGCACTGCTCGGTGCCGAGGAGTTTGGCTTTGCGACCGCGCCGCTCGTCGTCTCGGGCTGCGTCATGATGCGCGTCTGCCACCTGAACACGTGCCCTGTCGGCGTCGCGACGCAGGACCCGGAGCTGCGCAAGAAGTTCTCGGGCAAGCCGGAGTTTGTCGAGAACTTCTTTCGCTTCCTCGCCGAGGAAGTACGGGAGCTGATGGCGGAGCTCGGGTTCCGCACCGTCGACGAAATGGTCGGCCGCGTCGATCGACTCGATATGAAACCGGCTCTCGATCACTGGAAAGCTTCAGGCGTCGACTTGGCGAACGTCCTCCGCGAACCGGCGGTTGCAGCCAACGCGGCCCGACATCAGACACGCGACCAGGATCACGGGCTGGACGAAATCCTGGATCGACAGATCATTGCGGCCGCGTGGCCGGCAATCGAAGGCAAGCGTTCGGTGTCGCTCTCGTTTCCGATTCGCAACGCGAACCGGGCGACGGGGACGATGCTTGGCTACGAGATCACGCGCCGGCATGGCGGAGCCGGCCTGCCGGACGACACGATTACGCTGCAGTTGACCGGCTCGGCGGGACAGAGCTTTGGCGCGTTCGTTCCGCGCGGTGTGACGCTCCGGCTCGAGGGTGACGCGAACGACTATTGCGGCAAGGGACTTTCGGGCGGCAGGTTGATCGTCTATCCACCACGGGCGGCAACGTTCGCGGCGGAGGAGAACGTCATCATCGGCAATGTGGCGTTGTATGGCGCGACCAGCGGTGAAGCGTACATCCGTGGCATCGCCGGCGAGCGGTTCGCCGTTCGCAACAGCGGCGCGCACGCGGTCGTCGAGGGTGTCGGCGACCACGGGTGCGAATACATGACCGGTGGACGCGTCCTGGTTCTCGGCAGGACGGGGCGCAACTTCGCCGCTGGGATGAGCGGCGGCATCGCCTATGTCGTCGACGATGACGGCTTGTTCGCGCGGCGCTGCAATCGTGGGATGGTTGACATCGAGTCGCTCGAAGAAGACGAGGACATCGATTTCGTCCGCTCGATGATCGGCCGGCATGCCGCGATCACCGGCAGCGTTCGCGCCGCGTATTTGTTGACGGTCTGGAGTTCGACCGCGGCGCGGATCATCAAAGTCGTTCCGCGCGATTACAAGCGGATCTTGATGGCCGAGGCTCGGGCCCGATCGGAGAATCGTGAGCCGGCATTCACGGAACTCGTGGCGGTGGCGCGTGGGTAAGCCGACTGGCTTCATCGAGATCCGCCGCAGCAAGCCGCACGCGCGTCCGATCGCAGTCCGGGTGCGCGATTGGCAGGAGGTGTATCTCGCAGAGTCGGAAGCGGACATGCGGCAGCAGGGCGCCCGTTGTATGGATTGCGGCATCCCGTTCTGCCATCAAGGGTGTCCGCTCGGCAATCTGATTCCCGAGTGGAACGATCTCGTCTATCGCAATCGGTGGCAGACGGCGAGCGAGCGCTTGCACGCCACCAACAACTTTCCTGAATTCACCGGCCGGCTGTGCCCCGCACCATGCGAAGGATCGTGCGTGCTCGGGATTAACGACGATCCCGTCTCGATCAAGAACATCGAGGTCTCGATCGTCGACCGCGCGTTCCAGGAAGGATGGATCCGCGCCCGCCCTCCCGCCTCTCGGACCGGTCGAACGGTCGCGGTCGTCGGCTCCGGCCCGGCCGGGCTTGCCGCTGCCGACCAGTTGAACCGCGCCGGACATCTGGTGACGGTGTTCGAGCGGTCGGACCGGATTGGCGGCCTGCTCCGGTACGGCATCCCGGAATTCAAGCTGGAAAAACGCTGGCTCGATCGTCGTCTGGCGTTGATGGCGGAGGAAGGCGTTGTCTTCCGGGCAGGCTTGAACATCGGCGTCGAGGTTCCTGTCGCAGCGTTGAAGCGCGACTTCGACGCGATCGTGTTGTGTGGCGGCGCAACCGCGCCGCGTGATCTCCCGATTCCTGGACGCACTCTCGCGGGCATCCACTTCGCGGTTGATTACCTGACACAACAGAATCGAATCTGCGAAGGCGATGCGGTGTCGGCTGCGGATCTCATCACGGCAGAAGGGAAGCACGTCGTGATTATCGGCGGCGGCGACACTGGTGCTGACTGCCTGGGAACCGCCCACCGCCAGGGCGCGGCATCCGTGGCTCAATTCGAACTGCTGCCCCGTCCTCCGGATGCACGCACCGCTGATAATCCATGGCCGCTGTGGCCGACCATCTTCAGGACGTCCGCCGCGCACGAGGAAGGTGGCGAACGCGTCTACTCCGTCTCGACGGAGCGATTTGTTGATGACGGACAGGGACATGTGACGGCTCTGCGCGCCGCGCACGTCGAGATGGTGCGTGAAGGTGAACGGATGCGATTTGTGCCGCAGCCTGACAGCCAGTTCGAACTGAAGGCTGATCTCGTGTTGCTCGCGATGGGTTTCCTTGGTCCCGAGCAGGGGAGCCTGCTTTCGACGCTGGGCGTGAAGTTGACCGAGCGCGGCAATGTGTGGCGCGACGCAAGCTGGATGACGAGTGAGCGCGGTGTCTTCGTCGCTGGCGACATGCAGCGCGGGCAATCGTTGATCGTCTGGGCGATTGCCGACGGCCGCAGCGCCGCCCGCGGGGTCGATGCCTATCTGATGGGGGCATCGAGTCTGCCGGCGGCGGTCGCGTGAGCCGAGTCAACGGAGGAGGCGGAGAACACACGGAACAAGATCAACACGGAGTGGCGGAGACACGGAGCCAGAAGTGAATTGTTCTCCGTGTTCTTCGTGTCTCCGTGGTTGATGCCCGTCCCGTGATCTCCGTGCCCTCCGAGCCTCCCAATAACAACACAAACAAATTTGTCTGAAATACACTAGACCCCCAAAGTTGTCGGATCCGACAGAAAGATACGTTTCTCGAAGAAGCCGTTGCGAGAATATTAGGACTTCCACCAGTCTCACCTCCGGGTACCTGACATTGTTGCTCCTTTCGTGACCATCACGACCGCTCAGGTCACATCCCTTAAATCGACATAATTGTCTCCTAGGCCTGGCGTTGCGTGTGATTTGTTGGTTCTCGCGCCGGCGCGAGTCGACTGGCGGTTCGAGGCGATCACTCGTTTTCCGAATGAATTTTGCGGATTCTGTGAATTCGCCGCCGATCCCCACGCTGGCGTTCAACTTGCTCGGTTCAGTGAAGAGCGACTGTTGGAACGGCCGCCCAACGGAGCGGCAGATTAAGGAGCCACATGAGAAGGATCGGAGTTATTGCTGCAAGCATCTGCCTGATGGCGCCACTCACTGCACCAGCGATGGCGCAGACCAATGCCGCCCCTGCCGCGGCCGCAACTTCGGCGACGGCGGCGGCGCCCGCCCCTGCCGAGGCGGCCGCGCCGGCGAAGATCTACACCGTGACCACTGGTCTCGATTTCACCTCCGCGTATCTGTTCCGCGGCATCCTGCAGGAGTCCGGCGGCGCGATCGGTCAGCCCTATGGCGACATCGCCATCAGCCTGAAGAATGGAATCACCCTCGACGTCGGAACCTGGAACAGCGTTCACTCGACCGCCGATGTCGGCAACTGGTACGAAAGTGACTACTTCGGGTCGGTGACGTTCACCGCCGGCAAACTCAAGCCCGGACTTCTGTATACGTCTTACACGAGCCCCGCCGACCGGTTCAAGACCGTGCACGAACTGGCCGGGACGCTTGCAGTCGACGACAGCCAGAGTCCGTTCCCGCTGTCTCCGAAGGTCGTCCTTGCATTCGAACTTAGCGACGGACAGGCCGATGCCGGGTTGAACAAGGGGACCTATCTCGAGCTCGGCGTGAAGCCCGGCATCAAGCTGGCCCCGAAAGCGACGTTGTACATCCCGGCCAAGACCGGTCTGAGCCTGAACCACTATTACGAGGGACCAACCGGCGACAACACCTTCGGCTACTTCGATCTGGGCGCGCAGCTGAGCGTGCCGGTCGCATCGGGGAAGAATGGCGCACTCGAGGTTCATGGCGGGATCGACTTCCTGTGGTTGGGCGACAACATGAAGCTGTTGAATGGCGGCGACAACTTCAAGCCGGTGTCGCTGATTGGTCTGACGTTTACTTACTAGTCGGGAAGAGAAGCGCGTTAAAAAGTTGAGTTACGCTTGCGCAACCAGGAGGCAGTAGCACTCGACGCGATGACCGGTCGGACGGATACCCAAGGAGCGGAATTGAAGGCGAGTGCCGCCGCGCGCCTCGCGGCGGCCAGGGAGGAGTACGTTCAACTGGCGCGGCGCGGGCGTGCAGGTCGTGACGCCGCGTCGCGCTACGCATTTCAGATGGACGGAGTGGTACAGACGATCGTAGATGCGGCCCGCGATCGGACCTCCACTCCGTTCGTCGTCTGCGCCGTGGGAGGATACGGGCGTCGCGCGCTCTGCCTCCATTCCGACGTCGATCTGTTGATCGGGTTTGATGGAGCGATCGCTGCCGCAGAGGAAAGCTTCGTCAAAGCTGTTCTGCAGCCGCTGTGGGATCTCCGCCTCGAGCTCGGTCAGCACGTGCGGGAGATCGGCGACTTTGCTGAACCGGACCTGACCAATCCCGAATTCTTGCTCAGTCTTCTCGATCTGCGATACCTCGCGGGCGACGAGACGCTGTACGATCGCATCGCCAACCGCGCCGCATCACAGGTGCCGGCCATCGTCGAACCATTGCTGGCGATGGTCGCGGAGCGTCACAACCAGTTCAACGACACGCTGTATCAACTCGAGCCTGACATCAAACAAGCCCCCGGCGGCCTTCGCGACGTTGCCGTCACCAGGCATCTTCGCCGGATGGCGCCCGACGCATTCACGAACGGCCGCGACAATGACGTCGACCGTGTGGCGGACGCCGAAGATTTCCTGCTTCGTATTCGTTCGATTCTGCACTGGCTCGGCGGCCGCGACGTCAACCTGCTCACGCACGAATTGCAGGAGAAGGTTGCCGACGCGATGGGATCGGCTGGTTCGCATCCCCATAGCCGCGTCGAGGCATTGATGGGGGAATATTTTCTGCGCGCGCGCGTGGTCACGCGAGCCCTGGCATCAACGCAAAAGGCGATGCGGCCGCGGCCTGAAGGAGCGTTGCGGCGCATCGGCAAACAGTTCGAGATCACGCCGGACGGTGTGCAGTTCGCCAATCCCGACCGCGCGACGCAGCAGCCGTCGCTCTGGCTCGAGGCATTCCGGATCGCCCTCGAACACCAGTGTCCGGTGTCCGAATCGGCGCTCGCTCTCATCGAGCAGAACGTGCACCGCTGTTCCGCCGATGATTTCGTCGCGACAGAAGGTGATCGCCTCCAGCTCCGTCGTCTGCTCACCCCGCGTACGGGGCTCTACGATCGCCTCTCGGAGATGCACGACTGCGGTCTGCTCAATCGAATCTTTCCTGAATTCGCGAAGGTTCAATCCCGGGTCGTCCGCGACTTCTATCATAAGTACACGGTTGACGAGCACTCGTTGCTGGCGATTCGCGGTGTTGAATCGCTGCTCGATCCGTTGACCGCGAGTCGTCGTCGCTTCGGCTCCATTCTTCAGGAGCTGCATGCGCCCGAACTGCTCACGCTTGCGTTGCTCTTTCACGACGTCGGCAAGTGGCGGGAAGCGGATCACGCGCAGGAAAGCGTGCGGCTGGCCCAGAGCATGCTCGATCGGCTCGAGCTTCCCGACGATGAGCGCGCAACGGTCGAATTCCTGATCCGGGAACACCTCCAGATGTCACAGGTGGCGTTCCGGCGCGACGCGGAGGACCCGCAGGTCGCGAGCCGCTTTGCGGAGCTCGCCGGAACCGAGGAGCAGCTGAAGCTGCTCTGCCTCATGACGCTCGCCGATGTCGGCGCGGTGTCGCCTGACACGTTGACGCCATGGAAAGAAGAGCTCCTGTGGCGCGTCTATGTCGACGCTTACAATCGCTTGACGCTGGGCTACGCTGATCATCTGTTAGAAGGCGACCACCCGGCGCTTTCCGTGTTGATTGCCGGGCGGCCGTCCGACATCTCCGAGGAGGAACTGGTCGGCTTCCTCGAAGGCCTTCCGCGCCGCTATCTGTCGACGTTCGGTCTCGGCGCGGTCTACCGCCACGTCCGCCTGGCCCGCAACATTCAACCGGATCAGATTCATACCTTTCTCGAGAACCACGACGAGGTCTGGGAGCTCACACTCGTCACCCTCGACAAGCCCTTTCTGTTTTCGAATGTGTCCGGCGTGCTGTCCTATTTCGGTATGGACATCCTGCGCGGTCAAGCGATGACCACGCCCGACGGCCTCGTACTGGACGTGTTCGAGTTTTCCGACGAAGAAGGATTTCTGAAACAGAACGCAGCGGCCAGCTCGGAGATCTCAGCCATGCTCGAGCAGGTCGTGGCCGGGTCGGTCGACGTGACGTCACTCCTCAAGGGGCGCGAGCGCAGCCTGCTCAATCGACGGCGTGTGCGGCGGCCGCCGGTGATTCACTTCGACAACGAGCACTCGCGCAAATACACCGTGCTGGAAATCGTTGCCGACGATGCGCCGGGACTGGTGCATCGAATTACGCGGGTGTTGTCCGGCCAGGGCTGTGATCTGCATCTCGCGCTGATCGCGACGGAAGGCAAGCGCGCCATCGACGTCCTGCACGTCACCTGCTCGGGCGGCAAGTTGAGCGACGACTCACAGGATTCGATCGCGCGCGAACTCGAAACGGTGCTGGAGGCTGGCGACTGATGCGGCACCATCCCTCGGCCGGCGTCTCGTGTTACTTTTGCGCGCCGAGGCGCGACCGAGCCGGGGTCCGGGGCAGAGCCCGGCAGTAGGCGCGCACGGCGCGCCTGCGAGGGAGCGGGGCGGGGCGTAGGGGCCCCCGCGAGCGACCGAGCCGGGGTCCGCGGGGCAGAGCCCGGGAGTAGGCG
>DASTVZ010000161.1:0-8929 GCA_035758845.1 Vicinamibacterales bacterium
AAAGTGCCGCGCTCTGGCAGGCGATAGAAAGTATTGTTGATTTCAACTGTGTCAAAAATCTGTGCGTAGTGCTCGAACCATTTCGGACGAGGGATTGATGTCGGGTAGAAGTCTCCGCGCCAGTGTTTGTATTCCCAGCCGGAGCAGCCGATGCGCGGATGCATACGCAATGCTCACTGACAGCGAGATGCCAGCTCAGCCGAGGGACCATGATCACCTATGGAGACTTCGAGAAAGTCGAGATGCGAGTCGGTCGCATCGTGGCGGCAGATCCGTTTCCCGAGGCGAGAAAGCCCGCCTATAAACTGGCGATCGATTTCGGATCGCACGTCGGTTTGAAGCGCTCATCGGCGCAATTGACCGATCGATATGAGCCAGAGGATTTGATTGGCAGGTTGGTCGTAGCCGTGGTCAACTTTCCGCCGAGACAGATTGGCCCCTTCATGTCCGACGTCCTGACGCTCGGCGTACCGGACAGTAACGGCGCCGTGATTCTGTTGGCGCCAGACTCCGAAGTTCCGCTCGGCGGAAAGGTTTTTTGAGCTACTGTCCCTGGGTCTGGAGCATCCGTCGCTCCTGGAGCTCGCGCTCCGCCGTCAGCCAGTCTTCGAGGTCGCGGCCATCCTCGCCACCGCGCGCGAGATACAACTCGTACGCGCGCTGTGCGAGAACGTCACGGTCGATAGTGGCCGCGGTTGTGTCACCGGCATTCTGCGGCGCTCCGTTATCCTTCCGCCTTGGTTTGGTCATACTGCCTCCACGCGCAACACGTATGCCATTTTCCTGAACTTGAAAATTGCGATTCGCTGAATCGCCGTTGCAATTCATCGAACGTGATCAGTACGCACCAGAGTCTTCCATTAAGACAAGAGCACGCCTTCGCCGCCCCCCATTGTCACGCGTACCGACGAATCTGCGTCTGACAAAATTCTGCAAACGGATGCGGGTCCGTTTGTCCAACCGGTGATCCGCGAAATGAAGCCACTGGCAGATACCGGAAGACCGGCGCCAAGTCGGAGAAATGCCTCGCTGCGAGTTTGGTGACCGTCCTCGCACAATAGTCCCATGTAAGAGTGACGGTAGTACGAAGACGCGCCGGATTCGATCGCGGCGCGCGGGCGGATGAAGATCTCCGATTGATCGACGATGGCGAAGCCGGCGCTGCGAAGCACCGCTCGCCTTTGCGGCGTGTTCCCTTCCGTGACCGCGTGCGCCGAAACGGCACAACCACACCTAACGCATTGAAATAAAAGCTGTTTATTGATTCACACTTGCCGTTTGCTCGTTTCAGTGGTTCTGAAACGGAACATCCACGAGTAATGTAACCGATCGTCTCTTATCCATAAGCTATTGCTACTAAATAACTTCACGTTTTGTACGTCGGCGCACTGAATGTGCCAAAACGGGACCGATTTTTGCGGACGAGCTCTCGCTCTTTCGACTCGCGTGTTCCACCGCGCTCGCTCAGGGCACGCTCGACTTTGTGTTTAGGCGACAGGAAAGGTTCTTAGCGCATGCCGCGTCGTCCGCTCCTCTTCATTGCCGTCGTTCTGTGTTTGCTCACCGGGCTGCCGGCTCACCCCGCAGGTCAACGGCGGCCCACACTGTCTGGCGATCTTGCGAACGTCCGCGCTGAACGCATTCGCCTGATCGTCCAGCCCGGGACCGACGGAGATCTCGGATCGATTCGAGGCCGGCTCCGCGGCATCGTTCGACGCGAACTCGAAGGGGCGGTTGCGCTCGAAGTCTCGCGCGCGGAGTTCGAGGCGCTGTCGCGCGACTCCGCGTTCGCTCATATCTCCGCTGACGCGGTCGTCGTCTCCGACATGGCGATCACCAACAAGGTGACTGGCGCGAGCGCATTGTGGCAAGGGAGCGGCGGACTCCTCGGACTGCTTGCAACACCTGGTTACGACGGCGCCGGAATCGGGGTCGCCGTGGTCGACTCCGGCATCTCCACTCACTCCGCACTCGACTCGCGCGTCATTGCGCGTGTGAATCTCGTGTCCTGGGAGGGGCCGACCATCGGAGATCCCTACGGTCACGGCACGCATGTGGCGGGAATCATCGGTGGCAATACCAACGCGCCAAAGTACGTGACGCCGGCGTTCGCGGGCGGCAGCGCGCCAGGTGTGAACCTGATCGATGTGCGTGTGCTCGGCGCGACTGGTGTCGGGTACACCAGCGACGTCATTGCGGGAATTGATTGGGCCATCGCCAACCGCGCGAAGTACGGCATTCGCGTCATCAACTTGTCGCTCGGACATGCGGTGTCCGAGCCAGCGGCCATTGATCCACTCTGTCAAGCGGTCGCGCGCGCCGTCCAGGCGGGCGTCGTGGTGGTCGCCTCCGCGGGCAACTACGGTGTGACATCGACGGGTGCGCCGGTGCTTGGCGGCATCACGTCGCCGGGGAACTCGCCGTTTGCGATCACCGTTGGTGCGATTGACACGGGCGGCACGGTCACGCGTTCCGACGACACGGTTGCTGCGTACAGCTCCAAAGGCCCAACTCGATACGATTTTGCGGTGAAACCCGACGTCGTGGCTCCAGGCACGCGAATCGTATCGCTCGAAGCGCAGGGATCTTATCTCGCGAAAAACTATCCGTCCTGGCATATCGCCGGGTCAGGCAAGAACGCGTACTTCAGGCTGACGGGGACGAGTATGGCGACTGCGGTCGTGAGTGGTGGCGTCGCATTGCTGCTCGATGCCAATCCATTCATGACGCCAGGCCAGGTCAAGGTTGCGCTGCAAATGGGCGCAACGTTCATGCCGAACGCAGGTCTCGTCGGCGCGGGTACGGGCTCGGTGAATTTTCCGCAGTCGCAGAAAGTTGCAACCACCGGCCTGGTCGTGTCGCTGATGAATACCGTCGACAGTCTCCTTGGCACTTCGAGCGGTGCGACGTTCCGCGACACCGGATCGATGATCGATCGCGTTTACGATCGATCCGGCGTCCGTCTGCTTGAACTGCTCGATCTGGGTGTGTTGTTCGTGCAGGCCGATTCATCTGAAACCGGCGTTCTGAACCTGCTCGGCCTGAACAATCCACTTGGAACGACTCCAGCGAACCATCTCGTGTGGGGAGACGTCGCCAACTGGACGAGCAACTACCATCTGGTCTGGGGCGACAGCATCCAGTCTCCGTCCGGACAGCATCTGGTGTGGGGAGACTCGGAACACACCGGCTCGAACCATCTTGTCTGGGGTGACGCCGCCGTCGGGGGCGGCCACTAACCGGAGGTGAGCACGAAGCGCACCAGTACTCTGTCGCGCGGCGGACGCGCTTACATCTCCGCCGTTGCGGCTATCGGCATACCGCTCGGGGTGTACTGCGTTCTCACGCTGATACGCGACCGCGTTCCGCGAGAGTTTCTGATCTTCGCCGCGCTGACCCTGCTCAGCGGCCGTTTCACTCTGAAGGTGCCTTCCGTCGAAGCGCACTTTTCGCCGTCGGAGATGTTCGTGTTCGCCTCGGTGCTCCTGTTTGGACCGGAGGCCGGCGCGATTACGCTTGCCGCCGACAGCGTCCTGATCGCCTGGCAGCGCAAACTCACACATGTCCAGACGCTCTTCAACTTCGCGAACCTGACGCTGTCGGTGTGGATATCCGGCACGCTGTTCTTTCTTGCCGCTGGTGTCGAGCCGCTGTTCAGCGCAATGGCGCCTTCAGGCGATTTGATTCTCCCGCTTCTGCTGCTTGCGGCGGCCTACTTCGTGATCAACAGTGGCTTGACCGCTACCGCCATCGCCCTGGCGAAGAAGCGATCGCCGGTCAAAGTCTGGATCGAGCACTTCCTCTGGCTTGGGCCCGGGTACGCCGCCGGCGCATGCGTCGCATTGCTCCTGGTTGTCGCGCTGCACATGGTGCACTTCTCAGCGCTCGCGCTGATTCCACCACTTCTTCTCGTGTTCTACATCACGATGCGATCTTCATTTGGGCGCGTCGAAGATGCGAAGGGGCACGTCATCGCGCTCAACCGGCTCTACCTGTCGACGGTCGAAACGCTCGCCACGGCGATCGACGCCAAGGACGAAGTCACGCACGGACACATCCGACGTGTACAGGTGGCGGCGCTCGCGCTGGCGCGTGAGATCGGCCTCACCGACGTCAACACGCTGCACGCGATCGAAGCGGCGGCGCTCCTGCACGACACAGGCAAGATCGCGGTGCCGGAGCACATCCTGAACAAACCCGGCAAGCTCACGCCTGCCGAGTTCGAGAAGATGAAACTGCATGCCCCGATCGGTGCGGAGATTCTCTCGGCGATTGATTTCCCCTATCCGGTTGTTCCCATCGTCCGGCACCATCACGAGAACTGGGATGGCACCGGCTATCCGGATCGCATTGCCGGCGAAGCCATTCCCATCGGCGCGCGCATTCTCTCGGTCGTCGACTGCTTCGATGCGCTGACGTCGGATCGTCCTTATCGACGACGGATGTCAGATGCCGATGCGCTCGCCATTCTGATGCAACGGCGCGGGACGATGTATGACCCCGCGATCGTGGATACATTCGTGCGGGTCTACGAACGGATCATGCCGGCGGCTGATGCCGTCCACCCGGTGGCCAAAACACTTGGCGACGCCAGGACGACCAAGTTCGAGCCTGCCGACGCGGCGGCGGGAACGGGCATCGAGGCAGCCACAAGTGAAGTGCTGGCAGTCACCAGTCTGGCGCGCGCGGTCTCGGGTGAAGCCACGGTTGCGGACGTCGGTGCATTGACCTGGATGATGCTGCGTCAGGTCGTGCCGTGCGTCGCGATGGCGATTTTCATTGACGACGAAAAACAGGACGCCGTCACTGTCCAGTATGCGGACGGCGCGCACGCGGCGACGCTGCGCGGGGCGCGAGTGACACTCGGCGCCGGCATCGCCGGATGGTCGGCCGCGCATCGACGGTTCGTGCTGAACGGCGATCCGGCAATCGATCTTGGATCAGGCGTGGTGTCGTTCTCTCCGCCCCTGCGCTCGTCGTTGACCGTGCCGCTCATTCATGAGAGCAACGTGCTCGCGGTCATTTCACTCTATGCGTCGACACCCGAGGCGTTCAGCGACGATCATGCGCGTTTGCTGACGCTGCTGGCGCCGAGCCTGGCGATGTCGATCGCGTCGCTCAATCGCACGCGGTCGAGAGTTGAGCCTCGCCGCGCGGCTGTCGGTGAGTTGCGGCTTTTGCGGCGGTGATCTCCATTTCGTCTGCTTCTCTCGTTTCTGACGTTAACGCACGCCCTTCAGTACCGCCGGGTTCAACAAATCCATCGACGCGAACTCTCCAGCTTCTGCGTGCCTGATGTTCTGCAGCGCGCGCTCGGCCATCCCACGGTTCGCCTCACGCGTATGACTGCCGACGTGCGGCGCCAGGATCACGTTGGGCAGCGTGCGCAAGTCGCGTGAAGGATCGGCGGCCACATAGGGCTCGCGATCGAAGACGTCAAGGGCCGCGCCTGCCAGACGCCTTTCGACAAGTGCGTCGTACAGCGCAGTCTC
Organism: Vicinamibacterales bacterium; assembly: GCA_035758845.1. GTDB lineage: Bacteria > Acidobacteriota > Vicinamibacteria > Vicinamibacterales > 2-12-FULL-66-21 > JALZOC01. The sequence continues at coordinate 5,493 of DASTVZ010000161.1, forward strand.
GTCGACGACCGATCCACGCGCGGTATTAATCAGCCACGCTCGCGAGGGAATAAGGTCCAGTCGTGCGCGATTGAGAAACTGGTGATTCGCGGGCTCCGCGTTGATGTGCAGACTGACGAAATCGGCGTCGCTGACGGCCGAGGCGAAATCAGTGGCCATTGAATCGAACCCGGTCGCATCAGCGCGGTGGATTCGGCGGAAGCCAACCGTGCGCATGGCGAAGCCCCGCGAGGCGATGCGCGCCGTGGCTTGCCCGAGGCGGCCGCCGCCGATCACCGCCAGCGTCTTGCCGCGGAGCTCGAGACCCGACGGCCCGGGATTCCAGGTTCCCGCGCGCATCTCCGCGTCCAACGACGGGAGCCGTCTGGCAGCCGCGAGGATGAGCAGCATCGCCAGTTCCGCCACGGACTCGTCGAGCACGCCGGGAGTATTCGTGCAGAGCACGCCCGCAGCAGTCGCTTTTTCCTTATCGATGCCATCGTGACCAACACCAAAGCGGGCGATGACGCCGCCCTGCGATAGAGCGTCATAGATGGCGCCGGTATACTTGACCGATCCGACAACCACGTACCGCGCACCGCGCTCTTTCACTTCGCGCGCAAGGGTGGGTTCGTCACCGGGCACGGCGAGACACTGCGCGGCCGCCGATGAGAACACTTCCGGTGCGCGATGAAACTCCGTCTCAGTGACCAGAACGATCACGTCTCCAGGCCGCGGTGCCACTCAGTTCGTACTCGTCGGTCGAGGTGTCAGGCCCATGTTGTGGACGATGAACGTGTAGATGTCGGCGGTGGTTTCGAGCGCCTTGATCAGGCTGCTCGCGCCGTGACCGGATTTCGTGTCGATGCGAATCAACACAGGATTCTCACGGCTCGCTTTTTCCTGCAGTGTCGCCGCGTACTTGAATGAATGTGCCGGGACGACGCGATCGTCGTGATCGGCGGTCGTGATGAGTGTCGCGGGATACTTCACGCCCGCCTTGATGTTGTGGAGCGGCGAGTACGCATAGAGTGCCTTGAACTCGTCCGGGTTGTCGCTGGAGCCGTAATCTGCGATCCAGTTCCATCCAATCGTGAACTTGTGAAAGCGCAGCATGTCCATAACGCCGACTTGAGGAATTGCCACGCGGAACAGCTCCGGTCGCTGATTGATGACGGCACCAACGAGCAACCCGCCGTTCGATCCCCCGTGCACGGCGAGCTTTGCCGGCGAGGTGTATTTGTTCGCGATGAGCCACTCGGCCGCAGCGATGAAGTCGTCGAACACATTCTGTTTTTTCAGCTTCATTCCCGCCTGATGCCATGCTTCACCGTACTCTCCGCCGCCGCGCATATTTGCCGACGCGTACACAAATCCCTGCTCGAGCAACGCCAGCCTTGCAGCACTAAAGGTTGGTGATTGAACGACGTTGAACCCGCCATAGCCGAAAAGCAGCGTCGGATTGTTGCCATCGAGTTTCAGTCCCTTGCGATGCACGAGGAACATCGGAATCCGCGTGCCGTCCTTGCTCGGATAGAACACCTGCTTCGTTTCGTACAGCGCCGAGTTGTATCCAGGCACCTTGGCGTCACGGAACACACTGCTCTTGCCGGTCGCGATGTCGTACCGGTAGATCGCTGGCGGCACATTCAGCGAGTTGAAACTATAGAACACGAAGGTATCGTCGCGCTGCCCGCCGAATTTACCAGCGCTACCCGGACCGGGAAGGGCAATCTCGCGTTCCAGTTCTCCGTCCAGGCTGTGGACGTACGCCTTGCTGGCGACATCCTTCAGATACGTCGCGAAGAGCTTGCCTCCAGCGGTGCTGACACCGTCAATCGGCTCCGGTCGCTCGGGCAGCACCGTCTTCCAGTTTGATTCCGCCGGCTGCTTGGGATCGATCAGGACAACGCGCCAGTTCGGAGCCTGACGGTTCGTCTCCACCAGGAGCTTGTCGCCAACGTTATCGACGACCGAGTACGACTCGTCGCCAATCGTCGCAATCAGCGGGGAAAACTCACGCTCGTCCTTGAACAGGTCGCGCACAAATACCGCATTCCCATCCTTGCCCTTGCCACGCTCTGAGACCGTCAATACCGCGAACCGCTCGTCTTCAGTCGTCTCGACAATGTGGAACCGTTGCGGGTTGTCTCGATTCTCATAAACGAGGGCATCGTCGGCCTGCGCGGTGCCGAGTCGATGAAAGTAGACGCGGTGATTCTCGTTGATCGATGCCTTTTCCTGGCCTCTGGCTGGCGCCGGATAGCGACTGTAGAAGAAGCCGTCGCCGCGCCATGCGATGTTCGAGACTTTCACCCACTCGATCTTGTCGTCGAGAATCTTTTTCGTCGCCAGTTCCATCACGTGGAGCTCCTGCCAATCGGAGCCGCTTCGCGACACGCCGTAAGCGGCGTACTTCGCATCGCGCGATGGAGTGAATCCCACGAGTCGGTCGGTCCCATCCCCCCACTTATTCGGATCAATCAAGACCTCCGGAGTGCCATCGAAGCCCTTCTGAATGAACAGGACGCTTTGATTCTGAAGTCCTTCATTTTTTGAAAAGAAGACGTAGGGACCCTTGTGTGACGGCGCCGAGTACTTCGCGTAATCGTTTAGTTGTTTGACGCGAGCGTGGAATTGCTTGCGATACGGAATGCGCTCCAAGTAGGGGAAGGTGACCCTGTTCTCGGCCTCGACCCAGGCGGCTGTTTCCGAAGAGTTGTCGTCTTCCATCCAGCGGTAGGGGTCGGCGACTTTCGCGCCGTGGTAGGTATCGACCTGATCGCCCTTGCGAGCGACGGGATACTGCAGCGTCTGCGCGAAAATCGCGACCGTCGCAACGGACCCGAACGCGAGCACCGAAATTGTTCTTACGGACGGTTTGTTCATGTCGTCCCTCGAATCTGAAATCACCTGTGTCAAATCAGACCGGTGAGTATGGCATCAAAGTCTCGCCGCACTCGAGCGAACCGACAACGATGTCGCCAGGGTTGTCTATCCCTACGCGATTGTCGCTATCTGTGCTGGGGTCTCAGGATGCAGTCCCCCAATTATCGGCAAAATCACTAGGAATACATCGCAAAATGATCAAATGGCCTAAGCCTTGCTTCGTTGACCTCCATGGATTTCTCATCGTTGCTTCAACGAGTGCGCGCCGAGTTCAACGAGATGCCGGGGCTGCGGTTGACGCCGCCGCAGGCGGCGCGCTTGTTAGGGCTGGACCACAGGTCATGTGAACGTGTCATCAACGTGCTCGTCCATTCCGCGTTCTTGCGATGGACACCGGATGGCAGCGTTGTCAGAGTCGAGTCGTAGATCCTCCTCGCTCCAGGGAGCGGGCCCTCGCCCGCTCCCCAAAACCCACGTTTTTGTCGCCAAACCGCTGACCCAACACTTTTTGTGAGTCTTGTACCTTGAAAAAGGTGGCTGGCACCTTCCCGGGAAAGGTGCCAGCCACC
>DASTVZ010000197.1:0-16032 GCA_035758845.1 Vicinamibacterales bacterium
ATCTCGCCCATGATCGATGACACAGGAGCAAGAACGGGCCGCTGGACCTGCGGCGGCAGCGTGCCGCCGACCAGTGCGAGCCGTTCGGCGACGATCTGGCGAGCCAGAAAGATGTCGGTGCCCCAGTCGAATTCCACCCATACCACCGCGATACCGAGCGCGGTCGCCGAACGTACACGCCGGACGCTGGATGCGCCGTTGATCGCACTCTCCAGCGGGAACGTGACGAGCGACTCCATTTCATCGGGTGCCATCCCCCGACCTTCGGCCAGGATAGTGACGGTTGGCGCGGTGAGATCGGGAAACACGTCGACGGGCATCTCACGGGCGGTCCAGATGCCTCCAAGCAGCAGCAGGCTGGAGAACACCATCACCATCCAGTGATGATCGATCGACCATTGAATAAGTCTTCTCATGTCGGTTCTCAGTGGACATGTCCCTCGGCCGGCAGTCCCTTCGCGGCCGAGGCGAGTTGGACTTCATAGGCGCCGCGAACAACGACGCGGTCGCCAGGCTTGAGACCGCTCCGCACGCCGACCACGTCACCATCGCGGGTGCTCACTTCGATGTACCGTCGGACGAACTGTTCACCGCCGACCTGGATCCACACGTACGGGCGTCCCGCCTCCGTCAACACCGCCGTTTTGTCGACAACAGGTCCGCGAATCCGGTCGCGCGTGAAAAGGACAGCCGTCGCGTGCTGACCGACGAGAAGTTGCCCGCCCGGATTCAGCACCTCGAACTGCACCGGCAGGGCGCCCGTTCGTTCATCGATGACGCCGGCGTCGTGCATGTGCTCGGAACGAAGGGGAAGCACGTCCGGCCGTCCCGGAATTTCCAGCGCGACATCCGTAACGCTGCGTGCCGTCGCAGCGTCGGCGGCTGGAATCTGTGCGCGCAATTCGACGCGGTCGGTGCGAACGATTTTGAATAGTGGCGCGCCTTCCTCGTAAGCGGCGCCGAGCGTCGCGAAAACCTCAGCCACGCGACCGGCGATAGGAGCACGCAGCACGAACGCATTCCCGGACGCGCCGCCTCCGCCGCTTCGGAGCGTTTCATCTCGCTGCTCGAGTCGCGCTTGCGCAGCCTGCCATCGGGCTTCAGTTGTGGCGAGACTTCGCCGTGCGTCTTCGACCCGACGCGCCGGCACTGCGCGCTCGGCGAGCAGCGATTCAGCGCGTGCGAGTTCAGCCCGTGCGCCTTCGACTTCCAGTCGTGCTCGGGCCACGTCGCTCGCCAGCGTCGCGCGATCGTCGTTCAGGGACAGGCGCGGTTCGACACGTCCGAGCATCTGACCGGCGGTGACTGTCGTCCCGATCCTGACAAGCGACTGCGCCGCGAACCGGCCAGACGCCGGAGCGGCGACGATCGCCTCACCTCCGGTGATCGCCTCGATGGTCGCGGGAACTTTCATCGAGCGACGTAATTCCGCCTCGCCCACCGCCGTCGTCGCGAACTCGTTCGTCCATTGCTGTTCTTTGAGATAGGAAATTGCGGCGGGATCGTCGGGAGCACGCTTCTCGGCTGCTGCGTTCGCGGATGTCTCGTCGGCGAAGATGGTGATGACTCCGAGATCATGACGATCGCTCATTCCCGGCGCATCGACCGTCAATGTCCATTTGTAGCGACCGGCCGCAGGCGGCACACCTTCGACTCTGAACGCGCCAGGACGAAGCGGAGGCGATCCGGCAAACACGGTAGGGGAGCCGCCATTCTCCGGCTGGAATGTGATCGATGGTTTGCCGGCGTTGAGCGCCTTGAAGTCGTCGAGTGTGGTGAGATGCACAGCGAAGCGAGCGGAGTGTCCGGAGACCAGCGGCGGGTACTCCATGTACAACTCCGTCTTCTGCGTCCAGCTCGTGACATTGAACGACGGCGGTTCTGCCGCGAGTTGCTTATCTGCCCCTCTGCGACAACCGGCGCTCGTCACCAGGACAAGCAATGTGAGTGTGAATGCATGTCGCGGTGTCATCATCGGATCTCCCAGCCGCTAGCGAACTCCAACTCGATTTCTGCCTCGCGCACGGCGGCGTCGAGCATGGCTTGACGGACTCGTGCTGTTGCTCCGCTTCGATATGCATCGAGCAGCTCGAGAATGCCCCTTTCGCCCGCGTCGTAGCTGATCTGAGCAATCCGTTCGATCTGATCGGCGCGGGTGACCGCCGAGGCGCGATAGCGTTCGGCGGTCTGTCGACGTTCGATGAGCGCAGCTCGCCAACCAGCAATTTCGCCGCGCAGCGCGGCCCGAAACGTCGCCGCGCGCGCTTCAGCGAGACTGCCGCGGGCTCGCGCCGACGCCCGCTCGGCGTTACCACGATCGAACAGGGGAATGGACGCCTGCACGCCGAAAACGCTCCCGATGTCGCCGTTGCCCAGGGATGATGACTTTGTTCCAGCAATGACCTCCGGCTCCGGAATCCAACGGCGGTCCGCGGCTTGTGCCGAGAACTGCGCCGCCTCGATTTCTTTGCCGAGCGCGCGCAACTCACCACGCGTGGACTCGGCATGTCGCACGAGTTCCTCTACACTCGGCACGGTGCTCGCGACGACGGGGGAGGGTGTTGCGACGATCCCCGACGGGTCGCCAGCCTCGCCAATGAACGATGCAAGCCTGGCCTGTGCGCGGGCCCGTTCGCTTGCCGCCGCCGCCCGGTCGGCGTCAATATCCAGTACCTCTCGTTCAGCGCGAAGCCGATCGAATCCAGCCGCGTCGCCACCCGTCTCACGTTTGGCTAACGCCTCAGCGACAGTGCGAAGGTGGTCGCGAGCGGCGATGAGTTCTCGTTCACGGACCTGCGCCGCCACCAACTGCGCGAATGAGAGCCGAAGATCCCCCCGCATCCGCCGCAACTCATCGTCAGACCTTCCGGTGCTTGCGTCGACCAACGACGAGGCAGCGCGAACCAGAAGACCGCGCTGCCCGCTGATCGGCAGCGGCTGTCCGACTCGTGTCAGGTATTCAGTCGTGCCAGCCACCGCTTCGCGGTCGATCGTGAGCCTCGGGTTCGGCCATCGACCGGCGCCGATCACATCGGCTTGAGCACCATCAATGACCGCTCGGCTCGCTCGCACGCGCGGACTCTCCGCAGATAGTCGAGCCAGCGCGTCAGCTTCGGTCAGATTGACCGACTGCGCGTCAGTACGGGTGGGGGTCAACGAGACGGCGAGCGCGGCACAGAAGAGGGCGATACGCATATCACCTCGAGACAAGCGATCGAATTTGAATGGAAGTCGAGCCGCCCGCTCAGGCGAAGACTTGCACCCGGCAGGCAGACTACGGGCGGAGCCCGTCAGATCGAATCTGAAGAGAGAGGTGGGGGAGCGCGAAGACCGCAGGCTGTCGCCCACGGCGGATCATGAACAGAGACGAACAGCGTGGGAAGAAAGGCGCTGCGGGTCGATGGCGGATGAAGCGTGGCTTCTGTTTGTCCGCCGACCTCGCTGTCGACCCCGATGGGTGTAACCGTTCGGGAACTGGTAAACGATGTCGTCAGCCACTGGACGTCATGATCGTCGTCGGCGTGATCAACGGACGGTTGTGCTTCTGATCGATGATGTAGCTCGAAGTGTCGATGGATGACATTCGCGTGATGCCCATCGTGCGGCTCCGCGCTGTGCACGTGTTCCCGCGGCAGTAGTGCCAACGCGAGCACGGCCGAGATGGCGAGCGCGACGAGTGGGCGTCGGTGCGACACGACGGGGCATTATCCGTGGCGCTCGGACGTCGAGTCAAACTGCGACGGAAGCGGTGAGACCGAACGGACGTATCACTTTCGATGTTTTTGGAGATCGTCCAGGAGCGCCGTCACGTGGCGCACAATGGCGTCTCGCATTGGCGCATAGCCTTGATTATCCGGCACATCGCTCCAGTCGGCTGCCTTGCCAGACTTCAGCACGGCAGTGGGAAGGGTGCAGCCGATCGCGAAGATGTGTGTGGCTTCCGTGACATCAGCGTCCGTAATGGCCGCTGGCCGTCCGGATGGAATCGCCACACCGTCGGCCTTCAACCCCTCGATAGCCCGTTCCGACAGGTTGTCTTGTGGCGTCGTGCCGCGAAACGTCGCCCGATACGGAAGACGCCGCTCCGCTGCGAGCTTGTTGAAGTATGCGGTCGCGATGACGCTCTTTGCGGCACCGTGCTCGCAGACGAAAATCACCGACGGCGACTGAGCAGCCGATTGAAGGAAAATCAACGCGAACGCGAGAACGATCGGAACCATCACGGCCTCCTAACGCGCCTCGAATACCCGAATTTCCGCTTTCTGATTGCCGCGATGCGGCACGGCCAGGAACAAACGTCCCTTGTCTGCGACGAACAACGAGGTTCGCGCGCCGGCTGCGGTGGCTATGTGAGCCACCCGCGCGAACTTGTTCGCGCCCTCATCCTGAACCACATCGATGAAGCCGTCCCCGCCGGTAATGTACAGCCGCTTTCGCGTGGGGTCAAAAAACAGATCATCGGTGTCGCCGACGATGTCGAACGACGCGATTTGCTTGCCAGTCGTCATGTCGAAAACGAGCGCTCTCGCCGGCCTTCTGCAGCCGATGAACAGGCGATGATTCGCCTCGTCGAGTGCCATCGGGTAGTTCGCCCCCGCGGCGGTTACCGGCCAGGTGGCATCCACCTTCATCGAACTGCGGTCGACGACGGCAATTTGGTGCGCGGTTGGCACATTGATAAAGACGCGGGAGCCGCCGCGTTCGAGCTGGAACGACTCCGGGTGTCCAGCCAGTTTCGCTTCACCGAGCACCTTCGCTGCCACGGGATCGATCGCTGCCAGGGCGCCGCTGCCAAATCCGACGTAGACGCGCTTGGCCGAGGCATCGTAACGGACGTTGTCCGCGTCATCGCCGAGGCGAATCATCGATCCGAGGCGGTAATCTTCGGCGCCCATCAGCTGCACACCATCGCCCTGACCGTTCGCGACGGCGACGGACTTGATGTCGGGGACGACCGCGATCCCTTGCGGTTCGCGAAATCCGGTCAGGCTCTTCAGGTGTGACCCGGCGCCGACGTCCAAAACCTCGACGCTGTTATTGCCGAGCGCGGCCACGTACAGTCGCTGCGTCGTTGCATCAAACGCGAGATGATCGATCCGGCCCTCCACACCTGGTAACTCGATTGTCCGGACCAGGACCAGCGGGTCCTGCACTGCGCCGGCGCGAACGGTGATGAGAAACAGCGCGAGTACGACACTTCCAATCCGCATGTAACGCCTCCTAAGGAGATCCCTTCCTCCCGAGCATTCGATCGAGCGAGTCTGAGGTCTGGTAGATCAGCGCTTCGGGGTAATGCGCGTACGGATGGAAGTATTCAAACGTGCAGTAGCCGTGATAGCCAGTCGTCTCGAGCGCATCCATCACCGCCGGCCAGTTGGTCGTGCCGTCCAGCAGTGGCCGAAAGGATTCCAGCGAATGGTCTGTGCCCTTCTTGGTGAACTCTTTGAAGTGCGTATTGGCGATGCGCTTGCCGAGGATCGGAATCCAGTGTTCGGGATGCTGGAACAACATGATGTTGCCGGTATCGAAGTGCACGCGGACGGCGGGGCTCGAGAAGCTATCGACGAAAGCGTTCATCTCCATCGGTGTCATCAGATAGCCGTTGAAGAAGATGTTTTCGATATTGAGCGAGACTTTCAGCCTCTCGGCGGTTTTCACGAGGGTTGCGATGGCTTCGCGAGCCCGCCGATCGCAGACGTCGTTCGGCACGGGTTCGTGATCGTCGCGCCACGGAATATGCACGGCGCCGGGGACGACCAGCAGGTTTTCCACTCCTAAATCGTGTGCCGCATGCGCCATGCGGTCGGCGAGTTCGAGCGCGCGCGTGCGCTTCGCCGGATCGTTGCTCGTTAACGGGAAGGGCCAAAACAAGAAGGAACACAGGCCGCTGATCGCAATGCCGATCCGATCGGCCGCATTTCGTATCTGCTGGAATTCTCGGGTGCCCGCCTTCGGCGAGAGATCGGAGTCGAGGTCGTAGTTCAGCTCGATGCCGTCGAAACCGGCGTCTTTCGCCAGCTGAAGGCATTGCACGAGTGACATCTTCTGCGGATATGGGAACGCCCACAGATTGATCGACTTCTTCATGTCATACCGCTTCCGTGGGACGGAAGCGGCCGGCTCGGGCCGCTCTTGCGCGCTCAGGGGAGGAGCCGTCAGGAACGCGGCACCTGCCAATAACGTTGCACCGATAGCGCTGCGACGCGAAATTGGCCCGAACGGGCCGGCACCAGTGTCGTCATTACCGCTCATGACGTCCTCCCGTGATGACGACGCGATTACTGTTTGAGCAGTTTGAACGCGTGCGTCCAGCTGTTGTTGCGGAATCCCGGGATGCACCACAGTACGCAGAGCGGCTCGATCGCCCGTGCAGCTTCCACCGTTCCCATATCCGCAACCTCGAATCCGAACTGGTCGACAATTGCCGCCACGTCTCGCTTGGCGTTGTCGTCATTGCCGCAGATGAACATGGTCGGACTCGTGCCTTTGAAATCAGGATTGACCATGAGCGCGTTGCCGACGCAGCTGAACGCTTTGACAAACTGCGCATCGGGAACCAATTTCTGCAATCGTTCCATCAGTGATTCGTCGAGCGACGTGAAGAAACGCAGAACTCCATTTACTGGAGGCGCATCGGCAATCGGATTGGTCGTGTCGATGATGGTCTTGCCAGCGAGATTGCCGAGCCCCGCCGCTTTCAGCGCGGCCTCGGCGGCAGTTCCTTTGACCGCGAGCACGACGGTGTCGCCGAATTTTGCCGTGTCCTCGAACGAGCCGACACCGGCCTTGCCATTCGTTTTCGATTTCAGCAGGTCCCGTTTTTTCGGATCGTTGGTCCCGATGGTGACGTCGTAGCCGTGCTTCAGGAAGCCATTGGCCAGTGTCAGGCCAACTACGCCGGATCCAATAACGCCGATCTTCTTTCCCATAGCGTTGCTCCGATGAGAGGGACGCCCGATTGGTCACGCGAGCAAAATCTCGCTCGTCGTAGCGTGCGGCGGCAGCGAAGTGACTTATTGCAGTTCGCGAATTCTGATCGCGCGGAGCGCGAGCGTGCCGGGATGGTCGCCCTGGATGCCGAGATAGCCTTTCGGCGCTCTCCCGAACGTCGGATACTTCTCCGGGCTGAACTTGCTCGCCTTGATGGCGGCATCCCAGTCGGCGCTGCCGACGTCGTACGAGGCGACCTTCTTGCCATTCAGCCAGTGCTCGACGTGGTTCCCCTTCGCGACGATGCGCGACTGGTTCCACTCGTTGGCGGGCCGGGCGGCGTCCTTGGGAGCGGCGTAAAGGTCGTATACCGAACCGGCGAGGTGATTGTCCTTCTTGTTGTCCGCGGCGTTGACGTTGTCGAGCAACTGGTACTCCGGTGCGCTCCAGTAGATCTGATCGAATTCGTCGGTGCCGCGATAGAACACGCCGCTGTTGCTGGCGTTGCCGATCTTCCACTCGAGCTCGAACTCGAAATCGCCGAACTGATCTTTCGACGCGATGTCGTTGGCGTGGCCGTCCTTCTGCAGGATGCCGTTGATGATCTCCCAGCAGTCTTTCGCCCCTGGCGTGTCGCACATCTTGGGGGCGTTGTTGGTCTTGAAGATGCGCCAGGCGTTCAGGCTCTTGCCGTCGAAGAGCGATTTCCACGGGCCGGCCTTCGGTGCGGGCGGCTGGAACACAAGGCCAAGGATGAGCAACGCGATGATCTGAGTCATGACCGGAAGATATCACGACGGCCGGCAACCTTTCCGCTTTCCTAATCGTCTTAGGAGAGCATGGGAAACGCCGAACTCCTGCCGGGCACCCTCGACCTGCTCATCCTCAAGGCCGTATCGCTCGGTCCGCTGCATGGGTACGGGGTGCTGCTTCGGATTCAGCAAATCACGCAGGGTGCCCTGACGATCGAGCAGGGCGCACTCTATCCCGCGCTGTATCGGCTCGAAAAGCAGGGGATGCTCGACGCCGATTGGGGCACCTCCGACAACAATCGCCGCGCGCGCTTCTATCGCTTGACGACGGCCGGCCGAAGGCAACTCCGCGATCACACTGAGACCTGGAACCGGACCGTGTCGGCGATGAGCGCGGCGCTTAACGCAAAACCTGAGGAGGTCTGACGTGCCACGGCTTCGCGTCCTGATGAAGAACCTCTTTCGGCGCGGTGCATTCGAGGATCAGATGATCGATGAGGTCAAGTTCCACATCGAGTCGCGCGCGGCCGATTTGATCCGGTCAGGCATGCGACCCGACGAAGCCGCACGGCGGGCACGGCTCGAATTCGGCGGGGCCGAGGGATGGAAAGAAAGGATGCGCGAGGCGGGCGGCCTCCGTTGGATCGACGCCGCGCGGACCGATCTCCGATACGCGTTCAGAACGCTGAGAAAGAATCCCGTCTTCGCGTCGGTCGCCATTCTCTCGCTCGCACTCGGTATCGGTGCCAATACAGCGGTCTTTCATCTGGTCAATGTCGTCCGGCTGCGCGCTCTGCCGGTCGCCAATCCGGCGCAGCTCGCAACCGTCCGCGTCAAGGACTCACATGGTGGCATGGGCGTCAACAGCCATCCCGCGGATATGACGTATCCGTTGTTCGAGCAGGTCCGTGAACGTCAGCAGGCGCTCGACGGTTTGTTCGCATGGGGCCACGGCGGAGCGGCAATCGGCGACGGCGCAAACATGCGGATGGTACGACTGCTGTGGGTGAGCGGCGAGACATTCAGAACGCTGGGGATTGTTCCCGAGCGCGGCAGGCTTCTCACACCGGAGGACGATCGCCGCGGATGTGCGCGAGCAACCGCCGTCCTCAGCCACTCGTTGTGGCAGAGTCAATTTGGCGGACGGGACGACATCGTCGGCAAGCCGATTACGATCTTCATGCTGCAGGCGGATGTCGTCGGTGTCGCACCGCCGTCGTTCTTCGGTCTCGAAGTCGGTCGCGCGTTCGACATCGCGCTCCCGCTGTGCGCGAGCGGCCCTTCGCTCGACGCCCGCAACGTGTGGTGGCTGTCTGTGTTCGGCCGCTTGAAGCCGGGGTGGACAATCGATCGTGCCAGCGCGCACCTGGAGGCGATCAGCCCAGGGCTTTTCGAGGCGACCCTGCCGACAGGTTACGCACCGTCCAGCGTCGACAAGTACAAGACCTTGCGCCTCGAAGCGTTACCGGGTGCGAACGGGATCAGCGCGCTCCGCCAGGCGTACGACACTTCCTTATGGCTGCTGCTCGCCATGACCGGTGCAGTCCTGCTTGTCGCGTGTGCAAACCTCGCGAATCTCACCCTGGCGCGGGCCAATGCGCGCGCCCGCGAGTTCGCCGTACGACTGGCGTTGGGTGCGTCACGCGGACGTCTCACGCGCCAGCTGCTGACCGAGAGCTTGGTGTTGTCGGCTCTCGGGACGCTGTTTGGACTTGCCCTTGCTCAAACGCTCTCAGGGTTGATTGTTGATTTTCTTCGGACGTCGAACGATCCGATTCCGCTCGATCTGAACATGGACGGGCGTGTGTTCGCGTTCGCAGCCGCGCTTGGGATCGTGACGTGTGTGTTGTTCGGACTCACGGCGGCGCGACGATCGGCGTTCACCAATCCTGGCGTCGCGCTGAAGAGCGACACACGGTCGGGCGGAGCGGGGCGCGAGCGCTTCGTATTTCAGCGCGTTCTCGTGACGCTGCAGATCGCGGCGTCGCTCGTGCTCATCGTCGGCGCGATGCTTCTCGCGCAGACGTTCCGGAATCTCGTCACGCTCGATCCCGGCTTTCACACCGAGGGTGTGCTCACGGCATTCGTCAACTTCGCGCGGCTCGGATTGCCGCCAGAACGGCGCCAGCCGTTCATGCAGCAGTTCCTCGATCGGCTGGAAGCGCTTCCGGAAGTCGAATCGGCGGCAACGACCACGAACATTCCTCTGTTCGGCAGCAGCTGGACGATGGGCGTGCGCATTCTTGGTGCGCCGGTTGAACGCCGCGGCTCGTCCAAAATCACATTCACCAGTCCTGGATACTTCCGCACGATGCGCATCCCGCTGCTGCGCGGACGCGAATTCACCATCAAAGACGACAACGCATCGGGCGGTGTGGCGATTGTCAACCAAACGTTCATTCAGCAGTTCTTGAACGGCATGGACCCAATCGGGCAGGTGTTCCAGACGGGGCAAGAACCCGGATATCCCGTTGCGTCTTACGAAATTGTGGGAGTCGTCGCCGACACGAAGTACAGCCGGCTTCGCGAGGACATACGGCCGATTGCATTTGTCCCTGCAGCGCAGGCGCCGTCACCACGCGATGGAGCCGCGATCGTCATCCGTGCTGCCGGCGCAACGGCCGTGGTGCCGGAAGCCGTTCGGCGCCTCGTTGCGGATGTCGATTCGCGAGCCGCCCTTGGGGGAATCAGCGTTTACGACACGCAAATTCGCGAGACGCTTGTTCAAGAGCGCCTTATGGCAGCGCTATCGGGATTCTTTGGCCCGCTCGCAATGGCGATCGCCGCCATCGGCTTATACGGTCTGGTCTCGTACATCGTGTCGACGCGTTACCACGAACTCGGCGTCCGTGTGGCGCTCGGTGCCACGCGCGCGAGCGTGCTCGGTCTGGTGCTCCGACAAAGCATCACGCTCGTCGGCTGCGGTCTGGTCATCGGAGTGCCGGCGGCGTTGATCGCGACTCGTTGGATGACGTCGCTTGTCTTCGACGTCAGTCCGCGGGACCTTCGAACGATTGCGGCGGCGGTGGTGACGCTCGCCGCCGTGGCGATCGGCGCGGCCTTCATTCCCGCACGACGGGCAGCATCGGTTGATCCGATAGTTGCGCTGCGGGTTGAGTGAGCAGGCTGATCGGCCACGCGAGCGACGGTTGACGTCGAAGACTCGAAGAGTCGAAGCACTCGAAGAGAGCAACCCGGCTGGCGCCCCCTGCGCCAGCCGGGCACGTCGCATGGCGTCCGCCGCCACGCGCTTCGCGCGTCAGGGACTTCGTGAATCACAAATGCAACCAGCTCCGAATCACGTGCTGCTTGCATTTGCGATTCGCGAAGTCCCTGAAGCCGGCCGGAGGCCGGCGGCGGCGGATGCGTACGGCAGCTTCGGATCTTCGTTTCTTCGCGTCTTCGACGTAACCGTGGGACGTGTCAGCCCGCCTTCGCGCAAGGCTACGGCGGGCAAGCGTGACAGTGAACGTTTCTGCCGCACGTCGGCCGCGCTTCACGCGCACACACATCGCCGGCTGATTCATCGTCCGATATCTTCGCTCCACAGCTTAGGGTGGTCACGAATGAATCGTCGCATCAGGTCGATGCACGTGGGGTCCTGAAGTACTTCAAGCGCGACGCCGCGCGAGCGAAGCAGCGCCTCCTCCCCGGCAAACGTCTGGTTCTCACCGACCATGACTTTGGGGATGCCGTACAGTAGAACGGCGCCACTGCACATGGCACACGGTGACAGTGTCGTGTAGAGGACGCTCATGCGGTACACGGCAGACGGTTGACGTCCCGCGTTCTCTAATGCGTCCATCTCGCCGTGCAATACTACACTCCCGTGTTGCACGCGCCGGTTGTGACCACGGCCGATGATGCGCCCCTGGTGAACCAGCACCGAGCCGATCGGGATTCCGCCTTCGCTCGCGCCGGCCTCAGCCTCGGCAATAGCGGCCTGCATGAACTTGTCGGGCATGTGTCGATTATCACGTGTTAACAGCCGTGGATGATGTCATAAGGTCAGTCGTCACCGGCGACCGTCGCATCGTTGTGCTGGATGTTGAAGCGACCTGCTGGAAGAAGGGCATCTTTAGCCGGAAGAAGGAGACCATTGAAATCGGCGCGGTGAAGATGCTGCTGGACCGCGCCGAATCGAAGTGGACCGAGTTCCAGACATTCGTCCGACCGCAAAGACTCCCTCGCCTCTCTACCTTCTGTCGCGAGCTCACCGGCATTAGCCAGGAGAATGTCGATGCGGCGCCGGCATTCCCCGAAGCGATGCGGCTGTTCCTCGAGTGGTCGCAACCGTTGGAGCGAATCGTCCTTGCGGCCTGGAGTCGATACGACTTGTGGCAGATCGATCTGGATCTGGAGGCTCACCGCCTGCCTAAGCTCGTTGCCCCTTTCCTTGACGTCAAGAAGCTCGCGGCGCGTGTCGTCGGGGCAAAGAGCTTCGAGGAGACCGCACGCGAGCTGGTTCCTGATACGGTCAACATGCCGAGGCACCGTGCGATTGCCGACGCGCATCGTACTGCACGGATCCTGAAGCGCCTGCTGCGTCCGCTTGTCTGACCCGTGTTCGCTGCCCTCGGGCGCCGGAAGTCGGCACATCAGCGGGGGATAATTGGCAGCACGACCGCCGACGGATGTTCGCTGTCGTGATAGATCGTCTGCCGGGCTTTCACCATACGCGTGCCGCCAAATGTTTTCTCACCCGTGTTCAGATTCCGGTTGAAGCGCGGGAAATTGCTGCTGGAGATGTAGACGCGAATGCGATGCCCGGCCTTGAAGACGTTACTCGTCGCCCAGAGATCGATCGCATATTTGTAGATCTTGCCGGGCTCAATCGGCTCGACTCGTTCTCTCGAATTGCGAAAGCGCGCGCGAATGATTCCATCGCCCAGGTAGCGTGCATAGCCTTTCGCATCAACGTCAACGATCATCGCCGTGAAATCGGTGTCAGCAGCCGATGTGGCCGCATAGAGATCGACGGTGATGAAGCCGGTCACTTCGACATCACGCTCCAGGGGTGGCGTTGAATAGACCAGCACGTCCGGGCGGGATTCGTTCGGGCTTTGATCGAACGGCCCCGGCGGTAATCCGCCGCAACAGAGCCTGCCGCCGATCGTGCGCACAGGGCTCGCCGGATCGTATTCGTAAGTATCGGGCGGTTCGCGTTGCGGTGAGGCCGTTGACATCAGGCCATCGCCCTTCGCCGACTGTGCGCCTTTGCTGGCGTGCAGGTAATACTTTGTGTAGCTCGTGCGCGCCAGCGGAAACTCCTTTTCGGCGCGCCAGACGTTGTCGCCCATCACGAAGATCTTGACTGGTGCGGCCGTCGCGAATTCATTCTGCTGTCCTTTGATCGCGAAGTCGTACCACTTCACGATCGTGGCGTTCATATCCAGTACGGCCTGACTGCCGAACGTGACGTCGCCGATCTTGCCTTCCGGCGACGTCGCGGCGTGTGCCCAGGGCCCCATAAGCAGACGCTGCCCGTCACGCGCCTCTCTGGTCGGAGCCTCTTTTTGGAGGCGCATGAAGTTGCGAATCGAGCCACCGCTGAAGATGTCGTGCCAGCCGCCGGCGTGCAACGCTTTCACATTCATCTTGTTATAGAAGTCCGAGACCCTGATCTTGCGCCAGTAGTCATCGTCGGTCTCGTGCTCGACCCAATCGCGAAAGTAGGGCGCAACCTCGGTTGCCGCCGGAACATTGAAGAGCCGATACTCGTCGGCGGGCAATTGTTCGATCCATTGCCGCGAACGATTCAGCGCGGCCGTCTTCCGGCGGATGGTGTCCTCTGTTAATCCCGACGTCCACGAACTGGCAAACCACTGCATCAGCGCGCCACCTTCATAGGTCCAGCCCTCGTAATATTCCATCGCGGTGACGTAAGGAAAGATTCCGACGAGATGGGGCGGATTCGACGAGGCCGCGAGCATTTGTGTGGCGCCGACATAGGAGCCGCCGAACATACCAACGCGGCCGTCCGCGTAGGGCAAGCTGGCCGCCCATTCAATGGTGTCGTAGCCGTCATCCGCCTCGTTTCTAAATGGATAAAACTCCCCTTCGGAATCAAAGCGTCCCCGGGTGTCTTGCAGGATGACGACATAACCCTGAGAGGCAAGATACATCCCCGTTGCCGGGTCTTTGCGGTTGTACGGCGTGCGGGTCAGCAGCACTGGAAAGCGGCCTTCGGCTTTCGGACGGTAGATGTCGGCGACGAGCGAGACGCCATCCCGCATCTTGACGCGCACATTGGTCTGCACGCTGACTGCGTAGTCAGGAGCCGGAGAAGGGGGCTGAAAACCCAGTCGGTCAGCGGCGAACGAGCGACCGCCTACGCTAAAGCTCCGGCGAGGTCTCGCCGTAGCGCTTTGCGCGACGGCGGACGCGAGTGAGCCCACGCGAGCGGAGTGGGGCGTGCGGGGCCCCGCGAGCGAGCGTGTAGGGGAGCCCGAGGGGCGAAGAACCTCGGAGTGAGTACTGACTTGCGCTGCGGCGAGTGCCGTGAACAGCACAGCCACGAAAAGGAGCTTGACGACCCGGCCAGCCATCGAAGGTGAGGAGGTTCTCTTCATCAGTTCACCATTTCGAAACGAAAGCGTACGGGAGTATAAGAGGTGCCAGCACGATGAAGACGATCATGGCCCCGCTACACTACATGTTGCTTCACGCGGTTCTGTCAACGCTGCTCGTGACATGGCCGCAGGCCACTGCTGTGGTGATTCGGCTCGTCGACGTCGCCGAGCAGGCCGGCATCACGCTGCTGAACATCTGCGGCGGCGCGTCGAAGGACTACATCCTCGAAGTGAATGGGAATGGGGCAGCGTTCTTCGACTACGACAACGATGGCGATGTTGACGCGCTGATCGTCAACGGGTCGACGCTGCCCAACATGAAACAGGGCGGCGACCCGATGATCGCGCTGTTCCGGAACGACGGCAAAGGACACTTTGCCGATGTGACGCCGGCAAGCGGACTCCGCGCACGTGGGTGGGGAATGGGGACGTGCATCGCCGACTACGACAATGACGGCTTTCAAGATGTGTACGTCACCGCATTCGGTCCGAATGTGCTCGTCCACAATAATGGCGACGGCACGTTCACGGATGTCACTGCTCGGGCCGGTGTCGGAGATCCACGCTGGAGCACGAACTGCGCGTTCGGCGATTACGATCGCGACGGCGACCTCGATCTTTACGTGGCCAACTACCTGGCGTTCAGCGAACTGACTGTTCCGAAGCGTGGCGCCTCATCGAAGTGCAAGTACCTCGGCATCGACGTGATGTGTGGTCCTCGGGATCTCGTCGGAGAGCCAGACGTCCTGTACCGCAACAACGGCGACGGAACCTTCACAGACGTCACCCGCTCCGCCGGCATCGTGGATTCCGGCTACTACGGGTTTGGCGTGTTGTTTTCCGATCTGGATGGAGACGGCTGGCCCGACATCTTCGTGGCGAACGATTCCGTCCAGAATTTTCTGTTTCGAAACAACCGAGACGGAACGTTTTCGGAAATCGGTCTGGCCTCCGGCCTGGCGTTGAGTGGCGACGGCAAGGCGCAGGCGAGCATGGGCGCCGACGCAGCCGACTACGACGGCGACGGCCGACTGGACGTGTTCGTCACGAATTTCTCGCACGACTACAACACGTTGTATCAGAACAGCGCCGACGGCTTCTTCAGCGACGTCAGCTACAAGGCCGGCGTGGCGGCGTCGTCGCTGCCGTTCCTGGGTTGGGGCGCCGGATTTGCGGATTTCGACAACGACGGCCTGCTCGATATCTTCGTCGCCAACGGCCACGTCTACCCGCAGATCGATCAATTCGCTGTCGGCACGAAATACCTTCAGCGCAAGCAGCTGTTCAAGAACCTGGGAACGGGGCGTTTTCGTGACGTCAGCGACGAGGTCGCAGGTGGACTGCTGATCGAAAAATCAAGCCGAGGCTCAGCCTTTGGCGACATCGATAACGATGGCGACATCGACATCCTCGTGATCAACATGAACGACCGGCCCACGCTGCTGCGGAACGAGACCACCACCACGAGCAACAACTGGATCACGCTGAAGCTCTTGGGGAAATCCGGCAACCGCGATGCGATAGGTGCGCGCGTGTCGCTCGAACAAGAAGGCCGGATCCAGGTGAGCGAGATCCGAAGCGGTGGCAGTTATCTGTCGCATAACGATATGCGCGTGCATTTCGGGCTCGGCGGAAGGACGAACGTTCCGCCGGTGAAGGTGCGGTGGCCCGATGGCGCTGTCGAATGGTTCGGTGATCTAGCGGCTAACGCCATTCAGGTGCTCCAGCAGGGACACGGTCGATCGGCGGCCGTTGACAGCCGGTGAATGCAACTCAGC
>DASTVZ010000245.1:0-25026 GCA_035758845.1 Vicinamibacterales bacterium
ACACACCTGGATCGAGAAAGGGAACTGGGGCTACCGCACTTACAAGTCGCAGGAGGAGCTCGGCCAGGCGTACCGCGATCTCATGTATCAGTTGAGGATCCTTGTTGGTGAAGGTCTTTCCGCTGCCATTTACACACAGACAACCGATGTCGAGATCGAGGTGAACGGGATGCTCACTTACGACCGCGCGGTCGTAAAGCTTCCGCCTGACGCAAAGGAGCTCTCGACGCGATTGTTATCGCCTCCATCCGTGCGTGAAGTGGTGGCGACATCAGAGAAGTCGCCGCAGCAGTGGCGCTACACGACCGACACGCCTGCCGAAAACTGGTTTTCGACAACCTTCGACGATCGCGTATGGCCCCAGGGCAACGGCGGCTTTGGGCGGCCTGGAACAAACGCGAAAGCGACCGTCGGTACACCGTGGCAAACATCGGACATCTGGCTGCGACGCACGTTCGATCTTCCCGCCGGCACGCTGACCAACCCACATCTCCGCATCTATCACGACGACGATGCGGAGGTGTATTTGAATGGCCAGCGCATCGCGACGCTGCCGGGAGCGGTCAATGGCTATTCCTACGTGTCGCTCGACGCGGCGGCGAAAGCGTTGCTAAAGACTGGGTCCGCAAATACGTTCGCCATTCACGTCAAGCAGGTGCGTGGCGGACAGTTTGTAGATGCAGGCTTGGTCGAGGTTGTTGAGAAGTGAGGATGAAGATTCACTGGCTACCCTTGACCGCAATTCTCGTTGTCCCCATAACAATGAGCATCTCTGAACAACAACCCAGCTCCACTGCCACCAAGCGCGGCGTCACGCGTGCCCCGTTTGGTAAAACAGGCGACGGCAAGACTGTGGAGATCTACACGCTGACAAACGCGCAAGGGGTCGAAATGCGTGTCATCACCTACGGTGGCATCATTACGAGCGTCAAAGCCCCAGATCGTTCCGGCCACCTCGGCGACATCGTCCTCGGGTTCGACACCCTTGACGGGTATCTCAAGGATCCTCCGTACTTCGGGGCACTCATTGGACGCTACGGCAATCGCATTGCAAAAGGGCAATTCACCCTGGACGGCAAGACGTTCAAGCTGGCCACGAACAACGGACCGAACCACTTGCACGGCGGCGGCAAGGGATTCGACAAGGTCGTGTGGAATGCTGTTTCGGGGAGTGATGCAAACGGCGTAAGCGTGACGTTGTCACGCATCAGTCCCGACGGCGAAGAGGGCTACCCGGGCAATCTCCAGGCAACCGTTCGATATACGTTGACGGACAAGAACGAACTTGCGATCGATTACCGCGCGACTACGAATAAGGCAACGCCGGTCAATCTCACGCAGCACAGCTACTTCAACCTGGCGGGCGAGGGGGACATTCTCGGTCACGAATTGACGATCCACGCAAGCCGGTACACGCCCGTCGACGACACACTGATTCCAACCGGAGAACTCGCGACCGTCGACGGGACGCCGTTCGATTTCCGGAAAGCGACGGCGATCGGCGCTCGTATCGCGGCCGAGAACGCGCAGTTGAAGAACGGCCGTGGATACGATCACAACTGGGTCCTGAACCGCAGCGGCTCGGGCCTCCAGCCGGCCGCCCGGCTCGTCGATCCGAGGAGCGGACGGACACTCGACGTCGCCACGACCGAACCCGGGCTTCAGTTCTACTCCGGAAACTTTCTCGACGGCACGATCACAGGCAAGGGCGGGCATGTCTACCGTCATCGAACGGGCCTGTGTCTGGAGACGCAGCATTACCCCGACTCGCCGAATCATCCCAACTTTCCCTCGACGATTCTCCGGCCCGGAGAGACATATTCGTCGCGAACCGTGTTCACCTTCGGTGTTCAGAAATAGATGCGGTTGATTGCGACGCGCGGGTTCGGCCTCGCATCAACCGTCGGGTTGATCGCGCTCGCAGCGTGGACTGCTGGCGCGCAGGGTGACCTGTCCAAGGTGTCGATTCAGATCGATGCGTCGCAGCGCCTTGGGCGGATGACGACAATGTGGGCCTTCTTCGGTCACGACGAACCCAATTACACCTACATGCCGGACGGACGAAAGCTTCTGTCAGAACTGGCTGCGCTCAGTCCTGTTCCCGTGAACGTGCGCGTCCATAATCTGCTCACGACCGGTGATGGCACACCGGCGCTGAAATGGGGTTCGACGAACGCCTACACCGAAGACGCCGCCGGCAAGGCGGTGTATGACTGGCGAATCGTCGATCGCATCTTCGACACCTACGTCGAACGCAAGATGAAGCCGCTCGTGCAGATTGGTTTCATGCCGAAGGCGCTCTCTACGAAGCCGGAACCTTATCAGCACAACTGGATGCCCGGGGCCCAGTACAGTCAGATCTACACAGGGTGGGCCTATCCTCCGACCGATTATGCGAAGTGGCGAGAGTTGGTGTACCAGTGGGCGCGGCACACGGTCGAGCGATACGGCGCCGGTGAAGTCAAGACCTGGTATTGGGAAGTGTGGAACGAGCCCGACATCGGGTACTGGCAGGGGACGCCCGAGGAATTCCAGAAGCTTTATGACTTCGCAGCCGACGGCTTAAAGCGTGCCCTGCCCGAAGCAAGGATTGGTGGCCCCGAAGTCACCGGCCCGAACGGCGCGCGAACGCAGCAGATGCTGAAGGATTTCATCGAGCACTGCCTGCGAGGAACGAACAATGCAACCGGCCAGCGCGGGGCGCCGCTTGATTTCGTCACCTTTCACGCCAAAGGCGCACCACGTGTCGTCGACGGTCACGTCCGAATGGGAATCAGCAATCAGTTGCGCGCGATCTCGAACGGGTTTCAGATTGTCGCGTCATATCCTGAGCTTCGGACCACACCGATTGTCATTGGCGAATCGGATCCGGAAGGATGCGCGGCGTGCTCGGTTCGAACGAATCCGGAGAATGCGTATCGCAACGGGACCATGTACTCGAGTTACACGGCGGCGCAGATCGCGCGAACGTTCGAATTGGCGGATCTTCATAAGGTCAACCTGCTTGGTTCGCTGACTTGGGCATTCGAGTTCGAAGGACAGCCGTTGTTCGCTGGCTTCCGTGATCTGGCAACCAACGGCATCGACAAACCGGTGCTGAACGTGTTTCGCATGCTGGGGAAGATGCGCGGCGACCGGGTGAAGGTGACGAGCAGCAGTGCCGCGACTACCGAGACGATCAGAGATTCAGGCGTCCGCGAAGTTCCCGACGTGTACGCGCTCGCCAGCCGAACGGATCGTTCAATGGAGATCCTCGTGTGGAATTATCACGACGATGATGTGCCCGCACCGGCTGCGCAGATCGCGCTGACCGTTGAAGGATTGTCAGGGCGTCAAGCCACGATTACCGAGTTCCGCGTCGACGATCGACACAGCAATTCGTACGAGGTGTGGAAGCAGATGGGATCTCCGCAAGCGCTGACTGCGGAGCAGAGAAGCGCGCTGGAGAAGGCGGGTCAGCTACAAACGATGGGATCGCCGACACGCAAGAATATCGACAGTGGTCGACTCATACTCGACCTGTCGCTGCCGAGGCAAGGCGTCGCGCTGTTTACCGTTACCTTTTAACCAGCCGCCAGCCGCCAGCCGCCAGCCGCCCGCCGCCCGCCGCCAGGAGCTAGGAGCCAAGAGCTGGCATCCGGCAGTGAGTGTTATTCCACCCGCAACGCAATAATCGGATCGGTCCTCCCCGCGCGTAGCGCTGGCCACACGCAGGCCTGAAGTCCGGCGGCGAGAAGGACGATCGCGACGACGACGAATGCGATCGGGTCAAAGGGAGACACGTTCCAGACTTGCCGCGCCAGCAGGCGCGCGCCGATGAGGCTCCCGACCAGACCTATGGCCATGCCCGCGAGTAGCAGCCGCGACCCGCGCGTGAGGATCATCGCGACTATCGATTTCGAACTCGCCCCGAGCGCCATCCGGACGCCGATCTCTTGGCGCTG
Organism: Vicinamibacterales bacterium; assembly: GCA_035758845.1. Classification (GTDB taxonomy): domain Bacteria; phylum Acidobacteriota; class Vicinamibacteria; order Vicinamibacterales; family 2-12-FULL-66-21; genus JALZOC01. The sequence continues at coordinate 3,945 of DASTVZ010000245.1, forward strand.
CTGGGCGACGGCGGTGGCCATCACGCCGTAAACGCCGACTACTGCCAGCACCAGCCCGATCAGCGCAAACACGGAGAGCAGAATCAAATTGAAGCGCGGCGTGGAGAACTCATCTTCCCTGAGCAGCGTGTCCAGCGTCTTGACGTTGGTGACGGGTTGACTGCCGTCAATCGCATAGACCTGCGCCGTCACCGCGCGCGTCAGCGACGTCGGCTCCAGCGTGGTTCGCACGACCAGGATGTTTGCGGTCCCGGTCAGGGAGTAGGGAAGGTAGATCTCCGGCCTGATTGGATTCGCGAGTCCGACGTTGGCGAGGTCCCGGACGACGCCGACGACCTCGAAGGCGTCGCTCGCCAACTCGAACGGCCGCTCCTTGACGCGCGGAAGGTGCACGAGTTGTCCAAGTGGTGGTCGACCTTCGAACCGAGACCGCACGAACTGTTCGTTGACCAGTGCCACTTGACGGCGACTGGTGATATCGCTCTCGTCGATGACCCGCCCGGATGCGAGCTGAATACCGAAGGCGGACACATAACCCGCATCGACCTGGTGCACGACGACGGGTTCCGTGCTGGCTGCGGTGCCGGCGACCTCGGCGGTCATCGACATGTTGCCGAACGGGTGAAGCCACGTATTCACGCCCACGGCCGCGACCCCGGGGACGGTCTTCACCCTCGAAAGCAAGTCTTCAAAAAACGCCACACGTCGTGTCGTGTCCGGGTATCGCTGCGGCGGCAGCGGAATGCGCATGGTGAGAAAACGCTCCGGTTGATAGCCGAGGTCCACGCGCGCCATTGCGACAAAGGTGCGAATCAGCAGACTCGATCCCGCCAGCAGCATCAGCGACAGAGCGACCTCCGCGACAACCAGCGCCTTTCGAAGCCGTGCTTGTCCCGAGCTGCCAGACAGAGAGCGACTGACTTCGCGCATGGAGGCCGCGAGATCGCGCCGAGAGCTATGCAGCGCGGGAGCCAGGCCGCAAATGACACTTGTCAGCGCAGCAATCGCAAGCGTGAAGAACAGCACCGAACGATTCAGCGCAATCTCCGCCTCGTCGGGGATTGTGTTCGGCGGCACGATGGCGAGAATGGCTGGAAGCCCCGCGTAAGCAAACGCCGACCCGATTGCCGCAGCGATCAAGGCGAGCAGCAGACTCTCGGTGAGGAGTTGCCGCACGAGGCGGCTGCGGCTTGCCCCGAGGGCGACGCGCACGCCCATTTCTTTTTGCCGCGCAGCCGCCTTTGACAGCAGCAGATTCGAGACGTTGGCACACGCGATCAGGAGGAGGAAGGCGACGGCTCCAAAGAGCACCCAGATGTCGCCGGTGATCCCGCTGGGGAAGGTCTCGGTGAAAGGCAGCAGGCTGACGCGGAACTGTGGCGGAAACTCGTTCGGCTGCTGTTTCTTGAGATCCTCGATGATCGGCGTCAGGTCTGCCTCGGCCTGCGCGTTCGTGATTGCCGGTTTGAGCCGTCCGAGTAGATGAACGTTGCGTACGCCTTCTACCAGCTGTCCTCGCTGAAACCGGGTGGGGATGTAGACGTCCGCGCCACGCCACATGAATCGCTTCGGCATCACACCAATAACGGTTCGAACCGTGTCGTTCAACCGCAATTGACGTCCAAGGACTCCTGAATCCCCCCCCAACTGCCGTTGCCAGAACCGATAGCCCAATACGACAACTGGTTCCCCACCCTCCTTCGCGTCCTCAGCGGTCGGCGTTCGCCCGAGAAGCGGCGGCACACCCATCACGTCGAAGGTGTTGAAGGTGCCATGGTTCCCGCGGAGCCGCTGCGGGTCCCCCTCACCGCTCCACAGCACGTCACTGATCGTTGACGCGATCGTTCCTTCGAAGACCGTGTTGCGTTCGGCAATCTCGAGGAACTGGTCGACCGAGTAGCCGAGTCGTCCGCCACGGGCTGCCGGGTTGTAGACGCGCACGCTCATCAGCTGGTCGACGTCCTTGTATGGGAAGGGATCGAGAACCACGGCGCGGAGGACGCTGTAGATCGCCGTCGTCGCCATGATTCCGGTGGCAAGTGAAAGAATGGCGAGCGCACTGAAACCCGGACTCTTCAGAAGACTCCGTGCGCCGTACTGGATATCTCGCGCAAACGCTTCGAGCCACATCTGGGATCTCCCGAAGTTCTGACGACCGATTGCTGATTGCTGTTGATTATCGGGTGCTTAGACGATCATCAGCGGCTCGAGGTTTGTGGCTCCGCAAGAATCGCAATACTCACATAAGATACTGGTGATGAAGCGGTTACCCGACGCATGACGACGGATCGTGCCATCGTGCTTGCGCGCGGACTCGGCACGCGAATGCGCGCGGCCGACTCATCGGCGCAACTAACCCCGGATCAGCAACGCGCAGCCGACAGCGGCGTGAAAGCGATGATGCCGGTGAATGGCCGCCCTTTCCTCGATTTCATACTCAGCTCGTTGGCAGATGCCGGGATCCGACTCGTCGCGTTGGTGGTCGCGCCCGATCACGCGGCGCTGCGACGTCACTATCAGACCGATGCGCCCCCGACCCGTGTCAGTTTGGATTTCGTCGTGCAGCCGGAGCCGCTCGGCACGGCTAACGCGGTGCTCGTGACCGAGGCGTGGGTCGACGGGAATGCGTTTCTCGCAATGAATGCCGACAATCTCTACCCGGTTGCGGTGCTCAGACAGCTCGCGTCGTTGCCCGAGCCAGGACTGCCTGTATTCGAGCCTGAAGAGCTCGTGACGTCGAGCAACATTCCAGCGGAACGGATTCGGTCGTTTGCGGTTCTTGACGTAAACGATGACGGGCATTTGGTCGGAATTGTCGAGAAGCCCAGGGACGTACCTCCGCCTAAAGGCGGAAGCCACAAGACGGCACGAATCAGCATGAACTGCTGGCGCTTCGATCAACGGATCTTTCAGGCCTGCCGCGACGTTCCGAAATCCGAACGCGGAGAGTTCGAGTTGCCAGAGGCGGTCGGGTTTGCTGTTCGACACGGAGTCAAATTCAAAGCCTTTCCCGCTCGTGGGCCGGTTCTTGATCTAAGCACCAGAGCAGACGCGGCGGATGTTGCTCGTCGCCTCGCTTCGACGATCCCTCGTCCATGACTGCAGCAGCGCTCGCGTCGGCGCTCGTCGCCCGCGGTCTCCATTCCGACGAGCTGCCGGCAAAGCGTTCCCTCTTCGCGCTCGTTCTCGCTCGCCTCGAGGCTGTCGATCGAGCGGGTGGGTCGGCAGGGTCCGACAGGTCCGCGGGAATGAATGTGTGGTGGGTGCCGGGACGCCTGGAGGTCTTCGGAACACACACGGATTACGCCGGAGGGCACACGCTCGTTTGTGCAGTTCCGCGCGGATTTGCGGTCGTCTCCCGTCGACGTACCGATAGCGTCGCCCGTGTGGTCGACGCCTACCGTGAACAGGACGTCTCGCTGATTCCGGAGCAAGAGATTGACCGAAGTCAATCGTCGCATCAGGGATGGCGTCGCTACGTCGCAGTCGTCGTCCGCCGCCTGGCCAGGAACTTTCCAGGCGCGAAACTTGGTGCCGACATCGTCCTCGCGAGCGATTTGCCGAGAGCGTCAGGCATGAGTAGTTCGAGTGCGCTGATGGTCGCAGTGGCAACGGCGCTGGTGGAAGCCGGATCGCTCAGGACACGCATGGAGTGGCAGCGCAATATCCAGGGCGCAGAGGATGAAGCCGGTTATTACGCCTGCATCGAAAATGGCCTGTCATTCGGCTCGCTCGATGGTGATGGCGGCGTCGGAACCCATGGCGGTAGCGAGGATCACGCAGCGATTCTGACCGCAACCGCCGCGCACGTGTCTGGCTTCACATTCGTTCCGATGCGCGCGCTCGACGTTGTCCAGGTGCCGCCTGAATGGCGGTTCGTCGTGACGCCGAGCGGCATCGCGGCGCAGAAAGCCGGCGTCGCGCGCGAAGCCTACAATGCGCTTGCCGACGGTGCGCGGACACTGCTGGAGTTGTGGAACCAACAATCGGCGCAGCCGGCGCCTTCACTTCGCGCGGCGCTGAGAATGGAGACCGCGGAAACATTAGATTGGGATCGCGTTGCACAGTTGCAAGCAGCGATCGAGCAGGCGAAGTTTGCTGAATCGGTTGAAATCTCGCTGGTCCACCGCCTCCTCCATTTCGTCCGCGAAGACTTCCGGACGATCGAGAGTGTTGACGCGTTCCGGCAGAGTGATCAACGCCGTGTAGGAAAACTTGCAGATGACTCGCAGTCCGACGCAGAGGTATTTCTTGGCAATCAGGTCCGCGAGACGATGGCGCTGGCCGCTAGCGCGAGAAAACTCGGCGCGTTTGCCGCGCGAAGCTTCGGTGCGGGATTCGGCGGCAGTGTTTGGGCCCTGGTCGATGCACATCGCGCGGCGGAGTTCGCCCGCCAATGGAATCCTCAGGCGTTTGTGGCGATGCCCGGTCCGCCATTGATCGAACTCACCGATTACCGCGGTGCGAGTGAGTGAATGTCGTTGAGGATCCCGGCGGCAGTCACTGCGGCGCCGGCCCCCGGTCCACTGATCACCAGCGGCTCGGTGCGATAACGCTTCGTCGTAAAGGCGACGAGGTTTCTCGTTCCCGTGAGCGCGCCGATGGGACTGCTCTTGTCGACGGCAATGAGCCGGGCCGAGACGGATTTCGGCGTTGCGATGACGACGTAGCGGAGCACGCGGCCGCGGCGTGCTTCACGTTCGGTTCGCGCTGCCCATTCGCGATCGAGCTCCGGCAGGCGTTTCATGAATTGCGCGGGGGTGAGCCCTTTCATCGATCTCGGAACAAGATCGTCCGGCTTGGGGGCGGGACCGCGATAACCAAGCAGCCGCGCGAGAATCAACGCTTTTCGGCCGGCATCGGCGCCTGACAGATCGTCGCGCGGATCCGGTTCCGCGTATCCCCGTTCCACCGCTTCGCGAACGGCCTCGGAAAATGGGCGCCCGGCCGATACAGCGGACGCGATGTGCATGAGCGTGCCGCTGACGCATCCCTCGACACGAAGTACACGATCGCCACTCTCCACCAGCTTGTAATACGTGTCGATGATCGGCAGCCCGGCCCCCACGGTCGCCTCGTATTTCAGCCTCGGTCCTCCCGGCGTGCACGCCGCCATCAATCGTTCGTAGCTCGCCCACGAGTGGGTGAGTGGCTTCTTGTTCGCCAGCACGACGTCGAATCCCTGCCCAAGCGCAGCATGAAGCAGATCCGCCGTTTCCCCGCTCGTCACATCGACGATCACCGGACGCGACACGGCATGGCTGGCGATCGTGGCCAGTGCTTCCTGCGCCGAAGCGCGGCGGCCGCCCAGCGACACGATGAGTGCGCCTTCGTATTTCTCACGCGTCACCGTGGTGAGTCGGCGCCGCGAAAGTCCTCGCGGCTCGAAGATGTAGCCGGAACGATCCATGAGGCCAACCACCTTGACGCCGGAATCGGCGCTTGCCGCGGCGATGTGATCCGCCAGCGCCCGGCCGACATTGCCGAACCCGAGCAGCACGACATCCGTGCGCGGCGCGGCCAACGGACGACCGCCGCCGATTTTTGAAAGTTGAAATGCGGCATGAACGGCGCGCACGGCTTCGGGAGCGTCGCCGGCGTTCACGGCAAATGAAATATTCCGTTCGGACGAGCCCTGCGCGATGGCAACGACGTTGATGCTCCTCGCCGCGAGTGCCGAGAACACGCGTGCGGCGATGCCGGGAGCGCCCGCCATGCCCTCGCCGACGACCGCAACAACGGCAATACCCGGCCGGGCACTGACGTTATCGATGACGCCGCTCGCGAGTTCATCTTTGAACGCTGCGCGAACTGCCTGGACCCCGCGCGCGGCTTCGCTCTCCGGGACGGTAAAGCCGATGGAGCTTTCGGATGATGCCTGGAAGATCGTCGACACCGACAAGCGCTCGGCATCGACGGCGGTGAACGTGCGCGCCGCGATGCCGTGCACGCCAACCATGCCTTTGCCTGCGACAGTGATGATCGCCTGACCGTGAACGATCGCCAGCGCCTTGACTGGATATCCTTCGATGGCTCGCTGCGCCGAGACCTCGGTGCCCGGCGATGTCGGATCCAGAAACGAGCGAACGCGAAGGCCGATGCGCGTACCCGCGATGGGAATCAGTGCGCGCGGATGAAGCACTTTTGCACCGTAGTGCGCCACCTCCGCGGCTTCACGATGATGTAAACGCGAGAGCAGACGCGCGTCCGGGACCAGGCGCGGATCGGCCGTGAGAATCCCGGGCACGTCTTTCCACAGAACGACTTGGCGGGCGCCAAGCGATCGCCCGACCAGCGTTGCGGTGAGATCCGATCCGCCTCGCCCAAGCGTTGCGACGCTGCCGTCCGGCGCGCGACCGATGTAACCGGGCACGACCGGTGTGATCCCGTGCTGCAGCAACGGTCGCAGCAGTCGTCGAGCGCCGCTCGCGGTCCGTGGCAGGTCGGGCGCCGCGCCGCCGTGCTGCCCATCGGTCGCGACGAAATCGGCGGCGTCCACATATGTTGCGCGGCGCCGATGTATCGCGAGGGTTTCTGCCAGCACCGCCGCCGACATCCGTTCGCCGCGCGACACGAGCAGATCCATCGTCCGCGGTTCGAGATGACCGAGCACTGACACCGCTGTGCAGAGGTCGCGGTATTGCCGTGCCGCCTCGTCGATCCGCGCCAGCAGCGCTCGCCGTTTCCGTCCGGATGGCAGCAGCGATTTGACCGCCTGACGATGACGTTGCAGAAATGTCGATGCCAGCGCGGCCGCTTCGTCTGCAGTGCCCACTGAAGCACGCTGGGCGCCGCCAATCAGGAGATCGGTAATGCCGGCGAGCGCGGATGCGACGACTACCAGAGGGCCATCGTGCGACGCGATCAGCGCCGCGGCGCGCTCGATGGCAGCGGCATCCGCGAGCGACGCGCCGCCGAACTTCCAGACTTCGAGGGAGGCAGTTGGCTTGTGTCTCTTTTGCGGCATCTAAACAGGAGAAACTGCAGAAACGGGAGACTTATTGTTGTTCATGAATGGTCGCGACATCACCAGAATGTTAAGCCTCTAGTTTCTCCCGTTTCTCCTGTTCAAAACCTTTACCGATGTCCTGCTATTCCAATTGTAGCGGCTCTGGCTCCTCGATGTCGGACGGAGGTGTCGGCAGTTCCATCAGCAGCCGCGCGCATGCGTTCCATCGCAGGAGGGAATCATCATTGTGCGGTGGCCGTACGGTTTCAGCCCGCTCGTAGAAAGCCATCGCTTCGCGCAGCCACTCGACGGCGACCGTCGCCGCGCCGAACCGATCGCGCTGCAGGATCGCCTTGGCGCGCCGCTCCCGGATGATCCCGGCATAATATGCGCGGTCGTACGGTGTGCCGAGACTGGCAGCCAGTTCGTTCGCGCGCGCCGCCGTCCTCGACGACGAATCATGCGGGAACTGATCGGTCAGTGCGAGGAGCATCATCACGAGTGCGTCCTCGTTCTGCGGATCCACCTGCAGGATGTCGAGACAGATGCTTTCCGCCTCGCCCGGCTCGTTGAGCAGCCGGTATCGTTCCGCCTTCGCCAGTGCGGCCGGAACCGCGTCCCTCGACATGGGTTTCAGGTTGAACCTGTCCATGGTCACCTCACGTGCGAAACACCCGCAGCAGCTTCGTAATCGGATCGTAGAAGCGATCCACGACTCGCTCCTTGAGCGGGATGATGGCATTCTCTGTGATCGTGATGTGTTCGGGACACACTTTTGTGCAGCAGCGCGTGATATTGCAAAACCCGATTCCGTGGCTGCTCCGCAGGGCCGGCACCCGATCGGCGGCGTCGATCGGGTGCATTTCCAGGGCAGCGGCATACGTCAGAAATCGCGGTCCGATGAACTTGTCGTGCAGCTGATGGTCCCGCAGGATGTGGCAGACGTCCTGGCACAGAAAGCATTCGATGCACTTCCGGAATTCCTGGACGCGATCGATGTCCGCCTGGCGCATCCGCCATGTGCCATCCGGCGCGTCGGCCGGACGCGCCGCGAATGGCGCAATCCCTTTCTTCACCTGGAAGTTCCACGAGACGTCGGTGACGAGATCTTTGATGAGCGGGAACGCGCGCATTGGCTCGACAGTAACCGGCCGATCCATCTGCAGCGTGCTCAGACGCGTCATGCACATCAGCCTGGGACTGCCGTTAATCTCCGCGGAGCACGACCCGCATTTGCCGGCCTTGCAGTTCCACCGGACCGCGAGGTCGGGCGCCTGCGTTGCCTGAATCTGGTGAACCGCATCGAGCACGACCATGCCCGGAACCGGCGTCACCGAGTAGTCGCAAAACGCGCCGCCCGTTGCTCCGTCGCTTCGCCAGATCTTAAAGGTGGCGCTGCTCATTTCTGTTGATCCTCGATTATCTGCTTGAGCTCCGGCGGCATCGCCGGAATCGGGACTCGCCGGACGGCCATCGTTCCGTCGCTTGATTTGACCGTCACGATGTTGATCGAGCCGAACTCCTGAAACTTGTCGGGAAAGTCCTCGCGAAAGTGACCGCCGCGGCTTTCTTTCCGCTCGATGGCGGATCGGGTGATGGCCTCCGACACCGTCAACAGATTCTGCAGATCGATCGCCGTATGCCATCCGGGGTTGTACTCGCGGTGACCGGTGACCGATGCTCGCTCCGCGCGCGACTTCAACGTGCCCAGCTCGCCGAGCGCCTGCTGCATTTCCGACTGCGTCCTGACGATGCCGACCAGATTTTGCATCATGTCCTGGAGGGCTGTTTGCACGGCATACGGGTTCTCCGCTGCACTCTGCCGCTCGAAAGGACTGACGGCGATGTCGACGGCGCGCCGGACCTCCGTCGGATCGATCGCGGCGCGCCCATTCTGTTTGGCGAACTGCGCGGCGTATTCCCCGGCCCGTTTGCCGAAGACGAGCAGGTCCGACAATGAATTGCCACCGAGCCGGTTGGCGCCGTTGATCCCGGCGGCACACTCACCGGCGGCAAAGAGGCCAGGCACAGTGGACATCTGCGAGTCGCTGTCGACGCGCACGCCGCCCATGATGTAGTGAGTGGTCGGACCGATCTCCATCGGTTCCTTGGTGATGTCGATATCGGCCAGCTCCTTGAACTGGTGGTACATGCTCGGCAGCTTCCGGCGGATGTGTGCTTCGGCGTCGGGAAGGCGTTTCTTGATCCACGAGATGTCGAGGAAGACTCCGCCGCGCGGGCTGCCGCGTCCTTCCCTGACCTCGCGCATGATGCAGCGAGCGACATGATCGCGCGTCAGCAACTCCGGCGGACGCCGCGCGTTCTTGTCACCTTGCGTGTAGCGCCAGCCTTCATCTTCGTTATCGGCCGTCTGGTGCCGATAGTTTTCCGGGATGGAGTCAAACATGAATCGCCGGCCTTCGCTGTTGAGCAGAACGCCTCCCTCTCCGCGAACGCCTTCGGTGACGAGAATGCCCTGGACGCTGGGCGGCCAGATCATCCCTGTCGGATGGAACTGAATGAATTCCATGTCCATCAGTTCCGCCCCGGCGTGGTACGCGAGCGCATGGCCGTCGCCAGTGCCTTCCCAACTGTTGCTGGTGATCTTGTAGGCCCGTCCGGCGCCGCCAGTCGCAAGGACGACCGCGCGCGCCCCGAACACTTTGAATCGCCCGCGGTCGCGTTCATATCCGACGACGCCCGACGCGCGTCCGTCAGTCTTCAACAGACCGACGACAGTGAATTCCATGTGGACGTCGATGCCGCGATGCACGCCGTGATCCTGCAGCGTGCGGATCAGTTCGAGGCCGGTGCGGTCGCCGACGTGCGCGAGGCGCGGATACCGATGGCCGCCGAAATTGCGCTGAAGAATTCTGCCGTCGGCCGTGCGATCGAAGACCGCGCCCCATGCTTCCAGTTCACGGACGCGGTCGGGTGATTCCTTTGCGTGCAGTTCTGCCATCCGCCAGTTATTGACGTACTGGCCTCCGCGCATCGTGTCGGCAAAATGTACTTTCCAGCTATCCCGATCGTCGACGTTGGCGAGAGCAGCGGCCACGCCTCCCTCCGCCATCACGGTGTGCGCTTTGCCGAGGAGCGACTTGCAAATCAAGCCGACCTTCACGCCCGCTGCCGAGGCTTCGATCGCAGCGCGAAGTCCAGCGCCGCCGGCGCCGATTACCAGAACGTCATACTCGTGCGTTTCCATCTCTAATCCCGGGGGGCTTCGCCCCCGCGGACCCCCCGACACGCTCTCTCGCGAGCCGCTTCGCCGGCTCGCTCCGTTCGCGTGGCTCGCTTCGCTGCGCTCGCTCGCCTCTTCGTTCGCGCCGCCTTGCCTCGCCGTAGCACCGATCGATCTGATGGTGCGAAGGCGGGTCGCGGGGCCCCGATGCCCCACTCCGCTCCGGCGGGCGCGCCCGTGGCGCGCCTAGTAGTCGTGAATTCCATCGCTTCTCACAGTTGGAAATGAGGGCGAGGTCTTGAGACCGCACCGGCATCAGAGAATCCGGTAATCGGTCCAGATCCCCATCGAGCAGAGCCGCACGTAAACATCGGCGAATGCAACGGAGAACAGGCTGCACCAGGCAAAGAGCTGATGCCGTCGGTTGAGACCGGAGACGCACGAGTAGCAGGACCAGCGAAGACCGGAAGTCGAAATCTCGTCGCGGGCGCCGCCGACCAGATGACGCAGCGAGTGGCAGCTGAATGTGTAGCCTGCGAGCAGCAACGTGTTGATGGTCAGCACGAGGCTGCCGATGCCGATCCCGAAATGTCCGACGCCGGCGCTGTCGGGGAACCAGAAAGACTCGAGGGCGTCGACGGTCAGAATGACGATGAAGAAGATCCCGAGATACAAAAAATACCGGTGGACGTTCTGCAGGATCAGCGGGAAAACGTGCTCGCCGAGATACGTCTTCCGCGGCTCGCCAACCGTACACGCGACCGGGTCGGCCCAGAACGCTTTATAGTACGCACCGCGATAGTAGTAACAGGTGAACCGGAAACCGCCAGGGGCCCAAAGAATGAGCAGCGCCGCCGAAAACGGCAGCACACCAGGCCACCAGCCGGGCTTCGGACCAAACCAGGCGTTGTCACTGTCGCCAAACAGCAGCGGCGAATAGAACGGGGACAAGTACGGGCCGTATTCGAAATGATTGCCCTGAAAGGCGGCCCATGTCGCGTAGACAAGAAACGCGGAGAGTGCGAGAAAAACCAGGAGAGGTTGAAGCCACCACGCGTCGCGACGAGTTGTTTCTCCGAACTTACGCTGGGTCAAGGGCCACACGGCCTGCGCCATCGAGAATCCTCCGAGGCTTCATTAAGTGAGTTGTCAAAACCATACTGGCGCCGGATTAGGATTGCAAGGGTTTGCGAGGTGATCTACATGAAACGAACGATCGTTGCCACCGTGATCGCGTGCGCCGGCGTGCTGGACGCCGCCGCCACCGCTCGCGTCGCTGCGGTTCAGAACGGGCGTTCACTATTTCTGGACGCACGCGCTGCCCGGTCCTGAGGTCGATCAGTACGGAGCGTTTCATACCTCAGAAGGGCCGTACGTGCGGCTCGAGTTCTTCCGCCGGTTTCTGACCAGGAGCGGCAGCTAGAATCGGAAAGCCTCTTGCAACTCGCGGTTGCAGGAGGCTTTCGGATGGCCGACGAACAGAGCGGATCGACCACGAGCGAGCTCAGCAGTGAAGAGAAGCGCGCCAACGTCATCCGTCTTGCCTTTGGTGGAAGCGAAGAACTCTTCAATCAGTTCGTCGAGACCGTCCGGGAGGCGATTCCGCCCGGCACTGGTGTTGTGCTCCGGGGCAGCGCGGTGACAGGGGAACGCTGGAAGGACGGTGCGCCGTTTGACAGCGATGGCCCTGGAACGAGCGACCTCGACTTGACCCTGGTCGGCGGTGACGAGGTCATCGGTCTCTACAAGGTGACGGGCTTCTGGATTCCCGGTATTCACTCCCGTCCCCTAAGCGACGAGGATCCCGACATCGCCCCGGCGCTTGTGCCGCTGCGAAACCGCCTCATGGGGATGGTGAACAGGCCGGTGAATATCCAGGGGTCGCGCGACGTCGTCATTTACTTCCGCGGTGAGCTGATCGGTCAACCGTATCTCGTGCTCATCGATAAGCAGCAGACGGAGTGACGTGCCGCTTCGCGTATTGACCTACAACATCTGCCGCGGCGGCGCCGGCAAGGAGGATCAGATCGCCGCGGTGATCGCGTCACTCCAACCGGACATCACCGTCTTTCAAGAAGCGACCATTCCGGCAGTGATTGAGAAGGTGGCCGCCCGCACCGGTATGGCCCAGTGGGCGTCCTCGCGGGGGGAATCACTTGCATTCATGAGCGCGAAAGGCGTTCGCCACTTCGAGTGGCACCATCCGCGCCTGTCACGACACGCATTTCTCGAGATCGAACCTGGCCTCGGAGAGCTGCGGATTTTCGGCGTGCACTTGAGTGCGCTGTACTCGGCGTGGACCGAGCGCCATCGCGTCATCGAACTGCGCGCGCTGCTCGCAAGCATCGCGCGTCATCAGCACGGGTTTCATCTGCTCGCCGGAGACTTCAACACACTGGCGCCTGGCGATCTGCTCGACTTCCGCAAATTACCCAACCGTCTGCGCGCGCTGGTGTGGTTGAGCGGCGGCAACATTCGATGGCGGACGATTCAGTTAGTCCTTGATGCGGGATACACGGATGCCTATCGGCTGCTTCATGGCTCGGACGTGGGGTACACGTTTCCCACATGGGCGCCTCACGTCCGTCTCGATTACTTCTTCACGCCAGCGGCATTTTCGAAGCGTGTTCGCAGCTGCGAGATCGTGACGCACTCGGCCGCCGCCGCGGCGTCGGATCACCTGCCACTCGCGGTGGAAGTGGACTTGGGTTGAGGCTTGAGCGCGTCGGCGACGGCCGTCCATGACGGTGGGTTAGTGCCCAGCAGGTGCCGTACGAAATAGTCGTATCGCTTGTGATCGCCGTATGCGCCTCCCGAACCGTGGTCCATTCCGGGGACGACGAGGAGATCGAAATCCTTGTTGTGTTTGATCAGCTGATTGGCGACTTGCATCGTCGACGATGGGTCGACGTTGTGATCCATCTCGCCGACGACGAGGAGCACTTTGCCCTGAAGCCGGTAGGCATTGTCAACGTTCGATGATTCCGAGTACTCCGGCCCGATCGGCCATCCCATCCATTGCTCGTTCCACCAGATCTTGTCCATTCGATTGTCGTGACAACCGGCGAACGAGACGGCTACCTGGTAAAACTCAGGATGGAACAGCAGGGCGCCTAGTGAGCTCTGTCCCCCGGCTGACGTTCCATAAATCCCAACTCGCGAAACGTCGTAGTAGGGATACTTTGCAGCGGCCGCCTTATGCCAGAGAATCCGGTCCGGGAACCCCGCGTCCTTGATGTTCTTCCACGCCACGTCGTGAAACGCCTTGGACCGGTTGCTCGTGCCCATGCCGTCGATCTGAACGACGATAAAGCCGAGATCTGCCTGCGCTTGCATCTGGTTGAATGCGGCAAACGATTTCGGCACGAACGAGCTGTGGGGTCCGGCGTAGATGTTTTCGATCACCGGATATTTCTTTGCCGGATCGAAGTGTGTCGGCCGATAGATGACACCCCAGATGTCGGTGACACCGTCGCGTCCTTTGGCGGTGAAGACTTCCGGCGGCTTCCACCCTGCACCCATCAGTCCGGTGATGTCGGCTTTCTCCAATTCCAGCAGCAGAGCCTTATCGGAAGTGCGGTGTAACTCAGCGATCGGTGCTGCGTCGACCCGTGAATACGTATCGACGAAGTAAGTCATGTCCGGCGACAGCGAGACGTTGTGATTTGCATCGGCGCTGGTCAGCGGCGTCAACTCTGTGCCATCGAAGTTGATGCGGTAGAAGTGAACGAAATACGGATCCTTTCCTGGATACATCCCGCTGGCGCTGAACCAGATTTGCCGCTTGTCTTCGTTGACGTCGACAACTGATCGAACGGGCCATTGTCCCCTGGTGATCTGATTCTTTACCGTGCCACTGACGCCGTCGTACAGATACAAATGGTTCCATCCATCGCGCTCCGACATCCAGATCACTTCGCGGCCGTCGCCGAGGTCGCGGCGAAATTTCTTTCCGGAATAGCAGAAGAACGTCTTGGCCTCTTCGTTGATTACGGCGCGCGCTGTGCCGGTTGCCGCGTCGACTTCAATCACGCGATAGAGCTGGTGGCCGCGCTGGTTGTACTCGAAGGTGATTGCCGCGCTGTTCTTGCGCCAGACGAGCCGGCTGAGATCGTATGCATTCTGGAACAGCTCGTTGCTGACGACGTGCGCGGTCTTGTCCGCCACACTGACAATGACTGGCGTCTCGACGTCGAGCATGTCGCCCGGCTTGGCGTATTGCATCGTCGAGTTCGTCGGCTGCAGTTGATCCTCGGGAGAGGATTGCACGTAATGAATGTAACGGCGAAAGCCTGGAGCGACTTTGTAGACGGCCAGCTTCGTCGAGTCAGGCGACCACTCCAGTGATTCCGGATCGTAGTAGTTCCCCTCCGAACCGTCGGATGTGAGCGCCGTCAGCGTGCGGCTGCCCGCCTCACGTACGGCGACGTTGTAGTTTCGAACCAGCGCTTCGAATTTACCGTCGGGCGACTTCTTTGGCTCGGCGCCATTGATGTCGAACGGCGCGCGAACAGGTCCCGCCAATCCTCCGCCGCGACCACCGCGTCCGGCCGCGCGCGATTCCTTGCACGTGTACGAATCGAGCGTGCACCGCCACGTCGGGCGAGGAGTCCCGGGCGCTCCCTGTGTCGTTGCGCCTGGTTGAAACTCGATTGCGCGATCGTCGTCAACGAAGCTGAAGGTGGTGAAGGGAAGCGTGACAGGCGTGTACTTCGTCCCCATCGCCGCTGATAACGCGTCTGCCAACTTCGCATGATCGAAGGCCGGCTCTTTCGTCTTCGTGTCGGCATTGACGAGAACGAACGCGTTTCCGCCTCGGACGGTCTTTCGATACCAGAATCGATTCGTATTCCTGATCCACTGGATTGGTTCAGGAACATTGATGGCGAGCGCCTGATAGCGATCTCGCAAGGTGATGGCCTGGACGTAATCGGCGACCGTTCCCTGGGCTTGGACAGGAGGTGAATCGGCCAGTAGTCCGATCATGAGGACGGTGGTGAATAGAAAGCGGCGGTTCATCCGTGTCTCCGTGCAACGTGTCTGCTTCACGTAATGCGCGTGGGGGCCCCACCCCCAACGCGCTCTCGCTCGGCGGCGCCGCTGCGCGGCGCTTCCTTCCAGCGCCTCGCTCGGGCCGCAGGCGCTTTGCCTTTACTTGATCGCATACTCACTCAACCCCGGCTGCGCCATGAGGCGCTCGATCGCATCAATCTCGAGGGGGACAAACGCCGAGAGATTCTCGTAGCCAGACTCGGTCATCAGAATCATGTCTTCGAGGCGGATTCCAAGATGTTCGTCGTCGATCTGCATCGCGGGCTCAATCGTGAAAATGAAACCTGGTTCGAGTGTTTCCGCCGCCATGCGCACGTCGTGGACCTCCATGCCCACTGAGTGCCCGAGGCTGTTGGATGAGTTGTTCCGATATCTCGTCACCAACGCCGTGGCCGCCGCCTTGATCTTTGGATCGGTGAACTGAAACGAGGCCATGACTGCGTCCATCTTGGTGACCGCGTCGCGAATGATGTCGCGCGGCGTCTGATGCACCTTGATCGACGTCATCAGCGCCTGATACAGCTTCAAGTAAATCGAATAGAACTCACGCTGCCGCGGCGTGAATTTCCCGTTTGCGGGAAAAACGCGGGTCACATCGGACTGGTAGTACTTGTAGTCCGGTGCATAGTCGAACTGGACGAGATCGCCATCGGCCAGGCGAGCAGTGTTCTTGTGGTAATGCGAATAGTAGGTGTTGGGACCGGTCGCGATGAGCGCAAAATACGAGGGCCCATACGCACCGTGCTTCTTGAAGACGTACTCGGCGACCGCCTGAAGCTCGTACTCGTACATCCCCGGTTTCGTGTCGCGCATTGCCTCCATGATCCCGAGGCCTGTGATCCTGGTGGCTTCGCGAATGAGCGTGATTTCACGCGCACTCTTGATGTCGCGCAGCCTATCGAGAATCGGATCGAGATCCTTGATTTCCGACGTGGCCGCAGCTGTCTTGAGCTTCTGAATGAATTGTTCTTCCCGGGATATGCGTCCGTCCCAGGGATCATTCTTCGTCGCAGTGGCGAGGGCGCGTGGATCGCTCGATGACGCTTCGCCAAGGACCTCGGGTCTGAATGGTGTGTAGATGACGCGGCCGGCACCGAGCAGATCGGGCAGCAGCTTTCCGAATTCGTCTCGGGCCAGAACCGCGTCGACGCCGAGCGCCCGCGCGGCCTCGTCGCCTGGATGCAGTGCCGGTCCATACATGCGCTGCTCGCGGCGCTCGCTGGCCGGCTGCAGGAATATCGTTGTCTTCTTCGTGCGGCCATCGATCACCGCGATGGCTCGAGGTTCGACGACCCCGGTCACGTAGAAAAACTGATTGTTCTGCCGCAGCGCCTGTTCTCCGGGGCGCTCCGTCGTCCCCTGAAGGATCGCCACGCCTTCGCCAATCGCGCTGATTATCTTGGTGCGGCGAGCAGCGAATTCTTCAGGAGGGAAGATCTCCGTACCGGTGAACACGGGCTGCGCGAGGGCCGCAACAGCCCATAGGATGGACAGTAGGAGCGCGCGGTAAAGCGTCATGCGGATCGGGTGGCTTCCGCCCGTAGGCGGAAGATCCACTACAGCTTCCATCCCTCCCGATACTCCCGAGTAAGGAACTGGTTCGCGTCCGCGTTGTTCGTAACCTTCATGTTGGCCGGGTCGTAATAGAGCTTGGAGTTCGCGCGCAGTGAAACAATCCCAAGCAGCATCGTCTCGGTGAGCTTTGCGGCGTAGTCGAATGGACAGGCGATCTGATCTTTCCCCTTGATCGTGTTGACCCAGTTCATCTCGTGCGCCTCGTGTGCGACGCGGGTCAATCGTTCCTTCGGCGGACCGTACGAGTTGTGGCGCGCGACCGGAAGCAATCGCGGAGGATTGACGCTCTCCTGAAGCAGCTTGCCTTTCTTGCCGATGTAGAGGATGCCGCCGCCGGGATTCAGTCTGGCACCGTCGAGCTCGGGCGGATCTGACGGCATCAGACCACCGTCGTACCACGTCAGCGTCACAGGCGGCATGTTCCCACGCTTCGGGAACTCGTAGTGGGTTGTGGTCGCGTCGGGATAGGTCGCCCCATTGAATGGCGTCGACTCGGTCTCGATGACGGTGGGCAGACCGAGATTCAATGCCCACATCGGAAAGTCGATCAGATGTGCGCCCATGTCGCCGAGCGCTCCCTGTCCCCAGTCGACCCAGCCACGCCAGTTGAACGGGTGATAAATAGGGTGGTAGTCCACCTTTGGGGCGACCCCGAGGAAGAGATCCCAGTTGAGGCCGGAGGGGACTGAATAGTCGCCTTTCATCGCTGCGGCCAGCCGCTCGGCGACCGCGCGATTGTCCCAGCCGAGCTGCGCGGTGTTGATCTGACCCGAAGCCGGACGAGGGATCCCCTGCGGCCAGTAGCCCCACGGGCGGTTGGTCCAAACGTGCACTTCGCGCACCTCCCCGATCGCGCCGTCGAGGACATACTCGACGCTGCGCCTCTGCTCGTCCTGCGAGTGTCGCTGGTTGCCCATCTGCGTCACGAGCTTCGGCATCGCCGCCGCTTTTTTGGAAAGATGCCGCGCCTCGTGCACCGACCAGCACAGCGGTTTCTGCACGTAGACGTGCTTGCCGGCATCCATCGACGCCGATGCGATGATGGCGTGCATGTGATCGGGCGTTGCGACGATGACGCCGTCGATGTCCTTCTGCTGGTCGAGCATCTCGCGATAATCCTGGTACTTCTTCAATCGCGGGATCTGTTCCTTGACGAATTTCTGCAGACGGTCGTACGGATCGTCAGCCGGCCAGCGTTCGTTGGCGGCGACCTGTGCCTTCGACCGCGGCCATACCTTGAACGTTTCGGTGCCCGGCGGCGGGCCCTGAGGACGTGGATTTGGGCGCTGTGCCTTCGACCATTGTGCGAGCTTTCGATCGAGCAGGCCGAGATCACAGTCGCAGATCGCGACGATGTTCTGGCTCATCACCGCTTGAGCGTTTTCCGCGCCCATGCCATTGATGCCGACGACGGCAATGTTGACGGTATCGCTTGGCGCCTGAAACCCGCGGCCGAGCACCCGGCGCGGCACGATCAGGAAGGCCGCGCCTGCACCAGCAAGCGTGTTGACGAACTCGCGTCGCGTGACGCCGGCAGTTGCGGGGGTTGCGGCGCCTTGGCTATCTTCCGCTGTCTTGTAATCGCTCATCGGACGGCTATCCTAGTGCAACATAATTCTAAAGCCTGTTTCAAAACTCTCAGGCGGCAGGCGAACGAGCGCGCGAGTGAGCCCACGCGAGCGGAGTGGGGCTTGCGGGGCCCCGCGAGCGAGCGTGTAACGGAGTCCGAGGGGCAAAGCCCTTCGGAGTGAATTGGAGGACTGATGAAGCCATCGACCGTTTTCCTTGGCGAAATGACGAATCCGGAAGTCGAGGCCTTTCTGAAAACGCATCATACGGTGATCGTTCCGACCGGCGCAACGGAGCAGCACGGGCCGCACGCGCCGCTCCTCACTGACGTGATCATCCCGAACGAGATTGCGCGCCGCATTGCGCCCAGGATCGGCGCGGTGGTCGCTCCGGCCATCAACTACGCGCTCTCATATCCGCACGTTGGGTTCACCGGGCTGGTGCACATCCGCATTCCGACGTTCATGGCGCTGATCGAAGACCTGTGCGTCGCGTTGGCAAACTCCGGGTTCAAGCGGATCATTTTTCTCAATGGCCATTACGACAACACCTACGCGATTGCCTATGCGTGCGCGAATGCGGCCGACAAGATCGGAAAGGACGTGAAGGCATTTCCCGTCAACTATTGGGACGCCTTGACGCCGGAAGAGATTGACGAATTCTCCGGGCTCAAGAACGGTCTGCACGCCAATCTCGCCGAAACATCCGCGGTGATGGCGATCAATCCAAAGCTGGTGGACCTGGAGAAAGCGAACGCCGAGTTCCCGCCGTTTCCGAAATACACGATTCCGACGGGGCCCGTTCACACCGCCTTCTTCTTCACTGCTCCCGGCTCGGTTTACTGGGCGACGAAGTCCGGCACCTGGGGCGATCCGCGCAAATCGACAGCCGAGACGGGGGAGCGCTATCTCGAGGCGGGAGTTCGATCGACGCTGGCGGTGCTGGAGAACATCGAGAACACGTTCAAGGCGATGCCGCCACGATGAGAATGATCAGTTCAATGTTCGACCTGACCTCCGTCCCCCAGACCAACCCCGTCGACGTCTATCGCGTTCGCGACGCGATGTATGCGCCCGACATGCTGATCGCGGCGCTCGTGCATCTCGACTTCTTCACATGGCTCGGGGAGCACCCGTCGACGAAAGAGGAAATTTGCCGCGGCCTCGAGATCACCGATCGGCCAACCGACGTGATGCTGACGCTTTTTGCCGCGATGCGGCTGGTCGAAGAACGGCAGCGCGTCTTTCATCTGACGACGCTCGCTCGCGAGCATCTGGTGAAAGGGTCGCCTTGGCACCTGGAGCCCTACTTCGCTTCAGTCAAGAATCGTCCCGTCACACTCGACTTGCTCAAAGTGTTGCGCACGGGGAAGCCTGCGAACTGGGGCAGCCAGGAGACAGACAAAGACTGGCACAAGTCGATGGAGACCGAAGCGTTCGCGACGCAATTCACCGCGGCGATGGATTGCCGCGGTGTTTATCTGGCCCAGGCGGTCGCCAAGTCGATCGACGTCTCCGGGTACCGACATCTTCTCGACATTGCCGGCGGCTCGGGCATTTATGCGTGCTCGATGGTGGCGCACTATCCGCAGCTGGCAGCGACCGTTCTAGAAAAACCTCCCGTCGACCGGATTGCGGCCGGTGCAATCGCCAACCGAGGCTGTGCGGAGAACGTGCGGGTGGTGGCCCGCGACATGCTCACCATGCCACTGCCGACCGATGCCGACGTCCATCTCTTTTCCAACGTGCTCCACGATTGGGACGAGCCCGTCGTCCGCGAGCTGCTGCAGAAGTCATTTGATGCCCTGCTCGCGGGAGGTCTCGTGGTGGTTCACGATGCATTCCTCAACGCGGAGAAGAACGGACCGCTTCACGTGGCGGAGTACTCGGTGCTGCTGATGCACTCGTCTGAGGGGCGATGTTACTCGGTTGCGGAGATGGAGCAGTATCTGCGCGATGCCGGCTTTTCTGAGGTCACTTCCGTCGCGGGAGCGGCAGCGCGCGGAATCATGACGGCGAAAAGGCGATCGTGAATCATTACAACCGGTGGACGGCGAGGCAAGGGAGGGCGGAGGAAGACGCGAGCCAGCGTAGCGACGCGAGCCATGCGAGCGGAGCGAGGCATCTGGAGCCCCGCGAGCGAGCGTGTCGGGGAGTCCGAGGGGCGCAGCCCCTCGGAGTAATCATGAACCGCCGCCAATTCATCGGGACCGCCGCGGCGCCCATCATCGCGGGTGTCATGTCGTCAGCGGCCTCCGCCCAGCGTCCGCGCATGCGACTCATCCTCCTTGGCACCGGGGGTGGTCCGACGCCCAAGAAGTCAGTGTCCGCTTCAGCGCAGGTCATCCTCGTCAATGATTCTGCCTATGTCGTCGACTGCGGTGACGGCGTCGCGCGTCAACTGGTTCTCGCCGACGTACCATTGAAGAGCCTGCGGCACATCTTCATCACGCATCATCATTCAGATCACAACGCGGACTACGGCAACCTTCTGCTGCTGTCCTGGGCGTCCGGTCTTGCCACGCGTGTGGGCACGTGGGGCCCACCGCCGCTGACCCAAATGACGGAGCACTTTCTCGCCATGAATGCGTACGACATCGACATTCGCATCCGCGACGAGGGCAGGGTTCCGCTCGGTCCGCTCATTCAGCCGCATGAGGTCTCGCAAGCGGGCGTGGTGATCCAGGACGACAACGTCAAGGTCACCTCGACGCTCGTCGACCATCCGCTTGTTGCGCCGGCGTTCGCCTATCG
>DASTVZ010000259.1:0-25355 GCA_035758845.1 Vicinamibacterales bacterium
CAAGACGGGCCTTCGACGGGTCGACGTGGGCAACGGCCAGCCGTTCTATGACGCCGCCTTCACGGCAGATATCGACCGCACACCAATCAGCGGCGTAGGGCACTGCCAGCCTCGCGATCAGTTTGAGCGTCCGTTCGTACTCCAATGATCCGGCAAGCACCGACGCAACCTCGGAAACGAACGCGGACCGTTCGACGGCGCGCTTTTGCTCGGTGATGTCGCGAGTAATGTTTGAGGCGCCCACGATTTCGCCGGAACTGCGACGGATCGGCGATACGGTCAACGAGACTGGTATGAGCCGCCCTTCTTTGTGTTTGCGGACGGTCTCGAACTGCATGATGCGGTGGCCGCGGCTGATGCGCACGAGGAGGTCATCCTCTTCCGCCTGGCGATGCTCCGGGACGATCACGCGAATCGATTTGCCAATCACATCCGCGGACGCGTACCCGAACATCCGCTCGGCGCTGTGATTCCACGATGTGATGATGCCGTTCAGATCCTTGCTGACGATGGCGTCGTCGGCCGACTCGACGACCGCGGCCAGAAGCTGACGCGCCAGTTCACCTTCACCGTTTATCCGTTCTGTTTCTCGCTTCGTGGTGACATCCGCGACGACAGCCACCCACCCGTTCGGCGTCCGATTTTCATCGAAGGTCGGCGTGTAGATGGCATGGATGCGGCGGAGTCCAGGTCCCAAGAAGCTGACCTCCTCCTCATACTCGACGCGGTCGCCCGACAGGACACGTTGGATATGTGGACGGATCGACGCCATGGCATCGGCGCCGATAATGTCGACGATGTCGCGGTTGACGATCTCGTGGACGGGACGTCTTACCCACTCGGCGTAGCTGCCGCTCGCCCACAAGTACTTGAGGTCGCGACTGCACTGTGTCGCCGCGATGCCGAGAGCGTCGACGATGGTGCGCAGCAGCGCGAACGGATCGGGACTGATACGGTCGCTCGTCACAGAACGGTCACCGATGCCCGAGACCCATGCGTAGATCGGGTGAACGCGTCATGCCGCCGGTTGAAGGCGCGCACCATACCACAAGTTTAAGGGAACTCATCTAGGCGTTCGTCAGCAGAAATATTCCCCACGCGACGACGGCAACACCGGCCGCGCGTGTGAACACCGGGCCTCTCCGCCAGAGCTTTTCGATGAGGACGAACGCCGCTAACACAGCCACCCACAAGAGATTCATCACGCCAACGACAAACAACACCATCATCAGAAGCCAGCAGCACCCGACGCAAAACGTGCCGTGACGAAGGCCCAGCGCCAAGCCCCCCGTTGTGCCCTCGCGCCAGTATTGCGAGAGGAAAGTAAAAGGTGATTGGCAATGCGTCAGGCAGGTGTTCTTGATCGGCAGCCATTGATAGACGCCAACGAGGATCAGGAGCACACCGGCTACCAGCGACGAACTCAAACGCATATCGGGCGCGAGCAGCGTCGCGCGATGAAGAACAACCTGTGCCGCCGACGCCGCCAGACTGAACATCGTCCATGCGACGACATAGCCGGCAACGAAGGCGGCTGCAGCTGACCGTGCCTGCGGATCGACACGCCGCCGATACACCCCGAGGACGAGCAGGATGACGGGGGCGGCCGAAGGGAGCATCATCGCGATCATCATGATTGCCCACATCATGAACAGGCCGAACCAGTCAGCCAGACCCCACGCACGCATGTCGGTCATGCCCATCGCCGCATGCATCTCCGCTTCGCTCGCCATGGCGTGCATGCCGGCGGCCGCGCGCACGAGATAGGCCCACGCGAGAACGATCGTCGCAGCGAGACCGAGCGCCATCAACAGCCGGTCTCGCCGAACGACGCGTTCAACGACGGTCGGTGATTGCATGGGTAAAGATGCGGTCACGCGGCTCGCCGCGATCATATCGGATCAGTTGACGCTGGTGACTTGCTCGAGCGTCATATCAGGGACAGTGAGTGACACTGCGGAAGGCAATCCCAATCGTTGCCAGAAATGAAACGGATCCAGCTTGCACCTTTCGGCCACTGCGAGCGTCAACACAGTGCCATGGGTAACGACGACGATGTCGCCAATACCATCCTGCACGAGCGGCAAAAGCGCCCGCTCAAAACGCGTGCGCGCTTCATCAGCGCTCTCGTTGCCGAAGACACACACCGCCGGCTGAGAGAAGAACGACCGCATGGTCTTGTGAAAGACGTCGGCCGGTAGAAGAGCCGTGCCTTTCCGATCGTGTTCATGAAGCCCAGGGACAGGCATGATTGGCACCCGGAATATCGCGCCGAACACTTCCGCCGTCTGCATCGCCTTTCGCTCGACGCTCGAGTAGATTTGTTGCACGGCGACGGGCCTGATCGTGGAGGCCAGCGTTTTCGCGCGCTCCAATCCGCGACCACTGAGATGCCAGTCAGCGGATGCGACATTCGCAACAATTTCAGGATCGGCGTGTCGGATCAGGAACAGTCGCCGACGATCGATCACCAGACCTCACTGTTTACGCGCATCGACTTTACGCACGGTCTCATCGCCAGGTAACAGCCGTGCCGTTCCCGTGAGATGCCGGCCATCGACGGCGAAGCGCCACACAATCTTCACCCGCGGTGAGGTGAACTCAACCTTCCAACACTTCTCAGTGTTGTCGTATGTCAACTCGAGCGGGTCGCCCATCGACTCGCGCTTGCCATTCACGACCTTGTCAGCGGCCCAACGGACCGTACCCGGCCGCGGACCAGCCTTGAACTCGTACACGATCGTTTCGTCCTGACAGGCGGGTGCCGCAACACGGTCAGTACAGATCGACGTACCGCGCCAGAGGCCGATCAGCTGTTCCGGCCCAGGAACGTCGGCTGTTGAAACTGCAAGCGTGCTCAGGACGAGAAGGATGATGCCCATCACGTCTATCCTTTTCCTCGCACGCGGGCACCCGCAGCAAACATCACCACCGTGCCGATGCTGGTGGCAGCGATTGGGATCAGCAGGAGCGCAAAGCCCCAGTCGAGCGTTGTGCGGCCCGTGGCCGGGTCGTAGCGCACGCAGCGAAAGGACACGCGGTCAGGCAGCGGATAACTCCGCACGAACTCACCCGACACCTCACGCACCAATTCATCGAGCCGTGCCGACGTGATCGATCCGCCAACGAGAAGGCGCACCAATCGACCATCTCGTATGCCCGCCAACATTGCCGGATGGTCAAACTGCTGCCGTGTCTCATCCCAGGTCCACCAGAATCCCGTCGCGTCCGCGAGCCGCCGGACATCGTTTGGATCGCCGACCGCGAACGTCCAGTCATCGTTGTCATCAAGGGCGTGATGGCGGGCCAACGTGGACATGTCGGTCGCCGTGTCGCGCGGATCGAAACTGAGCACCAGCCGCAAGTAGCGACCGTGTGCGATCGCTCGATCGGCCGATCGCCACGACGTGAGAAACGGCGAGCACACACCGGCACAGCGAGTGAAGACGAACGCTAACAAGAGCGGCCTGCCATGCGCGATCTGTGAGACGGTGGCGCGCGCGCCGGTGCCTGTCGTCAGCGGGATGTCGGGCACCGTGGTATTGAGCAGCCGCTCCTCGTTGGGCGGCGCGTCGCGGGGATCGACACTCTGTGCTCGCAACGACGTGATCGCACACGTCGCCACGAGCAACGCCGCCATACGCTTCACGATGAAAAGGCTTTGACGCACCGTCTTCCGGTCTCCCAGATGTAGACGAGCGCGCCCAAAAGGAGAACCGCGATGAAGATGAGTGACACCTTCGCGTACGTGGTGCCCACGGCCACCTCAGCCGGATACACCGCATAGCGGCGAGGCACGCTGGCGACGCCGGCGAGATAGAACATCAGCAGGAATCCGTAGCCACCCAGACCGACAGTCCCGACGATTGTTTTCGTCAGCGCGCTGCGTTCCGGCACCTTGGACAGGTCGGTCACAAGATGAAACACGGTCCCGAGGATCATCAACATGACGCCCATGACGAAATACGTATGGAAGTGCGCCGGAACCCACAGCGTATTGTGGAAGCGAGTATTGACCGCCACCGTTGAATCGATGACCGCCGCCACTCCGCCAATCGCCCACCCCATCACGCCAAGGAATAGCATCACCGACGGAAGACGCCAACGCATCGTCGAGCCGTAGATCAGGACCAGCGTGCTGAAAATGGTGACGACAGCGGCCGGCACAGAGATCAGGTACGACGACAACTGCCCCGTCACCTGCAACCACCGCGGCTGCGCGAAATCCATATAGAGATGGTGAAGGTAGGCAAACATGACCAGGAACAGCACGAGGTTCCAGGCAAAGACGACGAGCGTGTTCGTCTTCCAGGGACGGCCGGTATAGCCGGGCAGCACCTCGTAGACCATCGCCACGCCCAAATACATCGTGATGTTCACGACCATGTGACCGAAGTAGAAGGTGAGGTTCTTGATGAGCAGCGCGTCGTTCGTGAAGCCGCTCCCAAACTGCTCGATAGCGACGAGCACAAGGATGACCACAGCGGCCACCAGACCAGCGAGCACGCCGATAAAGCTCACCGTCGAGATGATGATGATCGGCGGGACGTCGGGTGTGGTGGCGCCACTCAGATAGTGCCAGCCGAGCGCGTGTGAAAGACGATAGCGGCGCGCAATCGCAAACAGCAGGTCGGCCGACCACACGGTCCAGCCCACACCCATGATGGCGAGCGCGGCGAAGAGCGATGCCGTGGCCCACGGCGGCCACGTGCCGCCTGAGTGGAACGGCAATGGATAAAGGAAATACCACCCGACACCGAGGCGTCCGACCAGCGTTGCGGCGAGCAGAAGAACAACGCCCGCGAGCGTGGCCCCGTAGGCAATCCAGGACACCGCTGTCGTCGGCTTCACGTAGTTGGCGAGGAGGACCGAGATCACGGCCATGCCGGCGACAAACCACAGGCCGACCATACCGAGCCCGTGCAGCGTCATGATCGCGTAGAACACTTCGGGGGGCGTCGATTGCAGGTACCCGCTCTGCTGCGCCCGCATCAGCAAGCCAAGAATCGCGAGCACAGGGAAGAGGACGAGCGCGGTCAGGACCCATACGAGCGTCACGCGAATGAGCCGCGTGCGGTGAACGTCCGCCCCAGGATCCGTGATCGTCGATGCAACGGTCGCCATCACCGCACCTCCACGACGCCACGCATCCGGTGATGCGCCATGCCGCAGAACTCGAGGCACAGGACTGTGTAGGTGCCCGGTTGGTCGAACACCACGCGCAGCCGGTTGACATAGCCTGGCATCGCCTGCGTCTGCGCCTTGAGATGTCCATCCGGCCCGTAGAGACTGAAGCCGTGATTGACGTCGAGCGTCGTGACCCGGAACTCGACGACAGCCCCGGTCGGCACGTTGATCGTCGGAGAGAAGGCGGTATCCCAATTGTCCAGCGTGGGCGACGTTCCCTCGGTAAGCGACCACGCATATTGCTTGCCTGTGGCGAGCACGATGCGCTCAGGCGCGCTCGCCTCGACGGGGTAGGGCAAGTCAGGAAGCGTCAGCGCGAGAAAGATGACGAGGATGGCCCCAAGCGAGACGAAGAACAGCAGCCGCAGCCGGTTCGCGCGGGCATAGTTGACATCTCGACGCGCGTTCGTGCTGCGGGCGACCACACCGAAGACGAGGAGAATGATCGCGCTGGAGATCAGGAAGACCGCGAACGCGGTGATGGGCATAGTCGACATTCTTTCTATGAAGAAAGGTACGCGCGTGTTCCTGTTTGAGGACTGCCTAGTAAACAGTTTTTGCCAGGCTTTGTCTACCCTACCGCCTCAGATCTTCAATCTTCTTCAGCAGCCGTTCGGTGAGGCTGCGGCGGTTGGGTGAGAACTGATGCGCGGCGGCAGCCAGGTACGGACGAAGCTGTCGACCGGCATAGGTGACATATCCGGTCTCCCGGATCTCGCTCAGTGTTTGCTTGTAGTGATCGAGGAGCGCCGAAGCGAACACCTGGCCGGTGCGGGTTGCGCCAACCATGGCCGACGCGGAAAGCCAGCGCACACCGTCAGGAATCGATCGCGCTGCCGACAATGCCATCGTCGACGACGTTTCGAAGACGGATCGATCCTGGCGAACGGACTCAGCTTTCAGTTGCGTCCACACACCGGTGATCGTTTCACGCGACGGCAGGCTCGAAGGCTGCAAGCTCCGTGCGGCTTCGCGAATGTCGTGCCATTCCTGCCGCAGTGCCGTGACATCGAGCGGTGGTGTGTTGATCGTTGCGGCCAATCGCGAGGACGTTCGTTCCAGGCCGTCCAACATCTCGTCGACGGTCGTGAACTGCGCATCGCGTTCCAGGAGTCCCTGCGCTTTGAGAGCGTCGGAGATCTCAGGGATCAAATGGCGGCCCATTCCGCATACATCTGCCAGCGCGGCAAGCACCCAGACTGGCGAGGCGCGAAACGCAACGATGCCGAGCGCCTCTACAACGTTGCCAGCTGTTCGTCGCGCGAGAAAGTCGTCGGGGATTGCCTCTTCGGCGCGCGGGAGGCCCTCCACGCCGCCAACCTGTTCGATGAGGAACCGGAGCGTCGTGTCGACGAGATTCTGGTAGAGCTGACTGCGGCGAACGCCCGCAGGAAGCGCGAGCTCTCCGACTTCGCGCGCCATGCCTGCACCGAGTCCTATCGTGGCTCGGAGCACTCGCTCAGGCACGGACAAAAGGTATGCTTTGACGGTCATTTTCTCTTATACGAGGCGAAATCGGATGAGGATCCTGAATAGATTATTCCTTGTCGCACTGCTGGTGCTGGCCGGCGAATCGATCGCGTCAGCCCAGTACCCGACGCCAGAGCAAGGGACCTTCATCCTGAAGGACTTCAAGTTCCGGTCTGGTAGCACTTTTCCTGAACTTCGGATGCACTACAGGACACTTGGGAAACCGGAACGCGACGCCGCGGGCGTCGTACGCAACGCTGTCCTCATCATGCACGGGACCGGCGGAAGCGGCGCGCAATTCATCCGCTCCGAGTTTGCGGGTGTTCTGTTCGGTCCCGGAGCGCTGCTCGACGTCACCCGCTTTTTCATCATCCTTCCTGACGACATCGGTCATGGCCAGTCAAGCAAACCGAGCGACGGCCTGCGCGCGAAGTTTCCCCGGTATGGGTATCTCGACATGGTCGAGGCCGAGTATCGGCTCGTCACTGAAGGCCTCGGCGTCAACCATCTCCGTCTGGTGATGGGAACCTCGATGGGCGGCATGCACACGTGGCTGTGGGGCGAGCACTATCCGGACTTCATGGATGCGCTGATGCCGCTCGCCAGTCTGCCGACGCAAATCTCGGGTCGCAATCGCGTGTGGCGGCGCACCGTCATCGACGCCATTAGGAACGATCCGGCGTGGCTCGGTGGCAACTACACAACTCAGCCGCCGAGTCTGCGCACTGCACAGGAACTCCTTTACTTGATGTCGAGTAATCCGGCGATCAGGCAGCGGGAGCTACCGACGCTGGCCGTGACCGATTCCCGTCTGGATGAAGCGATGGCGTCGGTCCTGAAGTCGACCGATGCCAATGATGTGCTGTATCAAATCGAAGCCTCGTACGACTACGACCCTGGTCCGGGGCTGGAGAAGATTCGTGCGCCGTTGCTCGCGATCAACTCCGCCGACGATCTGATCAATCCCCCGGAGCTTGCAATCCTGGAGCGCGAGATCACGCGCGTCGCCAAAGGCCGCGCCGTGGTTATCCCGTTCAGCTCGGACACCCGCGGACACGGCACGCACACGATCGCGGCGGTATGGAAGACGTACCTTCAAGAGCTGCTCAATATGTCGGCTCGCTGACGTATTCGAATCGAGCCGGCGTATGAATTCTCACGATTGAATAGCTGATCCGCGTGGAGGTCGCCAGCAACTGCGAGCCGCGATGGAGGCAAGAGAATTGCGTCCACGTTCGGGCATGCTCGCGGAGCGATCGGCCGTGCTCGCTTTTCTGGTAACCGTCATTCAGGCTGGTGGGCAGAGCCAGCCGTCGGGCGCATGTCAGCCAGCAGGCGAGCTGACGCGCCTTGTGGGTGTTTCTGAAGCAAGCGGGCTTGCACTAAGCAGAAGCGTCCCTGGTCGGTTGTGGACACATAACGATTCGGGCCAGCCGGTCTTGTTCGCGCTGGATGAACGAGGGAGTGTGACCGGACAGCTCCGCATCGCTGGCGCGACGGCGGAGGACTGGGAAGCGGTCGCGTCTGCGCGATGTCAAACAGGTACCTGCCTCTATATCGGCGACATCGGCGACAACGACACGAAACGGAATCACGTTACGGTCTATCGGGTCCCTGAACCGGAAGCCAACGCGACCACGTCGGCACAAGCCGAGGCATTTCACGCCACTTATCCGGATGGCCCGCATGATGCCGAGACACTGCTGATCGCGCCCGACGGCAGAATCCACATCGTGACGAAAGGCAACACCGGGCTCTATCGCTTCCCCGCGGATCTTCGCGCCGGCTCGACGATGCGTCTCGAACGAGTCGGCGATGCAGAGGGACCGACGACCGATGGCGACGCACGCATGACCGACGGCGCCATTTCTCCGGACGGTCGATGGGCCGTGCTGCGGTCGCAAAAGACCCTGAGATTCTTCCGTACATCCGATCTGCTGGAAGGTCGATGGCGCCACGCATTTCAAGTCGACCTGACGCCGTTGAAGGAGCCGCAGGGCGAAGGGGTGGCTATCGACCGCAACAACACTATCTTCGTGGCCGGGGAAAGCGGTGGCAAAGGCAACGGCGGCACGTTCACGCACTTCTCCTGCGTGCCGCGCGAGGAACACGCCCGCTAAGGCGGCATGTTCGCCGTCCACCACTCACGAGCACGTTGGCTGGTCCACGGATGATCGAGGCGTATCGCATCCAGCCGCGCGAGAAGATCGCGCGCGGAACTCGGCCGGTGTTCGCGATCCTTGGCAAGACAGGACAGTACCAGCGCATCCAGATCGGGCGGAATCGCCAGCGTGCTTCTCGCCGACGGTCGTTCTGGCGTCTGTTGCGCGTGCGCCAGCAGCGTCTTCATCGTCGTTTCGGCCGTGAAGACAAGTTGACCGGTCAGTAACCAGTACGCCACGCAACCGGTCGCGTAGATGTCAGCGCGGCCGTCTACATCGGCGCCGCCCAGCGCCTGTTCGGGTGCGATAAACGCCGGCGTACCTTGAATCACATTCTCAATCGTGATGGCGGTCTCTGTATCCGAGGTCGTTTCATGGACGGCCTTCGCCAGTCCAAAATCGAGAACCTTGACGAAATCGTAGTCCTCACCGTAGCGGCACAAGAAGACGTTTGCCGGCTTGATGTCACGATGGACGAGGCTGCGCGATTCGGCCTCGGACAACGAGTGGCAGATCTGTCGAAGAATATGGACGACACGTTCGGCGGGTATGGCACCAAAGCGTTTGACCAGCGCGTCGGTATCCAAACCATCGAGCAGTTCCATGACGTAGTAGAAGGAACCCTCCGCGGCGATTCCGAAGTCGAACAGCGTGACCGTGTGCGGCGACCGGAGCTGCGCAATCACCTGCGCTTCCCGCTCGAATCGGCGTCGCATGTCGTCGGTGATGCCAGGCGCGTTTCCGGCGACTGACGAGCGAATCAGTTTGATTGCCGCCGGCCGAGCGAGCAGTCGATGGCTCGCCTTCCACACTTCTCCCATACCCCCTTGACCCAACCGGTGCTCGAGCCGGTAGCTTCCGAGCTCGCGAGCACGCGTGACCTCGGTGCCGAGGCTGTAGACGACGCGCGCACCGACATACGCCATGATCACGACGAGCAAGTACGGAAAGCCAAACGCCCAGAAGATCATCGAATGGTTCGGCGGCGACGCCAGCGGAAACAACGAGAGCGAGAGCCGCACCATCACTGGGACCGAGGTGACAGAAGCCAGTGCGGCAACGACCGCGTACCGAGGGACTGTGGGAACAACCACGTTGAACAGCAGCATCCACACCGAAACCCAGGAATGGCCGATCCAGGACGAATCGATATTGAGCGTCCTCGGCTGCAGAAATTCGGCGGCGGCAATGCCGTAACTGCTCACCACTTCGAACACGAGCGCGAGAACCGTGACTCCCGCAGGGGGCAACCGGGCGACGCGAATCGTCACCGCCACCAGCACCGCCATCGTGATGGACACTGCTCCCGGAACCCAGGTCATCGGATGCTCGAAGAGCCTCGCCCGCTGGTCGGCCGAGAGTAAGGATGGAAAGAACGCGGCCATGAAGAATGTGAAGGCGTAAAGCCACAAGAGGATCTGGAAGCGAATCGCGACGCGATTCAACAGGTCGGGCGGAAACCCAGTCGTCGCGCGCTCCAGGATGGATGCACCCCGGTGCTCCGGGACGAAGAGAGTCGGCCCCTGCGTCGAGTGCTGCATGGCTAGCTGCCGGACAAGAGTTCCAGGAATGCGGAAGGCTACTCGACCTTCCAGACGTGGATGATGACATCGTTCGGCTGACGCTCGCCAACGCCGATGAAAATGGCGCGCGTCAGCCACTGCAGCTCGGAGGCGGACGTCTCGAATGTGGGAACGGTTTTGAAGTAGACCTGTGAAGGATCCACCGGCTCACCAGCAAGCAACTTCTTCGTGATTTCCAGCGGCGCGTGGCGGATCCCCGCGTTCTGGATGTAGATCAGGCTGCCGTTGTCGGTCTGCAGGGTGTAGCGCGTGTCGAGTTCAGCCAGGCCGTCGGCACGTACGATTTGCCAGTCCGCACCGCCTGGCAGCACCTTGCCGCGAATGTTCGGGCCCTCGAACGTCCCACCCACAATCGGAATCACTCGCCGCCGCCCGCGCGGCACCTGGCCAAACTCAGTTGGGTTCCCCACTTGGACACGTAACGTCATCGCGTAGGTCAGCTTCGGTGATTGCGGTGTGGGCGGTGGGTTTCCTTGCGCACCGAGCGGCGCAGTCGTAAGGAAGACAAGCAAAGCAAGCGTCGACATCGGCGTCCCTCCGCACAGATCGACTGAACCGGTATCTTCATACCACTTTCCTTCGCAAATCTTTAGACCTACTTGACTCACATATACTTCGGTGCAATATAATTCGCCCAAGTACATCAGCCATGGCGAATCACGACCTGAAAAAAGGCAGCACCGAACTGCTCGTCCTCGCGCTGCTGGAAGCGCGCACCCGGCACGGCTATGAGATCGGCAAGTTGATCGAAGCACGGTCGGGCGGTCGCCTCACTTTCCGGATCGGGTCGCTCTACCCCGTGCTTTGCCGCCTCGAGGATCGCGGTCTCATCACCGGGCGGTGGACGGAGAAAAGCGGCGAACGCCGCCGCCGTTTCTATCGTCTTACTGCCGAGGGCCGAAGCGTTTTGGAACGGCAGCGCAACGCCTGGGAGGAATTTACCGACGCCGTCAACCAAATCCTGCGGAATCGCCATGCCTGACTGGACCGCGTTCGTTCGTGAGCGATTGCAGTTGCGGAACATCCGCCCGGAACGCGAACGGGATGTTGTCGCCGAT
Organism: Vicinamibacterales bacterium; assembly: GCA_035758845.1. Lineage (GTDB taxonomy): Bacteria > Acidobacteriota > Vicinamibacteria > Vicinamibacterales > 2-12-FULL-66-21 > JALZOC01. Next base: position 11,461 of record DASTVZ010000259.1, read on the forward strand.
CTCGCCAACCAGCTCGAAGATGCGTATCGCGACGCGATCGATCAAGGACTCTCGAAGAGCATGTGCGGGCGGCCTCAATGCAGCAGCGTCTCGCCGCCTCGATGCTCTCGCTTTTTGGCGCGCTCGCCCTGCTTCTCGCCTCGATTGGTCTCTACGCCACGATCGCCTACTCGGTATCGCGCCGAACGAAAGAGTTCGGCGCGCGGCTCGCGTTAGGCGCAACGCGGCGTGACATCACGCGGCTCGTTTTCCGTCAGGGGGCGCGCCTCACAGCCATTGGCGTGGCCGTCGGACTTGCCCTTGCGCTCGGACTCGCGCCCCTTCTTTCCGCACTCCTCGTCGGCGTTCGCCCGATCGACGTGCGGACGTTCGCCACCGTGACACTTTGTGCTGGTAGCGATCGCGGCACTGGCGAGTTACCTGCCCGCTCGGCGAGCCGCCGGCCTCGATCCACTGCAGGCATTGCGGGAAGAATAGTTTTCTCACACCTCACTACCGGTCACGCACGCCAAAAAACTTCCGCCCCGCGACCGAAACGATTGATTAATAAATCATGTGTATGGTATACCAAACACATGGAGACCTGGAAAGAGTTCGAAGCCAACGAACTCACCCATAGTGCGGCCCACCATCTGATCGCCATCCACGAAGTCGGCGCACCTTATGGCGGATGGGCGCGAGTGTCCGACATCGCCCGCCGGTTGAACATCACCCGCGGCAGTGTCTCGATCAACCTGCGCGCGCTCAAGAAAAGAGGATGGCTGCAGAGCGACGCGCATCGTCTCGTCAAGCTGTCCCCGAGAGGGCTGCGTGTCGTCCACTCGGTCATGGCCAAGCGCGTCATCGTCAAGACCTTCCTGCGTGACGTTCTGGGCGTCTCTGAAGAACAGGCAGAAATCGACAGCTGCAAGATCGAACATTTGATCAGCCACTCGACCGGCGAGCGGCTCGTGCAGTTTCTCCAGTTCCTGACGTCCGGGGCTCCCGTCAGCCGGCAGCTGCTCAAGCAATTCCGCCTGTTTCATATCGGGTGCCCGGAAAACCGGACGTGCGATGTGTGTAAAGGGCACTGCCTCATCGATGAGTTGAAGCATGCGATCTAGCAAACGTGCGGCGGGCGCTACGTCCGACCGCCACGAACTCGTCGAGGAACTGAATCGCTTGATGGCGGAGGAAACGGAGGCGTGCCTGCGGTATTTCCAGATGCGCTTTCGGCTTCGTGAAAAGGACTTCGCGGCCGCGCAGGCATTCTTCGAGGATGCGATCAAGGAAACGATGGACCATGCGACCACGATCGCGGAGCAAATTCGATCGCTCGGCCACATCCCAACGCTGCGGGTGAAGCTCTCGCTCGGCGGCAGCGCGATGCGACTGGAAGACGCGCTCGCCGAAGCGCTCGACGTCGAACAGCAGGCGCTCGAGGCCTACAAGGATCTTCTTCCCCGCGTCGCAGGGGACCCGGTCTTGGAGCCCTTCATCCAGCGTCAGGTCGAAATTGAAACGGAACATGTTGAAGACATTCGCGCATTCCTTCGGACGAAGGGCATCGTGAAACTGGTGCGCAATGAGGAAGTGATATGAGACCTGGCTGTGCCAGAGCCCGGATCTGGCTGTTCGTCGTTGCCACTTTTGCTGCTCCCCTGCCGGTGATTGGCGCGCCATCACAATCTTCACCGAATCCGACCGGTGTTTTGTCTTCCGTGCAAGGACGCGTACTCGATTTCAGCAGGAGCGCGATCGTTGGTGCTCGTGTCGCCATCCAGCTACCCGGCGACGGCACCGGGCCAACCGCCGTCACCGATGCACAGGGAGCGTTCACGCTACGGTTGCCCGCTGGACGGCACAAGATAACGGTGACGGCACCTGGATTCGCTGCGTCATCGCGGACGATCAGGGTTTTCGAGTCATCGACTCCGGAGCTGGAGTTCGTTTTACAGGTGGCAGGCGTACTCGAGTCGGTGACAATCACCGCGCCTGATGGCTCGCGGGTTATCACCAGCACAGCGACGAAGACGCCGACACCCATCCGCGACATCCCGCAGTCGATTACGGTCGTGAATCAGGAGCTGATGAAGGATCAACTGATGACGAGTATCAGCGACGTCGTGCGATACGTCCCGGGAGTCACGTCACATCAGGGGGAAAACAATCGGGATCAGATCATCATGCGCGGCAACAGCACGTCAGCGGACTTTTTTGTCAATGGTGTCCGCGACGATGTGCAGTACTTCCGGGACGTTTACAACGTCGATCGAATCGAGGCGCTAAAGGGACCGAACGCGATGATTTTCGGTCGCGGCGGCGCCGGTGGTGTCGTCAATCGCGTACTCAAAGAGGCGGTGTTTCAACCGCTCCGAGATGTTTCGTTGCAAGCCGGAATGTACGGGAACAGGCGGCTCGCTGCCGATCTCGCCCAGCCGCTCTCGAACACCGTGGCGGTTCGACTCAACGGGATGTTCGAGGACGCCGACAGTTTTCGCAAGCAGGTGGGCCTGCAACGCTACGGCGTCACTCCGACGGTGACGTTGCTGCCAACGTCGCAGACACGAGTGATCGTGAGTTATGAGTACCTTCACGACCGCCGCACCGCGGATCGAGGGATAACCTCATTTGCTGGGGCGCCCGCCGCCGTAGACAGATCGTTGTTCTACGGAAATCCCGACGATAGTGATGTCCGCCTGGCCGTCAACCTCGGGTCGGCGATGATCGAACATCGCTGGGGTGCCGCAACCATTCGCAATCGTACGCTGTTCGCAGGTTACGACCGGTTCTATCAGAATTACGTCCCTGGCGCGGCCTCGCCGGATCAGACGCTCGTGGCGCTGTCGGCTTATAACAACGCGACCGAGCGCACGAATATCTTCAATCAAACCGATGTGATCGTCCCGGTCGCCACGGGTCGAGTCCGGCACTCACTTCTGGTCGGAGCTGAGCTCGGCCGGCAAAAGACGGACAACTTTCGCAACACGGGCTTCTTCAACAACCTCACCACGTCGGTTCAGGTGCCGTTTCTGAATCCGACGATTTCGCTGCCAGTGATCTTTCGTCAGAGTGCCACCGATGCGGACAATCACGTCGACACGCGGACCGCATCCGTCTACGCTCAGGATCAAGCCGAGCTGTCGCGTCACCTGCAGTTGGTTGGCGGCGTGCGTTTCGACCAATTCGATCTCTCGTTTTACAACCGTCGCAACGGGGACACTCTGGGTCGACTCGATAATCTCGTGTCGCCGCGCGCCGGGGTCGTCTTCAAGCCCGTCATGCCGCTGTCGATATATGGCAGCTACAGTGTTTCTTACCTGCCAAGCGCCGGCGATCAGTTCTCGTCGCTGACGACGATCACGCAACAGCTCAAACCGGAGCAATTCACCAATTACGAGGTTGGTGCAAAGTGGGACCTCTTGTCCGGGCTGTCGCTCGCAACCGCCCTATACCGGCTGGACCGGACCAACACACGATCGACCGATCCAAACGACCCGAGTCGCATCATCCAGACCGGTAGCCAACGCACCAACGGGTATGAGATCGGTGTAATCGGGCGCGTGACGCGCGCGTGGCGCATGGCGGGCGGTTATGCGTATCAGGACGCGTTCGTGACGAGCGCGACGGCAGCAGCAAAGGCCGGCGCCGAAGTCGCGCAGGTTCCACGTCACACGTTTTCACTCTGGAACAACTGCCAGCTGCACCCGAGGGTTGGTGCGGCGCTCGGGGTGATCTATCGTGCCGACATGTTTGCCGCTATCGACAACAGCGTCGTGCTGCCGGGCTACACTCGCATCGATGCCGCCACGTTCGTGCCGCTGACCAGGCGCGCCCGGCTGCAACTCAATGTCGAAAATCTTTTCGACAACAAGTACTTCGCCAACGCCGACAACAACACGAACATTTCGCCCGGCTATCCGCGGACCATTCGAGTCGCATTGACGACGGCGTTTTGAAAATCTTGCGAGGTTCCGCGTTCTCGACTGTCCCGCTGAGACGTACCCACGGTAACGCCGAAGATCCGAAGAAACGAAGATCCGAAGCCGTCTTTCTTGTCTTCCTTCGAGTGCTTCGAGTCTTCGAATCTTCGACGAAAGCGCCGTCGGTCGTCTCAAGGTTCAGGACTATTGACCGCTTGGCGACTTCACAACCAGATCGAGACGCTGATCTTCTCCTTCTTTCACGGTGACACGGTGCGCATCCGGTCGTAGCGAGTCGAGGTATTCCGGATCGTTCCATTGGTTGTTGCTGATGCCAACGCCGGCGATGCACAAATAATTGCCCGGTCGTACACCCTTGATCGTAAAGACGCCCGATTGATCGACTCTGGCGGTTCGGACAGACCGAAGATCCTCGACCCACAATGACGACTCGTCGGGAAACAGGATCGCCGTCCCTTGAGGAACGACGTTGCCTTTCGCGTCGCGCAACGTGCCGGAGATCGCGGGGAAGCGATTCGTCAGCACAATTGTGAAACCATCCATCGTCTGTCCGGACGTCTCGAACGGTTGCATGGTGTAGTCGCGTCCGTTCTGATCGATTTGGCGGACGGTCCAGCCGTCAGCCAGCGGCCCAACGGTCAACCGCACCGACCCGACCACCGATTTGAGTTCGAAGGTGCCGTCGTCCCGGATGCGGCCGTTGTCGGGCATACCGCCAAAATTGACCGAAGTATCGCGGTCTACCGGTAGCGTGCGCACGCTCATCTTGGTGATCGGCGACGGCAGCGGCGCATCCCCTTCGACGATCACTCTTCCCGTCACCACGCCGGCGGCCGAGGTCACGACGTTGACACCATCGACGTCTCCACCGACGACCGAAACGATCACGTTAGCGGATTCGAGTGGACGATCGGCGGTGGCAGCCGTTCTGACGTTGAGGTGATACTCGGCCGGCGCGACGTTACGAAAGACGAACGTGCCATCCGGGTTGATCTTTGTGCTCTGGCCGCCCGACATCATCATGAAGTTCTCACCGCGTATCTCGAAAGACAGGCTCACATTCTCGCCGCCGAGAGGGACCCCTTGCGAGTTCACGACGGTGCCGGAAATCTTCCCGACCTTCCCAGGGATCAAACTGATGTCGACGGAAGGGATCTCTTGCCCGGCGCGAACCCGCACGCGCTGCGCCTCCGTCGGACCAGGGCTCGCCGGATAGTACGTCGGCAGGAAGCCGAGCATCTGCTTCTGCGGCGGATCTCCTTCCCACGTCTCGCGCGACGAGGCTTGAACGTAGTAATCCCCCGGTTCGAGCCCACTGAGACGGTATTGACCGGTGTCGTCGGTAATGGCGTTGCCTCTGACCGGTGTCAAGCGGCGGCGGCCGTTGAAGAAACGCATCTGCAGCGTCAACACGTTCGCGCCAGCGAGCGGCTCACCGGCTTCGTCGAAGACATGACCGGTGATGAGCGCCGTGCGCTGCAGAACGAAGTCGGCGTTGGCGAACACCTGCGCGTCGGCCAGCTCGATCGGACGGGTGACCTCACCCGGTCGCAATTGGCCGAACGACACACCGAGATAACCGGCGCGCGAGGCGTTGAGCGTGTACCGTCCCGAAGGCAGTTCTGCGATTTCGAAACGCCCCTCACCGTTCGTGCTCGTCGTGCGTCCTTCCGGAATCGCGTCACCGCTCAAGCGCAGCTGAACGCGCCGCAGTGCACGTCCCTCGGCGTTGACGATCTTGCCGCGAATGATCGCCGTGCCTTTCTTTTCCGCCGTCGCGTCGCGCGGCGGCGTCCTTTGCTGTGCACCGAAGGTCGTCGGTGTGCCTTGCGGCGATGCATTGACCTGGAGGGTGAGAACGGCCGCGGCTGCAAGAAGCGAAATCATCATGAGGGGCGCACTCCGCAATTCCTGTTACCAGAACTTAGACACCATCATTCGTGTCTCAGCGCGACCATCGGTTCAACTCTGACGGCCCGTCGCGCCGGGACCCAGCAGGCAAGCACAGCAATCAATAACACTGCGCCGACCAACGACGTCCTCGAACACGTCCGCTTGCTCTTGGTAGTCGAGGAATTCCTGGGCCGAATAGTACGGACCTCGAAGCCCGCGGCCGGATGCATCGTTCAGGACGAGGTTCACCATTCGATCCGAACGTGAGTACGGAAAGGGATCGAGCACGACATTCCTAAGTACGTTGTAGATGACGGCGACAGCGCCGATACTCAGGGCCAGCGTGAGCATCGCGACAATGGTGAATCCCGGCGTTCGGCGCAGGGTCCCGGATCCCGTAGACAACGTCGCGGCGGAGATCGTCGACCCAGACAAACGATCCTGAATCGTTGTGCGGTTCCATGGGTGGAGTTAAGGCCTCCCGAATAGAGTTGTCAAGAAAATTGGTACGATTCGGTCATGCCAACACAAATCGACAAAGCTGCTCGCTTTCGTGCGCTGCACGATGGACCGGGCGTCTTCATTATTCCTAACCCCTGGGATATCGGATCCTCTCTAATGCTTGCCGGACTTGGGTTCCAGGCGCTGGCAACGTCGAGCGCAGCATCCGCATGTGCACTCGGTCGTCGCGATGGCGGACTGACGCGGGAGCAAGCACTGCAGCACGCGCGGATGATTGTGGACGCGACGGACCTGCCGGTGTCCGCGGATCTGGAACAGGGCTTCGGCGATGCACCGGAGGTCGTGGCAGAGACCGTTCGTTTAGCGGCGAGCGTCGGTCTCGTCGGTTGCACGATCGAGGACAGCACGGGCAATCCGGATCGTCCTTTGTTCGACGATCAACTTGCGGTCGAGCGAATTGCCGCAGGTGCGGAAGCTGCCCGGCGCCTGCCGTTTCCCTTCATGCTGACCGCGCGAGCGCACAACCTGATGTTTGCCAACGGCAGTCTGGACGCAACGATCCGTCGACTCCAAGCGTACGAAAACGCCGGCGCCGACGTGCTGTTTGCGCCGGGACTCCCGGATCTTCAGGCGGTAAAAACAGTCTGCGCGTCAGTGCGCAAACCGTTCAATTTCATGGCGGGGATCAAGGGCAAGTCATTTTCCGTGGCGGAACTTGCCGAGGCGGGCGTCCGGCGGATCAGTCTGGCAACGTCGTTGTATCGCGCAGCGATGACCGGGTTCCTTGAAGCTGCGCGTGAAGTGAAAGAATCAGGACAATTCGGGTTTCTCGATCACTCGGCGTCGACAGCAGAGTTGCTCGCATTGATGCGTGTGTGAATCGTCGCGGCACAATCAAATCAACATCATCCACAGTTACACTGCAATCGAGTCTAAAGAGACGGACAGGAGAAAGGAGAATAAACGTTCTCCCTTCTCCTTTCTCCTTTTCGTCTCTTGGTACTGACGCAGCATGACAGTGGAAGATGCTGATAGTCGCGGGATCCGACTAGAAACGGAATAAGTACCGAACAGAGACACCAAAGCCGGGCGCATCGACCCCCCAGCTGATGCCGCGGTAGTTCTTGTCGTTGAGATTCTCGAAGTCGGCCAGTATCTCGTGTGCCGCATTCCGAAACCCGGCGCGGAGGCCGAAGGTCGCGTAGCCAGGAACCGCGGTGAAAAGAGATGAAGAGTCCACACCGACGCCCAGGACCCGGTTTTGGATCTGCGCCAACGTCTCATTCGTCGCCAGCAACACGTCGTCGGCTGTACCGAATGCGTTGTCTGGGCCGGCTCCGATCCACCCGCGAGTGCGGGCACCGTTGTTGAAAAACGCTTGAATGCTGCTGCGGCTCCGCCCGGCCCCGGTCCGGCGGTCGCCCAGGTCCAGCGACGAGAGGTGGGTCTGCTTCCACGCGAAGTGCGTGTACGGTTCGAGCCACCACCGGCCTCCTGCAGGGTTCCACCGCACCGTCAGGGATCCGTCCGGCGCAGGCGTGCCCCCTTCGATGTTTGGCGGCAGATCCGTCTTCGTGTCTTTCGCGCGGAGATACGTGAATGCCTCGTTCAGCGTGACATTCGACCCGAGTCGGGCCTGGGCCGTGTGTTCGATCCCCCAGATCCGTGCATTGTCGAAGTTCGCGCGCACGAGAACCGGTGCGGTTGACGCCTGCACGAAGACCACACCGTTTGCATTCTGGGCAACGATCGGCTGCCCACCGAGCATGACTCCCACTGCACCCGGCGGAAGAATCAGCGACTGCTTCTGAATATTGGCGTGGACGTTGTTGACGAAGAACGTGAGATCGGTGCGCCATGCCTTATGCCGGTATCCGACCGAGCCTTCGTATTGCAGGCTCGTCTCCGGATCCAACTGGGCGACAGGCTGGCCGCTCGATATTGCGGACGCGTCAGCCGTAGTCCCCACGAATCCGCCGAGGCCGGAGACGTCGGGCGCAGCGACTTCGAAACCCGACCCTGTAAGGCCGAGGGTGCCGAGATCGGTCATGTGCGGCGCGCGAAAACCACGACTGAGCGAGGCGAGGAACGTCCAGGGGTCGGACGGCGTGAACACCGCGGCTGCACGGAACGTGACACTACTGGCGGTCAACGAATCGTCCGGCCAGAGCGGTTGCCCATTGACGAGCGGGCTGTCGGCGGCACTCGCTTCATAGTAGGCACCACCGAATCTCAACGCGCCCACCAGGCGCAGGCGATCGGGCACGACATCGAAGGTGGATTGTCCAAAGATTCCGCCTTGCGTGAACTCTGCGCCGTCGGGAACACGCGGACGGCGCGCGGAGATCGCTCCAGTGACCGGGTTGACGTTGAACGACTTGGACGTAAGGCCTTCGAAGTAGACGTCGCCGCCTACGGTCACCGTCGCGTGCGCCGAGACCTGTTTCGTGAGTACGCCCTGAACGCCCTGCGCGGTGGTGCGCTCAGGCTCGTGACCAATGGTTGCTGTCGGACTGCCGTTCCCTCCCTGGTTCACCCGCTCCTCGCGCTGGCTGTTCACCGAGTACATGACCGACGCGTGATCAAAAATCCTGGCGCCAAGCTTCTCTGCTCGAACAGAAAAGAGATCGAGCGAAAGGTCGTTGAGTTGGGCAATGAGATTGCCATCACCGCCGAGCAACTGATCGTATCGATCGCCATTGTCCTGATGGGTCCGCATGTAGCTGAAGACGAGACGGGTCCCAGGTGATACAGCCCACTGAGCGCGCAGCGAGCCGCCGATCTGATGGAAACCGGTATCCGGCAGTCGCTCGTCCATCAGGAGATCGGACGAGAGCCCGAAGAAGCGAGTGACGGCGGCGTGAGAGTCGATACCTTCGCCCGTCCTGATCTCGCCAACGCCGCGGCCGGAAATCGCCCCATTGATTCCGATGGTTGGCGCCATATACGAAAGGAACGCCTGCCCTCCGCCGAACCGGTGGCCGGTACCGAAGCTCGCGCCGACCGAGCCACCCCACTGCGGCTCGCCGCTTTCGGCAAGGCGCGGCGGCCGCGTAAGAAACTGAACGCTCCCGCCAAGCGCATCACTGCCGTACTGGGCGCTCGATGGCCCTCGCACCACCTCGATCGTCTCGAGACTGCCGGGTTCGACGAGATCGAGAAACGTGTTGACGCCACCGCGCTGTGCACCGTTGGAGTATCGAACACCGTCGAGAAACACATTCACTTTGTTGCCACTCAGCCCACGAATGAACACGCCCGCCATCGTCGGGCTCGTCTGCTGCAGCTGCACGCCGGTTTCACCCTCGACCGCTTGTGCGACGGCCGTGGTCACGCGAGTGGCGATGTCCTCCGCGTCAATGACGCTCACCGGTTGTCCCGCCCGACGTACTTCGTCGACGAGATCGGCCGCCGCCGTCACCGTCACGTCTTCGCGAATCGGACCAACCTGAAGAACGATCTCGAGCGGCGCCGGTGGAACCTCGCCCACGGTCACCGGGACCTTTGCCTCGCCGAGATGGGCTGCCGTCGCCGTCAGGAGAAAGCGCCCCGCCGCGGGAGCGTCGATGGTGAACCGGCCCTGCTCGTTCGTTCGTACCGTGGCCACCGGCGTCTGATCCGCGGTCGTCAGCGTCACGGTCGCGCCGGCAACCGGAGCGCCGGACTGATCCTTGACGACGCCGGTGATCGGCCAGGCGGCGAGCATCGTGCCCGCCCACAACACCCACCCGACCAGCGTCCACGTCGCCCTTCGGTTCCTCGTCAGATCCGTGGCGCGACGTGAAGTTCTGAAAGCAGTTCTACGCACCGATTTCCTCGACGCCATGGACCACGACTGTATTGAGATTGGATGACTACTACCAGCCGTAGTACACGCTAAAATGCGCGCATGGTCCGCTATCCGGCGGGTGAAGCGTGCGTGTTCCTGGTCGGCGCGCTCGGCGTCGCCGGAGCTGCGCAGCAGCGCGGGAGCGAGCGAAGCCGCGAACAGGATTCTGCGCAGGCCCTCGATCCGGTGAGCTGACGTTCAGCACGAACCGGACGTCGCTGCAGGGTTCAGGCGGACTTGGCCTGGCGACCTTCCTGCTCGGCGACGTCACCAACTTCCGCCGATATGTGAGCTCGAACACAGATGCGCGTGAACGGCAGTGGCGCCACTTCTATTACGCACAGGACACGTGGCGGCCGAGCGCCCGCGTCACCTTGAACTACGGTCTGCGGCTCGACATCATCAATCCGCAAACCATCAACGAGCCCGGGAACGCCGGGTTCCTCGATTTGACGACCGGGGAGATGCTGGTTGTCGGCGCTGGCGGTGTCCCGATGAATGGCGGCGTGAAGAACCATTTGAACTGGGCGCCGCGGGTCGGCACACATATCAGATCGACGAAAAGACTGTCCTGCGTGCCGGCTACGGACGGAGCTACGACATCGGTGTGTTCGGATCGCGGTTCGGTCACAGCGTGACGCAGAACCTGCCGGTCCTCGCGGTACAGGAACTACGCGCCCCGTTCAACTTCGATCGCGTGTTCACTTTGTCGAGCGGTCCGCCGTCGCCGGAATTCCCCGCGGTTCCATCAAACGGCCGTTTCCGGTTGCCGAACGGAGTGTTCAGCCGCGCGCTACCGACAACGCAGCGCCCGCCGGCGGTTGACGCCTATAACGTCACCGTTCAGCGGCAGTTGACGACCACGCTCGCGTTGGAGGACGGTGATCATCCAGAGCGGCCTGCCGTTCAACGTCAGCTACCGTGATGACGGTGGCGATCGCGACACAGGACCGAACAGGCCAGACCTGATCGGTAATCTCGACGGTCCGCAAACGCGGGACCAGTGGTTCAACGCCGCGCCGATAGGGGATCCGAACAGTGCGTTTGCTCGGCCTGCGAAAGGGACGTTTGGTGATCTGCCGCGCAATGCGCTACGCGGTCCCGGCTACTGGCGCACCGATGCATCGTTATTCAAGCATTTCTCGGTGCATCAAAATGGCGAGATCGAAGTCCGCCTCGAGATGGTGAACTTTTTGAACCACGTGAACCTGGGGAATCCGTCCGATACGGAAGTCGGCGTCCCCGGCAACCCGAACACCAACGCCGGCAGGATTAACTCCACGGCATACGGCAACGCCGATCCGCAAAGGCAATTCCAGTTTGGATTGAAATATCGGTTCTAGAGAAAAGAGCGTGTCGAGCTGCCTGCACCTCCCTTCTCGGCACCCGCGCTTCCTTGACTTGAGCGGCACAAACGCCAGAAGATCACGGCTCACATTCACAGAGGTGAAGTATGAAGAGCCTGGCCACGATCCTGGTGTGTCTCGCTGCCACTCTGTTCGGACCGACCACGGGCGGCTCGGCACAGTCAACCGGTCAGAAGGCGGCACCCGCAAAAGTGCGCACCTATTACCTCGCTGCCGACGAGGTCACCTGGGACTATGCGCCAGGCAACAAGGACGGCATCACGGGCGAACCCGTGAATGCGATCGGATTCTTCAAAGGGAGCAAGCCAGAGGAGCGCGTCCCGAAACCTGTCAGCACAAAGTATCTGAAAACGGTGTATCGCGAGTACACTGACGGCACTTTCAAAGCGCTGAAGCCACGAGCACCCGAGTGGGATCACCTCGGCTTTCTCGGACCGGTGATCCACGCCGAGGTCGGCGACACGATCAAAGTCATCTTCCGCAACAACGGCGACCATCCATACTCGGTTCATCCGCACGGGGTCTTCTACAAGAAGGACTCCGAGGGTGCGCCGTACCAGGATGGGACGAGCGGAAAGGACAAGGCTGACGATGGGGTGCCGCCGGGCGGCACACACACCTACACATGGGAAGTTCCCGAGCGAACAGGCCCGGGGCCGATGGATCCCAGTTCGGTGATGTGGATGTACCACTCGCACGTCGACGAGGTGAAGGATCCGAACACCGGTCTGATGGGAGCGATGATCGTAACCGGGCGAGGAAAGGCGAAGCCCGACGGATCGCCAAAGGATGTCGATCGTGAACTCGTGGTGATGTTCTCGCAGATTCACGAGGAAGACAGCTGGTATTTCCTGAAAAACGTCAAGATGGCGGATAACCCGGTGCCGCCGCCTCCCGGGCTGTCGCAGAACTTCTATCCCTTCTTCGTCACCTTCTCGATCAACGGGTTCGCGCACGGCACGATGCCGCTCGACGCGATGACGGTGCGCAAAGGCGAGCGCGTCCGCTGGTATGCGATGAGCTCGACCAATGATTTCGATTTTCACACGCCGCACTGGCACGGCAATGTCGTCACCGCGAACCACATGCGGACCGATGTTGCCTTCATGGGCCCGATGCAGATGGTCACCGCCGACATGGTTCCTGACAACGAAGGCACGTGGCTCCTGCATTGCCACGTGTCGTTCCACAACACCGCTGGGATGACTGGCCGGTATGCGGTGGCGCCAGCCGCGGCGAAAAGGAAATCAACGAACTGATGACGTCAACCGAGCTCGTCGATCGGCTGGCCGCGCACCGTACGCTCGGCACCGCGCCTCGTGAGGAACTTGCCTGGCTCGCCTCGCATGGGTCGTTTCGAAACGTGAATGCCGGGGAAGTGGTTGCGTCAAAGGGGCAACCAGTCGAAGAACTGTGGGTTGTGCTATCCGGACGAATCGCGATCTTCGTCGATCGGGGTACTGGTGTGCAGAAAATGGTTGAGTGGCGTCCGGGCGACGTCACCGGACTGCTGCCGTACTCGAGATTGACAACCCCTCCGGGCAATTCGATCGCGCAAGAACCCACGGAAATCCTCGCCCTCCACCGCGATCGCTTGCCCGACATGATTCAGTCATGCCAGGCGATCACCACGATCCTCGTGCACACGATGCTCGATCGCGCGCGCATGTTCACGTCGAACGATCTGCACAACGAGAAAATGCTCTCGCTGGGAAAGCTGTCGGCGGGGCTCGCGCACGAGTTGAACAATCCGGCGTCCGCGATCGAGCGGAGCGCCACCCTGCTCGAAGACAGACTTGACGATGGCGACCGGGCGACGCGCCTCCTCGCCGCGGCGAGGCTGACCGAGGCACAACTCGCCGCAGTAGATGCCTTCCGCGAGTCGTGTCGCGTCCGTGTCCACGGCGTCCCTTCACCGATCCAACAAGCGGAACGCGAGGAGGAAATCGCAGCCTGGCTCGAGTCTCATCACGTCGATGTCGAGCTTGCCGACGCGATCGCTGAAACACCAACCACAATCGAATCGCTCGATCGGCTCAGCACCGCGATCGACGGACCGGCACTCGACGCGGTTCTGCGATGGACGGCGGCGGCCTGCTCGGTGCGGAGTCTTGCCTCGGAGATCCAGGACGCCGCGACACGGATCTCCGGCCTCGTGGTGGCGATCAAGGGCTTCACACACATGGATCAGGCAACCGCGGCGGAACCGGTCGACCTGGTGCAAAGCCTGGGCAACACCGTCGCGGTTCTCAGATCCAAAGCGCGGAACAAGTCTGCGTCAATTGCCGTCGAAATCGAGCCGAACCTGCCCCGCGTGAGAGGATTCGCGGGCGAGCTGAATCAGATCTGGGTGAATCTGATTGATAACGCCCTCGATGCCATTCCGGACCAGGGCCACGTTGAAGTGCTTGCCGGCCGTGA
>DASTVZ010000007.1:0-24347 GCA_035758845.1 Vicinamibacterales bacterium
AATTCCAACCGCGACGTCGGTTGCGAGATAGCGAGCGGCTTCATCGCAGGCATCCCCGGCGACTTTTTCTGCCGTGACCCCTTTCACTCCAAAGCCGGTGACGACTTCGGTCACCGCATCCCCGTCGATTGAGATCATCAGGACGTTGCCCGGACCGATCGACGAATTGACCGTCTCGACTCCGCAGATTGATCGATCCAGCCCAAGGCGCTGGCGGACAACTGCCAGTTCGCGTTTACCGATGGTCTCAGGCAACGCTGCGACAACCGCCCGTGCGTGAACGATTGCCGGACCTCGAGTTGATGCAACGAACTCGCCGAGACCGGAGCACGGCTGAATTTCTGCGGTGAATCGACCACCGCCAGCAGGGTAGAATCCGTACGCTTCCAGTCCCACCCCGACCGAGGCACCCATGCGCCGCAGGACGGGTACGAACGTACGGGCGAGAAAATCGAAAGGCGGTGCGCCAGGATTGTGGGTTCCGCCCTCGAGCGTAACGCGCGACTGTTCGCGGGCAACCAGCAGAGCCGGAAGAATCGTCTGAAATACCAACGTCGCGCTGCCTGCCGTGCCGACGGCAAGGTTGTAGTCCCCGCCGCGGACGTCCCGCGGTTCAAAGCTCAACGCCGACGAACCGATCTCGCTACCCGACACTCGCGCTTGGGCAATCGCCGTCGCTGCCCGCACGGCGGTGAGGTGCTGTCGCAAGAGTCCGGGTTTGCGTCGCCGCGCGCGAATGTTTTCAATTCGAAACGGCCGCCCCGTCACGAGCGACAGCGCAAGGGACGTGCGCAAAATCTGCCCGCCCCCCTCACCGGCCGAGCCGTCGATTGTGATCCAATCAGCCATGGGTATCCGATCAAGAAGCCACGCGGTGACAAGAAGTGCGGGAGCTGCTGCGCTTCCTGCGAAGCCAGCCCGGGATTCGAACCCGATTCACATGTACTCTCGCATGCATTCATCGCGTGACATCAATCATCCGGCCGGACAAGGAAATCTGCGGGACTGTTGCATCTTCACAGGATGTAGTCTCGCATGGCATTCCGGCCGGATTCTCGAAACGTGCGCGCATCTGTTCACAAGGCAATGGATTCGATTCGTTCAACCCAGTGATCGCCGGCGAGTCGTCCAGCTGCGAACTCGGAGATCAGGTCGAACACCTGATCCGAGAACCCTCCGACATTGAGGATGTCCTCGCGTTCGACGGCCTGAACCGTTGCGTACGGCTGAATGTCGATCAGCACCAGCCGCGCTCTCCTGTTGCGAGCGCGAAATGTATTCCACTGGCGCATGGTCTCCGTTCCGCGAGCACCGGCGCCGTCCACCCATGACTGGTTGTCTGAGACGATCACCACGAGGTCTCCTGGCGCCTTCCGCCGGTTGAGTTCGGCCAGAGGCGCGCTGACCGACGTTCCACCACCTCCCACAGCCGCCAGCCGCGCCGCGTTCGTCATGACCCTGTCGCGCGACGAGAGCGACAGCCTCACGACCGACTGCTCGAACGGCAGAACTTCTGTTGCCGGATTCCGCCGGACGAATGCCGCAGCAACCAGCGCCGCGACATCGACACATTGAACTGTGCTGGTCGCACCACGACGGCTCCCGGTGATCGGCGATCGCATCGAACCGGACACATCGGGGCAGACGTAGATCGGTCCGCTGATCGACGGAACATTCGCAATCGCCATTTCCATCGCGTCTTCGAGCGCGGCGCGCACCGCATTCGGCACGGTTTGATCCACCGATCGATAGGCCGAAAGAAGCTGATACGGAAACACACGAGCACGCGCGATCTCCGACGGGTCGCGCAATCGTGCCGCGATCATCTCCGTGATCTCCGGCTGGGCAAACACTCCATGCCTCGCGAACGTGTTCAAGTTCATCCGCGTCGTGTGCCACGAACCTCGCTGCGCCACTCGCGTCCAGTCATCACGGCTCAGATCGAGTGCGGCGAGGAGTTGAAACGGGACGTCAGGCACCTCCTCGCGGTTACCCGCTTTGAACGCCTCAAACTTCTGGACGACGACGGGCAGCAGCTCACGGGTGGCGTCGCGTCCAATCAAATAGCGATAGAGTGCCTCGCGTTCGCGGGTGACCGGCCTCGGGTGCACCATCCTGATCACATCGACCAGCGACGGCGCCTGCCCGACCGACGCGGCAAACAGTGCCGCGTCGGTCCGCTGGTCCAGCCAGCGACGCACGCATCGCTTGGGTGCCGAACCGAGCGACTTGCGCCCGACCGCACCCGAGCGAACGATCTGTACAAACGTTCGAAGCATCCGCGGCGAGTCGACAATCCGATCGAACGTGCGAGTCATCAACGCCGGATCCCGCCGCGACAGCGCCGCGAGGAGGAGCGCCGGCATGTCCTTCATGTAGCCGCGCTCTCGACAGTAGATGGCTGTCTTCGCGACAAACTCCGGCTCGAGCCGCGCGCTCAGATCGAGCACACGATCGAGCTGCTCGTCAGCGCTCGCATAAAACGTGGCGTTCAAACATCCGGTTGCGGCGACCTGCGCCAGCGCATGCCGCGGCGGCAGCTGGTAGGCACGTCCACCCGCCTCATCTCGCGCATCGGCCGGCGGAATCAGCGCTGCGACAAGTGACCGAAAGAGACTCGGATTCGCCATGTTATTCCTCTTGCAAGCCGGTAGTGCAGCTGAGGTGCCATCGTTCTGCTTGGTGCCGTAAGTTGCTGAGAATGCGGCTATTGCACAGGAATTTGCGAATCAGAACTGGTCTCAAAAAGAGCTGCGAATATTATCTAACAGGATATGTTTTATACTGTAAAATATGCGAAGGCGTTGCGTCGTCATTGGCCTGCTTGGGACGACAATCGATCGCGGGACCGGGAGCCGGCGATGGGAAGGGTGGCGACCGAGTATCGCCGCCTGTCAGCATGAAGACCTGTTGATCGATCGATTCGAGCTGCTGTACCAGCAGCGGTTCACGTCGCTTGCCGAGGCTGTGCGTGACGATATCCGCCACGTGTCGCCAGAAACTGACATCCGGTTGACGCTCGATCCGACGACAGACGCGTGGGATTTTGAGGATGTCTACGGGAACCTGCACGACTTCGCGCGAGGATACCCGTTCGACACCGACGCCGAGGATTATCTCGTCCACATCACGACCGGATCGCATGTCGCGCAGATCTGCTTGTTCCTGCTGACCGAGTCACGGCACATTCCCGGTCGACTGCTCCAGACAAGTCCGCCCCCAGGTATGCGGGGCAACGATCCCGGCACCTATCAAATCATCGACCTTGATCTCTCCCGGTACGATCGCATCGCGACGCGGTTTGCGCGCGACGAGCTCGACGAGCGGTCCTTGTTGAAGTCTGGCATTCACACGCGCAATGCCGCGTTCAACGAAGTCGTCGAGCGGCTCGATCGCGTGACCCAGAGATCGTCGGCGCCGATTCTGCTCCTTGGCCCAACCGGGGCTGGCAAGTCGCTGCTGGCGCGGCGTATTTACGAGCTGAAAAAAACTCGGCGGCTGGTCAAAGGACCGTTCATCGAAGTGAACTGTGCAACCGTGCGCGGCGATGCAGCGATGTCGGCGCTCTTCGGTCATGTCAAGGGCGCCTTCACCGGCGCCGTTCGCGATCGTCCAGGCCTGCTGCTCAGCGCGAATGATGGCCTGCTGTTTCTCGACGAAATCGGGGAACTTGGTGTCGATGAACAGGCGATGCTGCTGCGGGCGCTCGAAGAGAAGCGCTTCTTGCCGCTCGGAAGCGATCGCGAAGTCTCGAGTGAGTTTCAGCTGATTGCCGGAACGAATCGTGACCTCGCCCGGGCGGTTGCCGAAGGGCGGTTCCGCGACGACTTGCTGGCGCGGATCAATCTCTGGACGTTCCGCCTCCCGGCGCTGGTCGAGCGGCGCGAAGATATCGAACCGAACATCGAATATGAACTCGACCAGTTTCGACGGCGGACCGGGACGGTCGTGACCTTCAGCAAGGAAGCGCGAGATCAGTTCGTGGCGTTCGCGGTCAGCGATCGGGCGCGATGGCCCGGTAACTTCAGGGATTTGAACGGCGTGATCACGCGACTGGCGACACTGGCAACGGCCGGCCGCATCACCGTCGATCAGGTTCGCGCCGAAGTGGCGCACCTGACGTCCGCCTGGTCGAGTTCTCCTCGTGAGAGCACGGCCGGACTCGTCGATCAAGTCGTCGATCCCGCGGCGCTCGTTCACATCGATCGCTTCGATCGCGTGCAGCTGGAGGATGTCCTCAACGTCTGCCGAGCGGCACGCACGCTGTCGGCGGCCGGCCGCGAGTTGTTCGATCGGTCGCGCGAGCGAAAGAAGATTGCGAACGATGCCGATCGCTTGCGCAAGTATCTCGCGCGCTTCGGCTTGGAGTGGGGCGAGGTGAAGGAGCGGCTGCGCGAAGTTTGAAAGTAGCCACGCCGATTGCAGATTGCCGACTGAGGAGTGCGGATTTTCTGATTTGCGATTGTTGATAGAGATTGTTGATTGTTGATTGAGATTGTTGATTGAGACGCTCGAATCTGGCCTAATCTGCAGGCATGCGGACCTGTTTGAGATCGCTGCTCCTGATACCACTTCTGCTCGTGCCGTGCGCGGCGCTCGCGCAGGACGGATCCTTCGTCAGCGCCGGTGTCGAGCTGCACTATCAAAGTGCAGGTAGTGGAACCCCCGCGGTGATGCTGAGCGGCGGACCGGGCTTTACGGTCGACTACATGATCCCTGTCGGCGATTTCCTGCCGGCCGGCTACCGGCGTATCTACTTCGAGCAACGCGGCACCGGCAGGTCGCGGCCCGCCAGACTTGCGCCCGAAAGCCTGACACTCCAGACGGTGGTCGAGGATCTCGAAGCGCTCCGCGTGCATCTGAAGCAGAACCGGCTTCTCCTCGTCGGCCACTCTTGGGGTGGCATGCTCGCCATGGCTTACGCGGTCGCTCACCCTGATCGAGTCGATCGACTGATCCTGATCGGTTCTGGCGGTCCGACGCTCGAGTTCACGCAGTGGTTCGGCGACAATATCGACGCGCGCCTCCGGCCGCAAGACTTCGAGGCGCGGAACTACTGGCGGGCTGCCGCCAAGAACGGCGTCGTGCCTGACAAAGTCGCGCTTGAGAACATCAAGGCCATTGTTCCCGGATATTTCTTCGATCGACAGAAGGGCCTCGCGTTTGCGACACAAATTAAAGACGGCGCCCTGCACCATGACGTGAACGAGCTTTTGTTTGCGGATCTGGGGAAGCACTACGACCTAGGGCCCGGACTGAGAAAGCTCGATCGACCCGTACTGATAGTTCAGGGGCATCAGGATCCTATCGGCGACAAGACGGCCGAAGACATCCACGCTCTAATTGCAGGCTCGACACTAACCTACATCGGCAAGTCGGGCCACTTTCCGTGGATCGAGCAGCCGGACGATTTCCGAAGCGCCATCGCAGAGTTTCTCGCCAAGCCGTCGATCGATCGTGAGCCGTGACGACGAAGTTTTCTCGACCATCTCACGGCGATAAAGACGGACACTTTTGTCGCACTCCCATGAGGAGCGACGTGAATGTCGGCTTTCGATCGCTCCGCGATCGACGCGTCGTCCGCGCATCACGCGGAAAGAGCGGGATTCACGAGAAATTGTGCGCTGGCATCGATCGTGAACATTGAATCCGCAGGATATGCTTTCACTTCTGCGCACCCGGCCGTCGCAAGTCGTCGTCGCGCTCCTCTGCACGGTGGTGCTATTGCGCATGCCGGCCCCGGTGTTCGCGGAGGATGCGGTCTCGTCGCTCGTCAAGATCGAAGAGCGCACCGCGATCACCGCGGTGATCGCCTCAACCCCCGGTATCGTCCTCAGCGATTTCGCGGTCGCGATTCCCATCGAGACTCCCGCTCGTTCTGATGCTCCGAACCACTCGCTAATCGAGCATTCAATCCTCAGACTCTGATACGACTCCTTGCCGCGGCCGGTTGTACGACCAGTCGGTATTTCCCCACAGTTTAGTTTTTTCACGACCTGAAATCGGCGCCGGTTGGACGCTGCACGTGTGCCGAGGCACGTGCCATCGGGAGAAGTGCATCACTATGAAAGGACTGGAGAAATGAGACGACACACAAAATTGTTTGCCAAGGCGCTTACGGCGGCAGTACTGACCTTTGTCTTGAGCACGGCAGCCAGCTCATATGCGATTCACGCGCAGGGGGCGATCGCTCAGCCGGCGCAAGGTGATCCAACCGGGGCGACAACGGGAACAGCCAAGGATGTGACCGTTAAGGACGCCGCAAATCCAACGCTCTCGGAGGTGATGGAAACCGTCGGTCACAACAAGATCGCGATCAACTTTGTCTGGACGCTGCTCGCCGGGTTCCTCGTTATGTTCATGCAGGCCGGCTTCGCGATGGTCGAGACCGGCTTCACGCGCGCCAAGAATGCGGCGCACACGATGAGCATGAACTTCATGATCTATCCGATCGGCATGCTCGGCTTCTGGATCTGCGGCTACGCACTCCAGATGGGAGGGGTCGGTGCGGTCGGCGCGTTGGGCGGCACGGCTCCTCTCAATCATGAGTTCACGATCAGCCTGTTTGGACACTCGTTCGGCCTGTTCGGGCTGAAGGGATTTTTCCTCAGCGGCAGCACGTATGACGTCGGGATCTTCGCGCTGTTCCTCTTCCAGATGGTGTTCATGGACACAGCCGGAACGATCCCGACCGGCGCGATGGCCGAGCGGTGGAAGTTCTCGGCGTTCATCGTCTTCGGCTTTTTCATGTCGATGCTGGTCTATCCGATCTTCGCGAACTGGGTGTGGGGAGCCGGCTGGCTCTCGCAGCTTGGCGCCAACTTCGGTCTCGGTCACGGGCACGTCGACTTTGCTGGGTCATCGGTGGTCCACATGGTTGGCGGCGTCGCGGCGCTGGCGGGTGCCATCGTCATCGGTCCTCGCATCGGAAAATACTCGAAGACCGGCGAGTCCCTGCCGATGCCCGGACACGATCTTCCAATGGCGCTCGCTGGAACCTTCATCCTGGCCTTTGGCTGGTTCGGATTCAACCCGGGTTCGACGTTGGCCGGCGGCGACCTGCGCATTGCGGTTGTCGCGGCCAACACCATGTTGGCCGGGACCGGCGGGGCGATCGCGGCGATGTTCTACGTGTGGAAGCGTCTCGGCAAGCCGGATCCCAGCATGCTCTGCAACGGAATGCTTGCCGGACTGGTCGCGATCACTGCTCCTTGCGCATTCGTCAACAGCGTGTCTGCAGTAATGATCGGCGCGATCGCCGGCGTGCTCGTTGTTGAATCCGTGCTGTTCATCGATCGCGTTCTGAAAATCGACGATCCCGTTGGTGCGATTTCCGTTCACGGAGTCTGCGGTGCGTTCGGCGTGCTCTCAGTGGGCTTGTTCGCCGATGGGGCTTATGGCGACGGCTGGAACGGTGTGCCTGGAACCGTCAGGGGACTCTTCTACGGTGACGCATCCCAGCTTGCCGCGCAGGCAATCGGAACGCTCACGTGCATCGTCTGGGTGTTCGTCACGTTCTTCGCGTTCTTCAAGATCGTCGAGGCGCTCATGGGCAACCGCGTTCCGGCAGATGTCGAACTCGAAGGCCTGGATATTCCCGAGATGGGCGCTCTTGCCTATCCCGATTTCGTGCTGGGCCCGTCAGCGGCTCCGGTCATCGCAACCGGCGCTGTCGGAGGCGCGCCAGTCGCCGTCCCTCAGGGCGCTTTGATGAAACCGGTTCAGGCTGAGTAGGCGCGACATTGTGACTGGTCACATCCCGTGAACAGGCCACAATCCGCCCGCTGAAGGCGGAGGACCGACGCGGGTGCGGGATCCAGTCCCCCGTTCCCGCGTTCGCTCCGCATCTTGGTTCCTTACTTTACGGAGAATCGATCCTGACCCACTCGCAGCAGGTGCTGTTGCTGCTGGCACTCATCATCGCGGCGGCCAAAATCGCCGGGGCGCTGGCCGCACGCATCCATCAACCTGCCGTGTTCGGTGAGATTCTCGCCGGCGTTCTCCTCGGTCCCACCGTCTTGAATCTTCTCGGGTGGCCAATCTTCGCGGTGCCGGCCGACACGGGTGCTTCAGGTTTGCTTCCCCTGCTTTCCGTCGTGCGCGATCTCGCGCAGATTGGCGTTCTCCTGCTGATGTTCGTGGCGGGGCTGGAGACCGATCTCGATCAAATGTCCCACGTTGGCAGGGTTGCATTCTGGTCGGCAGCCGGGGGTGTCCTCGTTCCGTTCATCGGTGGAGCGGCGCTCGCCGTCGCCTTCGGCCTCCCGCTTCTCTGGCAGGGCATTTACATCGGCACGATCCTGACTGCCACCAGTGTCAGCATCTCCGCGCAGACCTTGATGGAACTGGGCGCGCTTCGCTCACGCGAGGGGTCCACCATTCTCGCGGCCGCCGTCATCGACGACGTCATGGGAATCGTCGTGCTATCGCTTGTTGTCGCGTTGTCCAAGGCGGGGGTATCGGGAGGCGTGGATGCCGAGGCGCTCGCGATTGTTGTCGTGCGATTGATCGTGTACTTCGCACTCGCCATATACGCCGGTCGTTGGCTCCCGAATGTGCTGCGATGGGCGTCCGATCTTCCGGCGAGCCACGCGATGCTGGCTACCGTCCTCGTGGTGGCATTCATTTACGGCTGGGCCGCTGAGTACGTCGGCGGCGTCGCGGCGATCACCGGAACTTACCTAGCGGGCGTGCTCGTCGCACAAACCAAATTCAAGCAATCGATCGACAGCGGCATTCACGCGCTGACCTACGCGATGTTTGTACCGGTTTTTTTCACCAGCATCGGCTTGCAGGCGGACGCGCGTGCGTTGGCCGATCAGGTTCCATTTGCCACCTCGCTTGTTCTCGTCGCCATCGTTGCCAAGGCGATCGGCTCTGGCGTGTCGTCGCGCCTGTGCGGCTTTGACAACCAGGAATCCATCCGCGTTGGAATTGGGATGATTTCACGCGGAGAAGTGGGCCTCATTGTCGCCGGGTATGGTCTTGCCGAGGGTCTTATCGGTCGCGATGTTTTTTCCGCGTCCGTCCTGGTCGTGCTTGCCACGACGATGGCGACGCCACCGCTTCTTCGACTGGTCTTCCCGCCACACGCAATGGGACACATCGTCGTCGAAGAGACGATTGTCGGACCGCCGCCTGAACCGCAGATGGAGTAACCACCGCCTCAGGATTCTGGACCGCGCGGTCCTCGGTAGCAGCTCCACGTCCAGCGAATCAATCCGGCCAGTCCCATTCCGCCAATCACGGGCCGCACGCGAGCGTGCGGAAGGAGCAGCGCTGCGGTCAGCAGGCAGGCACCGGCGAATGCGTGAATCGGTCCCCGATCACCCGAATGATTTGACAACCGCATGCCGGCGTTGCCTTCAATTTGCGATCCACCAAGACGCTGAATTCAAACATCGACAAACCGGCACTTTTCAACGCGTTCACAAAGAAAAGACCGCCGAGTATTTCGGCGGTCTTTCCACTACGAACGTTTGTGTCGCGCTGCGCACGGCGTCGGACAAATTTGTCTGAACCGCGCTGCCTAATTCAAAACAAACAGATACAACCCCGCGGCGCCGGTGAACAACATGTGCTGCTTGCCGTCGAGCATGAAGGTTTCCGGGGGACTCGATAGCCCGCCGATCTGGGAATACCACAGGCCTTTCCCTGTTGCCGCCTCCCACGCTTCGACGTTCGGTCCGTTGCTCAGGAAGAGGAGACCGCCGGCGGTCGAGAGCAGGCCGGAACTGCCGCCGTTAATCTCTTTCCGCCACGCGATCTTCCCCGTCTTGTAATCGATGGCGACGATGTTCGTGCCCCAGTTGAGATTGCCTCCGCCGCTGGTGCCGCCGAGACCCATCGATCCGCGCGGATCCGGCTCCATCAGGTAACTGATCCGCATCGAGTTCTGTTCGTGGACATAAAAGAGTCCCGTCAACGGTGAGAACGTCGGTGGTGGATAGTTCGTCACGTCGCCGTTCACGAGCGACCCGGCGATGGTCGCGTCTTTGTGCGGATTCCGCTTCGGCTGTCCCTTCTCGTCGAGGCCGCTGGCCCAGTTGTTCACCAGGCCGAACTTCGAGGTGACGAGATGTTCACCGGTTGTGCGATCGAGCACGAAGAAGTAGCCATTGCGCGTCGCGGTGATCACCAGCTTCCGCATCCGGCCGTTGAACGGCGCATCGACGAGTACCGGCGTCTGCGTCGAATCCCAGTCGTGCGTGTCGTGCGGTGAGGTCTGGTAGTACCACGCCATCTTGCCGGTATCGACATTGACGGCGATGAGTGACGACGTGAAGAGATTGTCGCCGTCGCCGCGTCCCTGCGTGTACGCAGGTGTAGGATTTCCGGTTCCATATAAATAAAGGTGCGTTTCGGGATCGTACGAGCCGGGAATCCACGTCGCCCCATTGCCGTGGCGTGCCGCATCAAGGCTCGGCCAGGTCTCGAGACCGGGATCGCCGGGGTTCTGCGGCGTCGAATACAGGATCCATTGCAGTTGCCCGGTGCGCGGATCGAGAGACTTCAAAAATGCCGGCGCATCAAGATCGTTGCCGGTTCCAACCAGGATGTGATCGCCGACGACCATCGGCGCATTCGACGAAAAGTACTGCTGGTCGAACGGGGCAATTTCGTGTTTCCAGACTTCCTTGCCGGTTTTCGCCTCGAGACAGACAACCCAGTCGTCGTGCAGCTCGAAGTAGATGTAGTTGTGCCACATGCCCAGGCCGCGCGTCTGCAGACTCGTGCCGCCGCGCGTCTTCCAGTAGTAGTGCCAGAGCAGGGCGCCATCTCGCGCATCGATGGCGTAGACGTTGTCGGGCGTCGAGGCGTAGATGATGCCGTCGACGAACAGAATCCCGCCACCCAACCGAGCGGGGTTGCAATTGTTCGCGTCGCCGTTGCCAAGTCCACCGACGATGATCGGTGCGGCAGGCCCACCGCCACCGCCGCGTCCACCACCGCGGCCGCCGCCAAAGCCACCGGCAGCGCCGGCCGGCGGTGTTCCGGTTGGACCACACCCTGTCGTCAGGCTCGTCATCCACTTGAGACTGAGATTCTTGACCGTGCTGGTGTTGACCAGCTTCAGTGCGCTGAAGCGCTTGCCGCTCAAGTCTCCTGAATAACTGGTCCACTGATCGGCCAACGGCTTCATGATCTCGGCGGGATCGAGCCCGCCAGACTGAGCACCAGACTGAGACTGTCCGTACAGAAGCGCGGGTCCAACGAGCAGCGCTGTGACGATTACGAGTTTTTTCATATTGTCGCGCCTTTACTTAATCGTCCACAGGTACGCGGTGATGTCGTGCATCTTCTTGTTTTCCGGATCATCGAGCTCCAGGACCATTTTCTTGTGCGCCTCTTTCGGATCCTTCACGTCGACCTTCGGGATGCCGTTATTCCGCGCCAATGATTTGCGCGTGCCATCCTTCATCGTGAAGACCACGAGAAAGTCATCCCGGCGAATCAGCGTGCCTTCGAGCCTGGTTCCATCCGCGAGCGTGACGGTGACAGGATTGCCAGCCCCGCCGCCGCCGCCGCGGCCGCCGGCAAACGCCTGCGTGGATCCAGCGACCCATCCATTCTGAAGGCCGCGTGCGTCCTCGAACTTCGAGGCAATGCCTTTGAGATCGCCGCTGACCGAGTGACACGACGCGCACAGCGATCCGAACGCCGCTTCACCCGCCTTTGCGTCGCCCACCAGCACATTGAGCTCGACGTTGGTGGGATTGCGTCCCGGCGGGCTGCCCTGGCCGCTCATGGTGGCGTGAATGCTGTGGATGTATTCCGCAATCGCGACCGAATCGGCCTCGACCAGTGTCAACGGGGGATTGTGTTTGGCGATTGCCGCGCCAACCATTTCGCCGTGCTTATCCTGAAGCGCGACCCCCGATCGGAGCAGATTCGTCCCCTTCGGTCCGCCGCGAAGGTCGGTCGCATGGCAGCTGGCGCAGTTGGCTTCATACAACGACTTGCCGCGCACCAGCACATCCTGCGGAGCAAGCTCGCGCGTGAACTGCGTGAACCCCCCACGTCGTCCTCCGCCGCCCTGGCGGCCGGCCTGTCCGGCGCCGCGCTGCCCCGCGTCGCCACGCCCTGCCGCTGGTGGGGGAGCCTGCGCCGCGGGAGTCTGACCCTGCGGTGGCGGGGGTGTTCCCTGTGCAAGGATGAAGGATCCGGTGCTGCCGATCGACAGAACGATCGTCGCGATCAACCTGGTGTGTCGAGTCATGGAGTGAGAGCCTCCGTTGGGCACACGAATGGGCAAAAGGTATTTCTGCTTATTACGACGTGGTGCCGCCTTGCGATTACCGCCCTGCTCAAATCGCCCGTACGAAGGCTGCCGATCGCGTATTCCGGACGAGCGTCACTAACACCACCACGGCCAGCAGAGGAACCAGGCTCGCCCCAATCAGAATTGGTTCGAACGAATAGCGATCAGCGACGGCGCCAGTCAAATAGGTCGCCGCGATCGTGCCGACGCCCGCTGCGGCGCCGCTCATTCCACTGACGGTCGCAACCGAATCGTGTCGATAAATGTCCGCCGGCAGATTCAACACCATTGTCGACAACGCCGCATACGAGCATGTGGAGATGGCAAAACAGACAGTCAACGCCGTGAGACTGGAAAAAAGGAGGCTTGCCATGAGCGTGCTCATGCCGAGGCCGCTCACAATGATGACGATCTTGCGTGCCGTGCCCACGGAGAAACCACGAGCGATCAAGTAGCTCGACATCCCGCCGCCGAGAAAGTTCCCGGCATCCGCCGCGACGAACGGAACCCAGAAGGCGAGCAATCCGCGTTCGAGCGAGAATCCGCGCGAGACAAGATAGATCGCGAACCAGTCAGTGATGAAGAACCAGACCGGATCGGTCAGCATTTTCCCGAGAAGGATGCCCCAGGTCTGGGGCAGCTTCAGTAGTTCACGATAGCTCGCCGAACGAACATCTGTCGGCGCGGCCGTATCCTCACGATCCGAGAGGATGTACTCGCGCTCAGCGGCCGTGATGCGCGGATGCGTTTCTGGTGGGTGGTAGACCGATCGAAACAGGAGAAGCCAGAGGAAACCGAGCGAGCCGGTGATCAAGAAGGCCGGCCGCCAGGTGCCGAACGTGTGCAACAGCGCGAGCACGAGTAGCGGCGCGATCGCGGCTCCGATCGACGAGCCGCTGTCGAAGAGCGCAACCGCCCATCCACTTTCGCGTCTCGGAAACCACTCTGCGACCGCCTTGGTCGCTCCGGGCCAGTTGCCTCCTTCACCGGCGCCGAGGAGAAATCGAAAGAAACAGAACGATCGGAGTCCGCCCGCGAGTGATGTCAGCATCGCGGCGATCGAGTAGAAGGCGACGCTCACGGTCAAGCCCGTGCGCGTGCCCACAGCATCGAGGAATCGCCCCGCGCCAGCCTGGCCGAGGGTGTAAGCCACGCGGAACGAAATTACGATGAGCGCGAAATCGGCGTTGGTCCACTGATACTGGTCCTTCAGCGTCGGCCCGAGGACACTGAGCGTTTGACGATCGATGTAGTTGATGACGGTCGAGAGAAAGAGGAGCGCACCGATCCGCCATCTGAGCTGACCACGGGAATTCACGCGAAGAGCTTAACCGATTCACCAATCGCTACGGGACCATGACCAGCAGGTATGCCGCCACGAGGGTGCCGACTACCGCGCCCCCATAGCACACCATGTTGATCACCTCGTTGAGATGTTTGATCTGAAGCCCGTCGTAGAGCGTATAGCGGAACCGGTGAGCCCAGTGGAACAGCGACAACGAGCACAGCACGAACAGAATCACGCGCGTCAGCGGATTGCTGACGATGGCGAGCAGGCGATCGTAAGTCGGGGGAGCCAGCCATCCGAGTGGAAACGCGAGGCCGAATAGAAACAGCGTCATCGGCATGACGAGCGCGGCCATCACGCCGCCGGCGCTGAAGAGAAGCCAGAGCATCGGTTCGATTGGCCGTTTGATGTACATGCGTCACCACTGAATGAACAGAAGCGCAACAATCGCAATCGAAACCACGACCCAACCGGCATAGTTCGAACCCGCGATGAGAAATCCTGGAACCCGTCTGCTGCCGACCTTCACCACCATCGCCTGCGGCGCGAGATTGAACCACGTCACCGCGTGCAGGACGACGAAGACGAAGCTGCCGATGTTCATGAAGAGCGCGAACGGCGTGCCAGACCAGTGCAGCAACTGCTGGTACGCGTCGTTGCCCTTCGAGACCGCCGAGATCAGCATGAGGAGGTAGACGACGAACCAGGCGACCGCCAGGCTGCTGAGTTCCCGCAGGATGAAGAGGAAATACGACCCGCGGGCCAGCCACCAGTACGTAGAGACGCGTGTTCTATGCCAGCGCGGATGATACGGCGTATAAATCGTGTTCTGTGTCATTGCGCAGCCCTCGGCAGCACGAACGCTTTCACCCACTCCACAGCCGACTGCAGCTTGTAGCGCTGGATGGCTCCCGCCGGATCGACGTGTTTCGGACAGACCTTCGTACATTCACCGACGAACGTGCAGCCCCAGATGCCGTCGTGCTCTGACAGGATCTGCATGCGCTCGGCGGCTCCCTGATCGCGGCTGTCGAGGTTGTAACGCTGTGCGAGCGCGATCGCGGCGGGTCCGATGAAGTGCGGATCCAGCCCGTAGATTGGACAGGCGGAGTAACACAGCATGCAGTTGATGCACATGCTGAACTGCTTGTAGTTATCGAGTTCCTCCGGCGTCTGGCGATACTCTCCCTCGCTCAGGGGTTTTTCGGAGTCGCGAACAATCCAGGGCTTGACGCGCGCGAGCTTTCCCATGAAGTCGCCGATCTCGACGACGAGATCGCGGATCACTGGAAAGTTGCGCAGCGGCTCGACGCGTACGGGCCCAGGCGCGTAATCGGACAGAAAGGTGGCGCAGGTGAGCTTGGGTTCGCCGTTGACGAGCATGCCGCAACTGCCGCAGATGCCCATTCGACACGACCATCGGTACGACAGTGTCCCGTCGATGCGGTCCTTGATGTGGTTGAGGCCGTCGAGCACGACCCACTCTTTCGGGCAGGGCAGCTCGTAGCTCTCGAACTGGATCTCAGACTCCCTCTCTGGACGGTACCGCGCGACCTGCAGCGTAATGCGCTCGCTCATTGGCAGGGGCCTCGCCATAGACCCGCTCGGCCGGCGGCCAGCGGGTGATTGTCACCGGCAGATATCCCACGCCGCACGAGCCATCTGGCTGTCGCTCCGCCAGCGAGTGCGCGAGGTATCGCTGATCGTCGCGCGCCGGAAAATCGACGCGCTGATGTGCGCCACGCGATTCCTCGCGTCGAAGCGCTGAGTTCACGATCGTCTCCGCCACGTCGAGCATGAACGTCAGCTCGAGTGCGGACACGCGCTCGGTGTTGAAGGTTCGGCTCTGATCCTCGATGAGAAGATGCCGCGCGCGCTCCTGCAGATCGCGCAGCGCGGCGGCGCCTCGCTTCAACTCGGCGCCCGATCGATAAATGCCGGCGCTCTCTTCCATCGTCCGCTGCATGTCCTGACGGACATCCGCAATTCGCTCGCGCCCGTTCGATTGCAGCAGATCGTGTTCGAGGCGCCGCGCTTCGTCCTTGAACTGCGCAAGCGCCGCGGCTCCAGGATCCTTGGCGGTCAGGGAGTACTCGGCGGCGGCGTGCCCCGCCCGGGCGCCGAAGACAAGGAGCTCGGGGAGTGAATTCGATCCGAGGCGGTTGGCGCCATTGATGCTGACGCAGGCGACCTCTCCTGCCGCGTAGAGCCCGGGCAACGGCGTCGCGCCGTTGATGTCGGTGTGGACGCCGCCCATCATGTAGTGCACGACCGGGCGCACGGGAATCAACTCCTTGACCGGATCGACGTTCTGATACTTCGTGCACAATTCGCGCACGAACGGCAGCTTGGTGTCGATCAGTTTTTCACCGAGGTGCCGCAGATCGAGATGCACGACCTGGCCGTACGGCGTCGCAATCGTCCGCCCTTTCTCGACTTCCTTCATGAAAGCCTGCGACAACCGATCTCTCGGACCGAGCTCCATCGTTCGAAACACGGGCTTGGGTTGCGGCTTGCCGAGCGCGTAGTCCTGCAGGTAGCGATAGCCATCCTTGTTGAGTAGATGGCCTCCCTCCGCGCGCGCGGCTTCAGTAATCAGGATGCCGGTGAACGGCAGGCCCGTTGGGTGGTACTGCACGAACTCCATGTCTTTGAGCGGCGCGCCGGCGCGATAGGCAAGCGCCATCCCATCGCCAGTCTTGATCGCGGCGTTGGTCGTAAACGGAAAGACCTTGCCGCATCCACCGGTGCAGAGGATGACGGCTCGCGCCGTGATCGCTTCGATCTTTCCCGTCGCCAACTCGAGCGCGACAACTCCCTGGACGACACCATCGTCGACGAGGAGTCTGGTGACAAGCCATTCGTCGTATCGAACGACCGTCGAGTACTTGAGAGATGTCTGGAAGAGCGTGTGGAGCATGTGAAAGCCGGTCTTGTCGGCGGCAAACCACGTCCGCATTTTCTTCATGCCGCCGAAGGGCCGCACGGCGATCCGTCCGTCTGCCTCACGGCTCCACGGACAACCCCAGTGTTCGAGCCGGAGGAGTTCCTGCGGCGCTTCCTTGACGAACGCCTCGATGGCGTCCTGATCGCCGAGCCAGTCGCTGCCGGAAATTGAGTCGTAGCAGTGCTCGTCGATGCTGTCGTCGGATCCGATCACGCCGGCAGCCCCGCCCTCTGCGGAAACCGTGTGGCTGCGCATCGGATAGACCTTCGACACGACCGCGACGCGAAGTCGCGGCGCCGCTTCCGCGATTGCAATCGCGGCGCGCAGTCCGGCCCCGCCTCCGCCAACCAGCACGACATCGAACGCCGCCGTCACGTTATGCCCTCCGTACCCTACGGTGGTGACTACTCAGAGCCCAGGAGTTCCTCCTTCAGAACGGTGCCATTATGGTGGGTGATTTTGCAGGCGACGCTGCCGTCGTGGTACGTGTGCTGGATGGTGATGCACCCGCACTGGTAGTCGATCTCGAGTGTGAGGAGCGCTTCGTCGTCGCGATCCTCGTAGTCGTCGGCGTCGACTATCCTGCCGCACGGCGCCTGCTGCATCGTGAAGTGGTGGCGAGTGACGGTCATCATTCACCCTCCCGTACAACTCCCGAGCTAAAACGCAATACCCCTGCTACGCGCGATCAGTGGAACGAGCGACTCGCGGCGCGAGTTACATGAACGGCCGGAGTTTACCGCCCGTCGGGATAGGACGCCAAGCGATTTCGACAGGCCGCCACCGCCGTTCGCTCACCGCCTTGTCGCGCAGTAAATGTCCTTGTCCCCTAAGCTATCTCCACGATCGCCCATCCA
The DNA here is from genome assembly GCA_035758845.1 of Vicinamibacterales bacterium. Lineage (GTDB taxonomy): Bacteria > Acidobacteriota > Vicinamibacteria > Vicinamibacterales > 2-12-FULL-66-21 > JALZOC01. Next base: position 17,355 of record DASTVZ010000007.1, read on the forward strand.
GCAGATCTCCTTGCCGGCCGCGCGAATCGTGGGCAGCCCGCCGAAGCAGGACGGACAATTCAATGTATCGAGGTAGATACGCGGCCCCCAGTCCTCGCCGTCATTCTTCCGCTCCGAGGCGTAGAGATGGTTGATCGCGCCAGGCGCGAAGGGATTATCGGTGCCCGAGGAGAAAAACATCGTGTGGCCGTCCGGTGTCAGCGCAGGGCCGTAGTCGTGGCCAGGTGAATTGACGGGGGCGGCCAGCTTGACTCGTGGACCAAACGATTCGTCGATCGAGGCGCGAGTGGACACATAGATATCGAAGACGAACGCCGGGGTTACGCCGGCGAAGAAAGCAGTGCGCTGATCGGGGCTGATATCGATCGACCCTTCGAAGAGTGGCGTGTTCACGCCGGGACCAAGATTCACGACGTGATCCCACGGATCGTTGACGGATGCGCGGTGTGCAACCCACAGATCCGGCCAGGGCGGACTGAACGGCCCCGGCCGGTTCGATCCGAAGTACAAATCCAAGCCATCGAGGGAAATCGTCGGCGTGATATCAAAAAAGGGACTCGATACTGGAGCGGGCACGCGCTCGGGAGGGCCCCAGTTGTCGTCGATCGACAGCCGGCGGCTCACGTAGATGTCCTGATCACCGGGGCCGCCGAGCGCTCCGGGACGATCTGACACGAAATACAGTTCGCGGCCATCTGCTGACAGCGCCGGTTTTCCCTCGAACCACGGAGTGTTGATCGGGCTGTCAAGGTGGACGGGTGTGTTGTAACAGAAGGGCTTGCCGGCCAGGCAATCCGACTGTACGTTTCTAACGCCTCGCAGTTGTACGGACGGGATTGTGAGCGCTGTCACAAGGATTCCGATGCCGAAAATCTTCTGCAACGTCGACAAACGCATGGTGCGCCTCCCTTTTTCATGAGAGTCGGACGAGCGCGCCATGCCGGCAACCCGCAAAAGCTGTCACAGCCAGTGATGGCTGAACCTGGCTGACAATGGCCGTGTCCTCGATCCCTTCGATGATCATTCGATGACCAGCGACCGGTTGGATTCCTGGAAGGAGATTGCTGCTTATCTCAAGCGGAGTGTGCGTACGGTCACGCGATGGGAGCGCGAGGAGGGCCTACCCGTCCATCGGCATCTTCACAGCAGGTCAGGAACCGTCTACGCATTTAAACCGGAGCTTGACGATTGGTGGACCAGCCGTGGCCAGAAGATCGACGACGGGCTGCCGTCGGCTGAACTTACTCGTTCCGCACCAGGCCGAAAGGTATGGGTCTTCGCAGCTGCATTGTCGATCGGTGTAGTTCTTTCAGCCCTCGCGTGGTTTACGACCAGTCGAAGAGTTGTCGCGCCGTCGCCCAAACTGTCTCCATTGACGACATATCCCGGAATTGAGGGCGCACCGAGCCTATCGCCCGACGGCAATCAAGTGACGTTCGAGCGCAACGGCGACATCTTCGTCAAACAAGTCGATGGCGAGGCGGTGGTGCAGCTGACGAGGACGGCGGCGCCGGAATACGCGCCGGCCTGGTCGCCCGATGGACGGCTGATCGCGTTTACTCGCGGCGACAACGGCGTGTTCGTCGTGTCACCCCTCGGAGGCGCCGAGAGGCGAATCGCGGCCACACGAACGCCGCTACTGTTGAAGTCGATCGCCTGGTCTTTGGACGGATCGACGCTGGTCGTCAGTGAAATGACCTCGCCCGTCTGCGCAAGTCTGGTGGCGATTTCTCTTGCGACAGGTGAGAAGAGACGACTGACCTTCCCACCGGAACCGAGCATCGGCGACGGCTGGCCTGCCGTGTCATGGGACGGAACGACCGTCGCATTTGCGCGCTATTCGCAGGACACGTCGGCGAACATTCACATGGTGCCTTTGACGGGTGGGCAGCCGCGCCAACTTACGACAGACAAAGCGTCGATCTTCGGAATCACGTGGAGTGCGGCCGCGGAGCTGGTCTTCTCTTCCGACCGGGATGGTACACCGCGCTTATGGCGCGCCTCGACAGAGTCGTCGGAGCCGCCCCTGTCGCTGCTGCAGGTTGCGGGTGAGGACGCCAGGTTTCCGTCAGTATCGCATCCCGTATCCGCCCTGCCCGCGCGGCTCGCTTACCAACGATTCACTCAGAATCTCGACATCCGCCGTGCCGAGATCGTGGGTGAAGGGACGCGTCAGCACGCCGTGCAATCGTCACAGCCGTTCATTGCATCTACCAGGTCCGAGGATCATCCGCGCTACGCTCCGGACGGATCGAAAATCGCGTTCGTGTCGCAGCGTTCCGGCACACCCGAGATCTGGGTGTGCGACGATGACGCGTCGAATCCCGTCCGGTTGACGTCGATCGGAGGCCCGCTCGTCATCGCCCCACAGTGGTCGCCAGACGGCCGCCGCCTCACTTTCTTCGCCGCCACTGGTTCAGCAGGCAAATACGCGGTGTACGTGATCGATGCGCACGGTGGAACGCCATCAAAGCTGACGCGCAGCGAAACCGAACTGGAGGCGCTGCCCGTGTGGGCGCGTGACGGGTCATCTCTGTATGTGACCTCCGGGCGCTCGGGATCCCTTCAGATCTGGAGGAAACCCATCGACGGTGGCCAGCCGGTTCAGCTCACGCGAAGTGGCGGGGCCGAAGCCGCGGAGTCCCCTGACGGACAAACATTGTTCTACGCCAAGGTTCCCGAAATGGGTCCTGGGCTCTGGTCTATCCCTGTTGCCGGAGGGAAAGAAGTTCAAGTGCTTCCGTCTGCGCGCTTTGGCTATTGGGCCATATCCCAGGGGGGCATCTACTTCATCGATTTCAGCGTCGCCAACGACGCGCCGCGACCTGTGAAGTTCTACAGTTTTTTGTCGCGTCAAGTCTCTAATGTCGGCGTTGTCGGGCCTACCGTCTCCTGGAATAACGCGCCGGGCTTTGACATCAGTCCCGATCGTCGCTGGCTGCTCTACTCGAGCCTCGAAAATACGGATGCCGATTTGATGCTCATCGACAACTTTCGCTGATCCGGGACTCCACGAGCTTGACATCTACAGCACCATCCCCTAGGGTCTGTTTGGCAACGGATTCGAGGGGGTTCAATGACGTCTGTGGCGTCCTGCGCGCCGTTGAGACGGCTCGCACTTCTCGTCGTGGTCGCACTGTGCATTGCGCGTCCAGGCTGGGCGCAGGTCAAACTTTCACCAACTCCCGAACAAATTGCGGTCGAAATCAACGGCAAACCATTCACGGTCTTCCACATTGCCGGCAAGGATCTCAATCGGCCGTACCTGCATCCGTTACGTTCCGCCTCCGGCAAGATAGTCAACCGCTCGTTTCCAGCCGGGCAAATTCCTGGAGAAACGACAGATCACCCGCACCACGCGGGTCTGTTCTACGGCCACGGCGATGTGAACGGCTACAACTACTGGGCGATCCAGAACGTCCCGACACCGGCCTCGAAGGCCGACTCGACAATGGGCCGCATCGTCCTGAAGGAGGTGTTGTCGGTCAAGAGCGGCAATGAATCCGGATCGGTCGATGTCGTTTTCAACTGGCTGAAGCCCGACGGAAAGGTGCTGCTGAGCGAAACGCGGAAGATGACGTTCTATGCGCATCCGATGCTCCGCATCATCGACTTCGATTTCGATTTCGCGGCAGTCGAGAAGGTTGTCTTCCGCGACACGAAGGAAGGCACGTTCGCGATGCGGATGGCGACGCCGTTAGAAGAGCCGCCGCTCAAAGGGACGGCTGCCGGTCCTCCACGCACCGGCAAGCTAATGAATGCTCAAGGTGGTGAGCGGGAGGCGAACGTCTGGGGCAAGCAGTCGGAGTGGGTGGATTACTCGGGCGAACTCGATGGTGAAAGAGTTGGCGTGGTGATGATGGATCATCCCGATAATCCGCGTCACCCCACGTATTGGCATTCTCGGGGGTACGGCCTGCACTCGATCAATCCGTTCGGTGTGAGCGATTTCCTCAACGACAAGACACAGAACGGCAGTCTGACGATCGAGCCGGGGCAACACGTGCGCTTCCGTTATCGCGTCATCATTCATCCAGGCGTCGGACCTGCCCGGTTTGCGGAGCTGTATCGGGATTACGCCAAGGTGAAGAGTTCTACTGCAGCGTCAGCGAAGGAGAAACCATGAACACGGTCAACCGCAGGCATTTCCTCATGTCGTCGATGGCGTTGCCGGTGGCGCTCAAAGCGAGTGCGCTGCCAAGTCCGGCCGACACCGTTAGGGTGGCTGTCATTGGATTCAACGGCCGCGGCAAGGCGCACATCAATGCCTATCTGAAGATGCCGAACGTCGAGATCGCGGGGCTTTGTGACGTTGACGATGCCGTCATTGAAAGCGGCTGCAAGATGGTTGAAGCAGCGGGAAAGAAGCGGCCGCAGACGTTCAAGGATATCCGCCGGGTCCTCGACGACCGCAATATCGACGCAGTGTCGATCGCGACGCCCAACTTCCATCACACGCTCCAAACGATCTGGGCCGTCCAGGCCGGGAAGGATGTGCTCGTCGAGAAGCCCGTGTCGTACAACATGTTCGAGGCGCAGCAGATCATCGCCGCGGCGCGCAAGTACAACCGCATCGTCCAGAACGGCACCGGCGCCCAGCTCTGGCTGCATGAAGCGCAGAAGCGCCTGCAGGAAGGAATCATCGGCGAGGTTTACATGGCGCGCGGCCTCTGTTTCAAATGGCGGGATACCATCGGGCGCGCCAAGGAGGAAGCAGTTCCGGCCGGCGTGTCGTACGACTTGTGGACCGGGCCGGCGCCCGCGAAGCCGTTCACGCGTAATCGCTTCCACTACAACTGGCACTGGCAGTGGGAGTATGGCAACGGCGACCTCGGTAACCAGGGCGCCCATCAGATTCACTCCGCCCGTATCGGCCTGGGCGTGAAGTACCCAACGCAGATCAGCTCGATGGGCGGCCATTACGTGTTCGACGACGATCAGGAGACGCCAAACACACAGGTCTCCACTTTCGAATTCCAGCAGGATGGCAAGAAGAAGCTCCTGGTGTTTGAAGTGCGCCACTGGATGACCAATAACGAAGCGGGGATTGGCGAACGCCCAGCGGGGCAGGCCCAGGCTATCGGAAACATCTGGTACGGATCGAAGGGCTACATGGCCAACACAAGTGAGGGATGGCAGACCTTCATGGGGAAAGAGGGAGCGCCTGGTCCGAAGTCGGAAGCCGATCGCGGGTATCCGGGATTCACCAACTTCATCGATGTCGTGCGCAGCCGCAAACGGGAAGATCAACTCGCGGAGGTGGAGGAGGGGGCGATTTCAACGATGCTGATTCACCTCGCCAACATCTCGTATCGCACCGCTCGCACGCTGTATTTCGATCCAGTCACGTACACCTGCAAGGGCGATCCGGAAGCGACCGCGATGTTTACGAGAAGCCAGTATCGCGCTCCGTTCACCGTTCCGACGATCGGCGGCGTAAGAACGACCGAGGTCGTCTAATCCGGTTAGGGACGACGCTGAAGTTTACGGTCAACGACGCCAGGGTGAGGCTGATTGTCAGCGGCATCATCCTGGCCATCAGCACGACGACACCCATCCTGGCCGACAACTGGCCGCAATGGCGCGGCCCGCAGTTGAACGGCACCACGTCCGAAACGAATCTGCCCATTCGCTGGTCGAAATCCGAAGGACTGGCCTGGACGCTGCCGTTGCCAGCGTGGTCCGGATCGACGCCCATCATCTGGAGCGATCGCGTCTTCCTCAACGTCGCTGATGGACCGCAGGTATTTCTGTGGTGCGTGGATCGTGATACCGGTCGAGTCATCTGGAAGCGGTCGATTGCTTCAGGCAACCGCCAGATCCGCAAACAGAACATGTCGTCGCCGTCGCCAGTCACCGACGGAACGCACGTCTGGGTGATGACGGGAACCGGTGTGCTGAAGGCGTTCGACTTCGCGGGCAAGGAGCGCTGGACGCGCGATCTCCAACACGACTACGGCCTGTTCGGCCAGCTCTATGGTTACGGGTCGTCGCCGCTTCTGTTCGAGGATTCTCTCTACGTGCAGGTCTTGCACGGATCGCAGACCGCCGAACCTTCCTACCTGCTGCGGATTGACAAGACGACGGGCAAAACACTGTGGCGGGTGGAACGCGTCACGAACGCCCGTCAGGAATCGCCCGATGCCTATACGACACCGACGCTGGTGCGCTACGGCGATCGCAGCGAGGTCGTCGTCTCGGGTGCCGATGTCGTCACGGGCCACGATCCCGCGACCGGCGCGGAGGTCTGGCGCACGGAAGGCTTGAACCCGTCGGGCGACGGCATCTATCGCATCATCGCGTCCCCCTTCGTCCGCGACGGAATCATTTACGCGCCGAGCCGCGAGCGGCCGATGCTGGCGGTGAAAGCCGGCGGGCGCGGCAACGTGAGCCGCTCGCATGTGCTGTGGCAGTTCATGAACGGACCCGACGTGCCGACGCCGGTGAGTGACGGCACCTACGTGTACGTCATCAACGATCGCGGCATCATGGCGTGCGTGGACGCAAAGAGCGGCGCGGTGGTCTACGAACGACAGCGGCTGCGGCCATCCACGTATACGGGTTCGCCGATCCTCGCCGACGGCAAGATCTACATCACCAACGAAGACGGCTTGACGAGCGTCGTACGGGCCGGGCCACACTTCGCAGTGATCGCCGAGAACGATCTCGGCGAGTACACGCTAAGTTCTCCAGCGGTGTCGGACGGACAGCTCTTCATTCGGACGGACAAGTTTCTGTACGCCGTTGGCACTAGAAATCACTAGAAGTGGTTTCAAAACCAGATCGACGAACGGTGAACGCGGATCTCACGCAAAGAGCGCCAAGAGCGCAGGGAAGACTGGCGGTGTTTGTCGCAGCTACCGGTCGCGCCAGCGCTTCGCGCTGGCGACGGAGCACGTGGAGGAAACACAAGCGTCGAACTGATTCACGCCTCGCTTGTGTTTTCCTCCACGTGCTCCATCGCAGACGCCGGCCGAAGGCCGGCGCGCGACC
>DASTVZ010000011.1:0-16618 GCA_035758845.1 Vicinamibacterales bacterium
CGAGAAGGTGGAAATCAGAGCGACTGGTTCGGTGACAGGGGATATCGCGTCCCTGCGTTTGGCCATTCAGGATGGCGGCTGCATGCGCGGAAAGGTCGCGACGTCCAAGAGCGAATTGAAACAGAATCGCGCGTGACCCCCTGAATTCACGTCAACCCTCTCCCGACAATCAGAACCGCTCGTGCGTCGCGATATTCAGGACGCCTGTTCCCGCCGGGACGAGGGTTGCGCGTGACTCATTTCACTTGCGCGCGGGCGGTGGTGCTGATGATGGCGACGATGCAGTCCCTCGCGCGCCACGTGTGGGAGTCCCCCAGAAGATAAATCCCCCACGAATGGTCCCCGCCATGATGTCGATCGCGCCATCCTTATTGAGATCAGCGACTTGAATCATCGAGCCCACGCCTGAGCGGTTGTGAATCAGGTCCGGGACAAACCGGGCACCGCCCGGTGCTTTCGCATCGCGGACCGTCTTGAACCAGTAGAGAACAGCAGCGCCCTGGGCATCCGGATCGCTATAGCTGTCGAGGTGTGCCCAGGCGCGTTTGCCGGTGATGATGTCCTTCAACCCATCGCCATCGACATCTGCCATCGTCAAGGCATGTAACTCGGTGAAGGTGACGTCGCCGGGATTTTTTGTCGCGAAGTCACCCATGATCAGATGTTCGACGAACGAAATCTTTCCAGCACCGTCGCGCTTCTGCTCGTACCACGCGAGGCCGAACCCGTGCGCGGCCAGGGAGGTGACGACGTCGGGGAGTTTGTCGCCGTTGACGTCGTAGATCTCGATGTTGGCTCCGGCATTGCCATTGCGGCCGAATGCGCCTTGATGAAACGTCCAGGGAACGACGGTCGCGCCGCCGGCCGGCTGCTCCCACCATCCATGCGGAGCGATCAAATCGACTCTGCCGTCACCGTTGATGTCGCCGGCGCCGATGCCGTGGATGCTCCCGCCCCACGGGCCTGCTTCAGAAACCGCGTACGCCTTCCAGGGCCCGGTCGGATTTGCGGGATCAGAAGTGGCCCACTGTACTTTGTTGCTCCCGGAGAAGATCGCGTCGGGCTTGCCGTCGTTGTTCACGTCGGTGAAAGTGATCGATTCGGAGATGACTTCGGGAAATACCGTGTAGCGCGTCCAGCGACGCGACTCGCCTCGCGGGTTCACGTAGAGCGCGGGCGCGCGCGATTCGGCAACGAGGATGTCATCCCAGCCGTCACCGGTGAAGTCGCCCGCGTAGTTCACCATGGCCGGACCATACTCCTTCGCCGGGTTGAACGCTTGACCGAGATACACCTCGCGCGAGTCTGTGAAGGCCGGACCAAGGTAATAGCGATTGCCCATGGTGACGTCGAGCACGCCATCATGATTGAAGTCGCCCGCCGCAGCCGACCAGCCGTAATAAAAATCCTCAAAGCGCTGCGCGCGAAAGCGAGAAGAAGTCTTCTCGGCGGGCGTCACGCGCCGCTGCAGGTCCTTGAGTGCGAGATTCTTGAATCGCACGTCGCCGCTACCGCCGACATACAGCGCGACCGGTCCGAACGCACCCGTGTCGGCATCGATTGCGAGGCCTCCGCCTACGGGCGCATTCACGCTCGCGCGGAAGACGTTGGCGTCGACCAGCACTTCGAATGTGTTCCAATCGTTCGGCTTGAATTCCGTCGAGCCTCGGCCGGGAAACATCGACACGAATGTAGACGCTGGACCCGCGCCGCGTCCGCCCCCTCGGCCACCCGCGCCACCTCGCCCGCCGGCGCCGCCGTCAGCACTCTGCGGGGGAGGGGGCGGCTGAATGCGAAGCATCGCACCGCCCGACCGCGTAATCGGCTCGCGTCCGCCGATGCGTCCTTGCGAGTCAACGACCACAGCCGCCGTTTCCGGTGGCCCGCCTGCGAGTGTCTTGAGAATGCCCTTGATGCCTGCCGCAGTCTTCTCGCTGCGCACCATGACGCCGACGTTGCAGGCGGCCGCACACCGGTACGAACCGGCGAGTTGCACGTCCTGGTAGCCGGGATTGATGAATAGCCAGCCGCCATCAGCGCTCGTCGGTGTGGCGACGATCTCGCCATTCTCCGCCCGCCATGTCGCCTGTCCGATCTGTTCTGTTCCGGTGAGCGCGGATCCTTTGAAGGTCCAGTCCGGGACGAAAGTCGCGGGGCCGGCGGGCGCCGGTGCCTGCGCGCCAGGAGCGATGGACGACACAAGGGCGATCAGCGTGAGCGAAACTGCGAGAAGGCGTCGTTGGAACATGGCGATGACCTCGTATCTGGTTGTCTGACCGTCTCCCGGCCGCCGATTCTGTCACTCCAAGGGACAGTCGGTCAAAAACCTCGCTTGCCGGGACCATAGATCACCTGCCCGGCGAGCGCGCCGGTATGCTGCTCGTTGTCCACCGTGACAACGCCGTTGACGATCACGTACTTGATTCCGAGCGGGAACTGGTGCGGCTGTTCGAACGTCGCGCGATCGATCACGCGATCCTGATCGAAGATCGTGACGTCGGCGGCGAGCCCTTCCTTCAAGCGGCCGCGATCGGTGATGCCAATCTTGTCGGCATTCATGCTGGTCATCTTCTTCACGGCCTCTGACAGCGTGATCACTTTCAGTTCGCGCACGTAGCGTCCGAGCACTCGCGGAAAGGTGCCGTAGTAACGCGGGTGCGGATGCGTCCGACCGGTCGGGCCATTCGGGCTGACCGCGCTTCCGTCGGAACCAATCGACGTCCACGGTTGCTTCAGGATTAGCTGCATGTCGGGTTCCGAATGATGAAAGAAGACCGTCGGGACGCTGCCACCTTCCTCCAACAAGACGTCGAAAAGGACGTCGGCCGGATGTCCGCCGCGCGCAGCAATCAATTCACTCATGCGCTTGCCCTGAAACGGCTTGTTGCGTTCGTGTCGCAGCGAGACGAGGATCATCCCGGCCCACCCGTCGCCAGTCGCGAGGTAGTGGTTGTACCAATCCGGCAGCCCGTTCATGACCTCCTCGCGCATCCGTTTGCGCGCCGCTGGATCCTTGAGCCGCTCGAGCATCTTCTCGCGCCCGCCATCGTGTGCCCATGGCGGCACGATCGAAGACAGATTGTTTTGACCTGCGGTGTAGGGGTACACGTTGGCGCGGATGTCGTAGCCCTGGTCGCGCGCTTTCTGCACCATCGCGATGATCTCGTTGGCGCGGCCCCACAGCTTCTTGTGCGCGATCTTCATGTGGATGATGTCGACCGGAATGTTGGCCCCTTTGCCCACCTGGATCGCTTCGTCGATCGCACGGAAGACGCCTTCGCCTTCGTCACGAATGTGCGACGAGTAGATGCCACCGTATTGCTTCGCCGTTTTCGCCAGCTCGACGAGATTGGCTGTCGTCGCGAAGCTGGAAGGCGGCTGCAGCAGCGCGGTCGAGAGACCCATTGCGCCGTCGTTCATCGACTGCGCGATGAGCCGCTTCATCTCGTCGAGCTCCTGCCGCGTCGCCGGCGATTCGCCGTAACCTTTGACGTACGTCCACACTTGTTCCTCGCCGACGTACGACGCGATGTTCGTCGACATGTGCTGACGTTCGAGCTTCGCGAAGTACCCCCCCAGCGTGGTCCAGTCGACCGTCACACCATCAGCGCGCGCGCGCGCTTCTTCCGCTCCGGCGTTGATCGGGCCCGCCGATCGCGACTCGCCCAGCACCATCGTCGTCACGCCCTGCCGGATCATGCTCTCGCCTTTGGGTTCGACGAGAATCGTGTAATCGGAATGGTTGTGCATGTCGATGAAGCCGGGGGCGACGGTCAAGCCCGAAGCGTCGATCCGTCGCGCCGCGGTTGCGCTCCGGAGATCGCCAATGGTGGCGATGCGTCCGGCGCGAATCCCCACGTCCGCTCGGACGGCAGGAGTGCCCTCGCCGTTCAGCACCGACCCGCCCGTGATCACGAGGTCGTACGGCTGTTGCGCGGCTGGTCGTGCGCAGCCGGCGGAGAGGAGGAGCCAGAGCAGAGCGGGGAAGCGAAGTCTCATCGGCGGTAGATATTAACGCCCGACGCCCGTTGCTGCGCTTTTTATCCTACGCACGCACGAGCTCCTGCACGGCGCGCAGAATCGACTCAGGAGTTGCGGGTGCGTCCAATGGGACGGATTTTCCGGGAACCAGGCTATGCAGTGCGTCTGCAATCGCTGCGAACACCGAAATCGCCAGCATCAACGGCGGTTCGCCAACGGCTTTGGATCGGTAGATGGTGTCCTCACGATTCGCGCCGTTGAACAATGCGACGCGGAAGTCTGCCGGCACGTCTGACGCACACGGGATCTTATAGGTCGAAGGTGAGTGGGTGAGTAGCCGCCCATCCTCGTGGAATACGAGTTCCTCGGTCGTCAACCAACCCATGCCCTGAACGAAGCCTCCTTCGATTTGACCAAGGTCGATCGCGGGGTTGAGCGAGCGACCGACGTCGTGGAGGATATCGGTCCGCAGGACCTTCATCTCGCCGGTCGTAACGTCCACCGCGACTTCAGAGCACGCCGCGCCGTAGGCGAAATAGTAGAACGGCCGGCCAGTTGCCTTTTCGCGATCCCAATGAATCTTCGGTGTGCTGTAAAAGCCCGTCGACGAGAGCGAGACCCGCGCTTGCCATGCTCGCGTCGCCATCTCTGAAAACGGGATCACACGGCAGCCGATGAACACCTGATTCTCACGAAAGCAGATCTCGCTTGCAGGCACGCCAAATTCCGCCGCGGCGAATTCGATCATCCGCGTCTTGATCGCGCGCGCCGCGGCCTGCGCGGCCATTCCGTTCAGATCGGACCCGGCGGAAGCCGCAGTCGCCGACGTGTTCGGCACTTTGGCCGTTGTCGTTGCCGTAATCTGCACGCGCTCGAGATCGATTCCGAACTCCTCTGCGACCACTTGGGCGACCTTGGTGAACAGTCCTTGCCCCATCTCGGTGCCGCCGTGGTTCAGGTGCACGGTACCGTCGTGATACACGTGCACCAGGGCTCCGGCCTGATTGAACATGACATTGGTGAACGAAATGCCGAATTTGACTGGCGTCAGCGCGAGTCCGCGCTTCAGAAAGCGGCTGTTGGCGTTGAGCTGGGCAATGGCCGCACGGCGCTCGCGATAATTGGATGTCTTCTCGAGACATTCGATCAGCTCGGAAAGGATGTTGTCGGTGACGCGCATGCCGTAGGGCGTCATATCTCGATCGGCGCCGCCATAGAGATTGCGCTTACGGACATCGAGCGGATCGAGCCCTAACGACCACGCCATCGCGTCGATCGTCCGCTCGATCGCCAACATGCCTTGCGGCCCGCCGAAGCCACGAAATGCGGTGTTGCTCACCGTATGTGTCTTCATCCGCTTCGACAGGATGGTCGCCGCCGGCAGATAGTAGGCGTTGTCGGAATGGTACATGGCCCGATCGTTCACCGCACTCGAGAGATCGGCGGAATACCCACATCGCGAGGCAAGAGTGACCTCGTAGCTGCGAATGTTCCCTGTTTCGTCGAACGCGACTTGATAATCGGCACGGAAGTCGTGACGTTTGCCGGTCATGTTCATGTCGTCGTCGCGATCGAGTCGCAACTTGCAGGGGCGGCCGGTGAGCCACGCGGCGAGCGCCGCGAGTGATGCCCATTGCGCGGCCTGTGTTTCCTTGCCGCCGAATCCTCCTCCCATGCGCCGCACCTCAACGGTGACCGCTGCGTGCGGCAGCTTGAGCATGTTCGCGATGATGGCTTGGACTTCGCTCGGATGCTGCGTCGACGAATACACGTGCATGGCGCCTTCGCCGGGCATTGCGAATGCGACCTGACCTTCGAGATAGAAATGCTCCTGGCCGCCGATCATCAGCGTGCCCGATAGGTGACGTGGTCCGGCCTTCAGCGCTGTGGCACTGTCCCCCTTGCGGAAACTGTAGTCCGGCACCAGGCGGTGTTCCGCTTCCAGTGCCTGATCGACGGTAATCAACGCAGGCTCGGGATCGATCTCGATCTCGGCAAGTCGCACGGCTCGGCGTGCGGCGTCGCGCGTGTCAGCGACGACCGCGAATAGTACTTGGCCGTGGAAGTCGACGATACCCTCTGCCAGAATCGGATCGTCACCCTTGATCGGGCTGCAATCATTGCGCCCGGGTATGTCCGCGGGTGTGAGCACTCTCATCACTCCGGGCGCGGCGCGCACAGCCTCGAGTCCGAGTCTCGTGATCCGCCCATGCGCGGCGGGCGCGCCGCCGGGCGCCAGGTGGAGCGTGCCCTGCGGCTCGCGGAGATCGTCAATGTAGGTTGCCGTTCCGGTGACGTGACGCGCAGCAGAATCGTGAGCGGTCGGTGTTCGTACGATCCGCGTGGCTGTCTCCGTCTCGGCAAGTGGATCAAGAGGCGGCATCGGCTGTCTCCCGAATGCCGACGATACGGGTGTCCTGTGTGGCTGTGCCTCCGAGTTCGAGCAGCGCCTTGCGCAGCAACGCGCGCGCGACATCGCCGCGATAAGCGGCGCTCGCTCGGTGGTCCGTGATCGGGGTGAAGTCGCGCTCCAGCGCGGTCATTGCTGGCTGCCAACTCGCTTCGTTCGCCAGGTGGCCGTTGGCCAATGCCGCTTCGGCCTGTCGCGCACGTTTCGGCGTTGCCGCCATACCGCCGAAGGCGAGGCGCGCTGCTTCGATGCGCGAGCCGTCGAGCGCGAACTTGAAGGCACCGATCACGGCAGAGATGTCCTGGTCGAACCGTTTCGAGATCTTGTAACAGCGGAAGCGTTCATGCGCTTTCAGCTTCGGCACCCGTACGGTTCGGACGAATTCACCGGCTGCGCGATCCTGCTTGCCGTAGGCAAGGAAGAAGTCTTCGAGCGCCAGGGTGCGTTCGGCATCACCCCTTTGCAGTGTCACCGTCGCGCCTAGTGCGATCAAAGCCGGAGGTGTGTCGCCGATCGGCGAGCCGTTGGCGATGTTGCCGCCGATGGTGCCGACACTGCGGATCTGCTTGCCGGCGAACCGCCGCATCAGTTCACCGAGATCCGGATCGATCGCCGCCAGCCATGGAAGCGCGGTCTCGTGCGAAACCGTCGCACCAAACGTGACCGCGTCAGGCATGTCCTCGATCGCAGCGAGCGCACGCACTCGTCCCATCCAGATGACTTTTGGCAACGTCTGCAGCTTCTTGGTGATCCACAATCCGACGTCGGTCGCGCCGGCCACGAGCACGGCGTCCGAATGTGCGGCGTAGAGTGTTGCCAATCCCGCAATGCTCCCCGGCGCGGCGAAGAAGCGCGCGTCGCTGCCGACGAAGACATCGCCATCGTCGTCGAGCACACGCAGTGCTGCCGCGACGGCGCTTTCCTGCGCGGTGAATCGGTCGCCGGTAGTGCCGCTGCACGACGACAACGCGGCGTCGACGATTGGCCGGTAGCCGGTGCATCGGCAGAGATTGCCCGCGATCCAGTCGTTCACCACGCTCCGATCGCGCGGACCTGCGCGCTCCGCGTGATAGAGGGCAAACAGCGTCATGACGAAACCGGGTGTGCAGAAGCCGCACTGCGATCCGTGCTGCTCCGCCATCATCTGCTGCACCGGATGCAACGCTGCATCATCAGCGAGGTCTTCCACCGTGATGACTTCGGCGCCGTCGGCCTGGCCGGCGAGCAGGATGCAGGCGTTGACAGGCTGGTAGACAAGCCGGCCGTTGACGTGCTTCCGCAACACCACTGTGCAGGCGCCGCAGTCCCCTTCGGCGCAACCCTCCTTGGTGCCCACGGCGTGCTCCGTCAGCCGAAGGTAGTCGAGCAGCGTCAGCGACGGCGCAATGTCACGAAGCTGCACTTCCCGTCCCCGACGCAGAAACCTGATTTCTTCCCGCATGTCCATTACCTCGGGGCCGATCGCGAGCGGGTCCGGTGTGGCAGAAACGCCAATTGATATTGCCGAGCTCGGCGTTACCCTGTGCGAAGGAAATCTGATTATCGTCCGGCGATACCGCGAACCGCCGAGTGATCACGATGTCGGTGTTGTTCGCAATTGTAGTTCTCGCAGCACAGAACGCTAAGCCCCACTCGCGCGTCGGGCCAAAGGTCGTGTTCGATCAGGGATTCGGCGATCGATTTTCGTCCGGTGCTCTGGGCTTTTGGTCGGGAAGCGGGAGGCTATGGATCGCTGGTACTGTCTACTCGCTTGAGACCGGGCGAGTCAGTGGCTGTCGTCAAGTCTACGCTGAAGACTTAAGGAAACTTGTGGGATCTTTGTAGAACTGCTTTCAAAACGCGGGGCGCCGGCGAAGAGCCGTGCCGAGGCGGCGAAGCCCCTCGGAGTGACCAAAGTCAATGGTATTTCGATGGGGACCCGCCGCATTTGACGTTCGGGTTCCAGTCGGCAAACAGGCCGCTCGGACTCGGTTCCCATGTCCACACGTGCAGGTACCAGATGCCGAGGCTGTCCGCTTTCTTGAGGGCTTGCCCCATGATGCGCGGTGGCTCGGTGGCGGTCCAGGCGGAGATTGGGACGAGGAATTCGACCCCGTTCAGTTTGAATGCGCCGTCCGACTTCTTCTCGTAGACCAGCACTTCCGGGTGGCTGACGTCGAGCGTTGTGTCGAGCAGCGCGTTGTTCTGAAAGTGGTAACCCATCGCGCCAGCCGGTTGATTCTCGACGCATTCGGTGACGCGCTTGTAACCCGCCGCTTCGGCCGCTTCTGTCGTCTTGAACCTCGCCGTCGCGTCGCGAACTTTCGCGACATCCCGATCGACGGCGTCGCCCAGCCCGCTTGGAAGCACCCTCGCTGCCTGGCTCATCTCCGCACCGCCCGTTTGCGCGACGGCTGCGCACACGAACGCACATATCACGACCAATCCTCCAGCGATCCACGCACTAAACCGGGTCATGGTCAACGTCCTTTCGTCGTCGGAATCGGTTCTTGTCTTCAGCATGGAAACGGATTGTGGTGCGGCAACAGAGGAGGCGGAGACAAGTTTTTGACGGACCGTTCCGAACCCATGTCGAACTGGACCGAGGCTTCGGCGAGCGCCGTTCGTCATTGCGAGAGGCCGCTTCGTCAAAAGGCGGCTCGCCCGAGGCTGACCCACGGCAGAATGAGAGCCGTGATGTCGCCTGGGACAGGTCGGCGGATCCGGCTCTTCGCGGGAATCTGGCTGGCGTGGACCATCGCCGGCCTTTTCTACATCAGCCAGGACTCGGTGCCGCGCCTCTACCGCGGCCAGGCCGTGCCCTGGAAGTACGTGTTCGTCGGCTGGATGACGGGCATGTACGTATGCGCCGCGCTCACGCCGGCGCTGTTGTGGCTCGGCAATCGGTGGCCGGTCGAGCGGCGCGTGGCACACTCCGGGTTACATCTGTGTTTCAGCGTAGTGTTCTCGATTCTCGCGACTGTGATTGAAGTTCCATTACTGCTCGTGCTCGGAGTATTCCCAGCCGCGACGCCCCCTCCGTCGATTGTTGCCGGCGCCAGAGTAATGCTGTCGTTCGGCATTCAGGGCGGCGTCCTCCGGTATTGGGCCGTGATCGCGCTCCAGGCGGTGTACCGATCGCAGAAGAACGCCAAGATTCGAGAACGTGAAAGCGTCGATCTGAGGGTCCAGACATCCGAGCTGGCGCAGCAGCTCGCGACGGCGCAGCTGAGCGCGCTCAAGATGCAGTTGCAGCCGCACTTTCTGTTCAACACGCTTGGCGCCATCACCGTACTTATTCAGCAGCAGAAAACGGCACAGGCCGAAACAATGGTTGCGAGGCTCAGTGATCTGCTTCGTCTCACGCTCGAAGACGTCGAGGCACAGGAAGTGCCGCTCTGGCGCGAGCTGGAATTTCTGGGGCTGTATCTTTCGATCGAGCAGGTGCGATTCGAGGATCGGTTGAGGGTCCGCATTACGGCAGCTCCCGCAGTGTCCGACATCCTCGTCCCGCACATGGTGCTGCAGCCGATCGTCGAGAACGCGGTCCGACATGGGCTCGGTCAGAGCGAAGAAGCGGTGACGATCGAAGTCGCAGCGACCAGCGCGAACGGCTCGCTCGCGCTGGTCGTGTCGGATGACGGACCCGGGCTGCAGCCGAATTCCGGTCATTCCGGAATCGGGCTGACGAACACGAGAACGCGCCTCGAGCGGCTGTATGGCGATCGTGCGCGTCTCGTGGTGGAGCAAGCGCCGGAGCGAGGCGTGCGTGTGACGATGACCTTACCGATCAGGACGGCCACGTCCGAGGGCAGACGATGGGATTGAGAGTTCTTGTCGTGGACGACGAACCGCTCGCGCGCGAAGGGTTGAAGATGCTGCTCGGGCGTCAATCGCAGATCGAATCGATCTCGGAAGCGCGAAATGGACGAGAAGCAATTGCATTGATCCGCGATCAGAGGCCGGACCTCGTGCTCCTCGATGTGCAGATGCCGCGAACCGACGGCTTTGCCGTCGTCCGCACCATCGGAGCAGAGCGCATGCCGCCGGTGATCTTCGTCACCGCGCACGACCAGTACGCGATCGAAGCATTCGAGATCGCGGCAATCGACTATCTGCTCAAGCCGGTCACGGAGGAGCGCTTTGCGCTCGCGTTCAAGCGTGCCATCGGCAGGCTACGGGTGCCGCCCGAGGAGGGAACCCGACAAGTGCTGGCGATGCTCGATTCGGTCGCGAATCCGCGGCGGCAACTCGAGCGATTCGCGGTTCGATCCGGCGAACGCACTACTTTCGTGCCGGTCGACGAGGTGGATTGGATCGAAGCGTTCCAGAACTACGTCCGACTGCACGTGGGTGCGGCGACGCATCTGCTGCACGTGCCGATGAATACGATCGAAGCCGTACTCGATTCCGATCGTTTCCTGCGCATCCATCGATCGCACATCGTCAATGTCCGGCGGATCGCGGAGCTGTGGTCGATCGCTCACGGCCAGTATGTGATCGAGCTCAGTTCTGGGCAGCGCCTGCAATCGGGGCGCACCTACAGCGAGCGGATCCGGCGCGCGCTTGCCAACCCGTTTTGATCGATCTCCTCACCTGTGCAGCTGCACTTCTATTCGTACCGAAGCGTCTCAATTGGGTTCGTCCGCGACGCTCTCCGCGCCGGGAGAAACCCAACCAGCGTTGATATCCCACCAATCAGAGTGACAACCGTGAAGAGCGTAACCGGGTCGTACGGGACGACGCCGAAGAGAAATCCCTCCATGACCTTGCCGGCCGCAAGGCTCAAGGCCAATCCGATCGCGACGCCGAACAGAGCGATGCTCCAGCTTTCCCGCAGCAACATTCGAAAGACGCGACTTGGGCTGAGTCCGAACGCCATCCGGATTCCAATTTCGCGCGTCCGCGCCCTTACCGTGAACGACAGAACCCCATACGTGCCCACTACCGCCAGACTGAGCGCGAGCACGCCGAGAACTCCAGTGATTACCGCGGCACCTCTCGCGGGCCCGAATCCCGCTCCACTGTCACTGATCTGCCGCTCGAGCGTGTAGACGTCGTACACAGGAACGGCAGAATCGAGGCGGCGAATCGCCTCCGTCACGCGCGATGTAAGTGTGGCGGCTGCCGATGTTCGGGAACGCACGTGCAAGGTGCGGGCAACACCATCGAACTGATTGAGAGATACGAAAAAGCGCGGCACCGCTGGACCGCGGATTTCACCGCGACGATAGGGAGCATTTCGCACAACCCCGATAACCGCGAGTGGAGCCTCGAGTTCGGCATTCGAGCGGAAGCGGCGTCCGACAGGATCCTCGCCCGGCCAAAGTCGCGCCGCGAGCGCCTCGTTTATCACCGCGACTCTCGGCGATTGCTTGGTGTCGTTGGTGGAAAACGTTCGCCCTCGCAGCAACGGGGTACCAATCGTTCGAAAGTAATCGCCGCTGACGAGATGTCTGTCGGCCAGCAACCCGGTCGTGCTCGATGGGGGAGGCTGATCCTCGGCAGCGACATATGGAGTCGAGTTTCCGGTTCCGAATGGGACGAAGACCGACGCGGCAACCGACTCGACCTCTGGGAGCGATTCGACTGCCGTGTCGACCAACTGGTAGAACGCTCGTGCTCTCTCGGCGTCGTAGCCGATAGCTCCCGGATCTGTCGAGGCGAGCAGAACACGATTCGCATCGAAGCCGAGATCGACCGACTGCAGACTCTGGACGCTTCGAATGAACAGTCCGCATACGACGAGCAGCATGACGGAGCCTGCGATCTGTGCGGCCGCCAGACCCTTGCGGATGAGTTGTCGGCGACGGCCTTCGGTGGAGCTCTTGCCTTCCGAAAGATCGCTACGCGGATCGACTCGCGACGCTCGAAGGGCAGGGAGCAGTCCGATCAAAAGTGTGGAAACGACCATAAGGAGTCCGACGTAGCTCGTGGTCGTCCAGTCGAAGTGAGCATCGAGAAATAGGGGGAATCCCGGCGTGGCTGCCACCGAGGCCAGGCTGTGCGCCAGCGTGACGCCGGCGATGGCGCCTCCACACGCTCCGAGAACGGCGATGATGAGCGCTTCGACGACGCAGAGTCGAACGAGATCTGATCGGCTCGCGCCGAGCGCCCGCCGGATCGCCATCTCGCGGCCTCGGCCGAGACCTTTGGCGAGGAAGAGACCCAATACGTTCGCGCACGCAATTAGGAGGACCGCGCCAACAAGGATCAGAAATAGAGCGGCGAGAACGGGAGCCTGGGACACGTTCTGCGGCTCTGGTCGTGCGAATCGCTCGCGATACACATGGATGCGCCGGCCGGCGTTCGTAGTGGGGTGATCTCGTTCCAGTCGGTTCGCAACGGTGCCAATCGATGCGCGCGCCTGATCGAGTGCGACTCCCGTCTTCAGTCGAGCGATCACGCGAACGGCGAGGATGTCACGGTTGGAGAGTCGCGCCCGCGACTGGAACAGCTCGAGTGGCACGTACACTTCGGACGAGAGCAACGTAAATGTACCGCGGAACTGTTCTGGAGCCACACCGACGACGGTGAACGGCCGACCATCGATGCGCACTTCGCGGCCGACGATCGATGTGCTCGCACCGAAGCGACGCGACCAGTACGAATGACTCAAGACGGCAATCGGTTGCGAGCCACCCAGCTCGCCATCAGAAGGAAGAATCAGTCGGCCGGAGGCCGGGTCGAGCCGGAGCGTGGAAAAGTAGTTTCCAGAGACGGCCGTAGCGATGAGTCGGTCGGTGCTTCCGTCCACCGTCAGACTCACCGAGGTCAGGTCCCACGCCGCCATGTCCGAGAACGGCGTCTCCGAAGACCTGTAGTCTTGAAGATCCGGATAGGCCACGCGTTGCCAGATTCTGGGATTGCCGGATATCGTCGTGGCGAGAACGACCAGACGATTGGCGTCATCTACCGGCAACGGCCTGAACACACTGCTGATGAGTGTCGCCATCGTCGCGTTCGGGCCGATGCCGAGTGCGATGGTGAGCACAGCAGTCGTGGTGAAGACGGGGTATTTGAGGAGCTGCCGCAGCGAATAGCGAACGTCGCGGTATACCGCTTCAATCAGACGAAGTCCGCGTGCATCTCGGCACTCTTCTTTCCGCTGCTCGATTCCGCCCATGTCGCGAAGGGCAGCGTGGCGGGCGTCGTTGGGAGAGGCTCCGGCAGCGATATGGTCGTCGATCAGATGCTGCAGGTGATACTGCAACTCCTCGGCGAGTTCGTCTTCAACGCGATCCCTCCGAAGCAGCGAACGAAGGCGGAGACGCAGCTTTCTGGTCCAGCGCATGACGTCGCCTCCTCAAACAGGCTTGACGATCAGGGTGACGGCAGATGACAGCCGTTCCCACTGCGCGGTTTCCGCCTTCAGCGCTTTGCGGCCAGCCGCGGTGAGTTTGTAGTACTTCGCGCGGCGATTGTTCTCGCTGGGACCCCATTCAGCCTCGATCCACCCTTGCTGCTCGAGTTTGTGCAGCGCCGGGTACAAGGCGCTCTGGCCAACGCGCAATTGCTCATTCGACAATTGGCGAATTCGCTGCGCGATCGCCCAGCCGTGCATCGGCTCCAGCGAGAGGACACGCAGCAGCAGCAGGTCAAGCGTGCCCTGGACGAGATCGGTTGGCTTGCTCATCCGCTCCTCTCAGTTACTGAGTGGAGAGTAGCGCCGATCGGCGTCATACGCAACCGCTATCGCGCGTGGCGTGCCGAGGGGGCCTCTTCGGCAAGCGATCGCTGGCTTTGCGAGAGTTCGCGTTGGGTATCGAAGGACTCGAACGATTCGTCCAGAAGGAGCGCTCAGACGCGTGCGAACCGTGCGTCGCTCCTCATTTCTCGCGCCGATCGGTGCGCGTGTTACGGCGCCGATCGGATTGTCCCTCACGACGGTCCCTCAACTGCTGGTCGCGGCGCGTGATCGGCCACTCGTTGCTGCACGCACGGCAACACCACGTCTGACGCACGGCTCCATGCATGATCGTCGTCACCGGGACAACGGGCGCGAGCGCGCGGCAGAACTTGCAGCGGGCCGGAATCCGTAACCGGACGAGTCGTCGCCACAAGGCGATGACAGCATGAGGCGTTCAGACGAGAAGCTCAGGCGATGGTCGGCGTGTTAATTGCGTGCCCGAACTACTGAAATGATTGTTGGGTTCGCAACTTGGCAAATCTCAGCAATCACGACCCGATTGGCCGAGCTAAGTCAGGGCATTAATTCCGTTACAATTTGTCGTGCCGCCGCGGATTCTCATCGTGGAGGACAACCACGATCTGCGTGCCATGTTTCGAGACGCGCTGAGTATCGCCGGCTTCCATGTGACCGAAGCCTCCGATGGCCTCCAAGCGCTCCGCTGTCTCGACAACGAACAGCCTGATCTCGTTGTGCTCGATTTGCATCTACCGCAGTTCAGCGGCGTTGAGATTCGCGACGATCTCGCGGCCAACATTCAAACGCGCAACGTTCCGATCGTGATTGTGTCCGGGGCACCGCACGATCTCGGTGATCGGCCCGTCGAGTGCGTGCTCACCAAGCCAGTGATGCCCGAGAAACTCGTTGAGACGGTGCGACACTGCCTTCGGATTCACGGCCGCTGACGCCAGCGCCGATGAAGTCGCCGCTGAATTTAGAGTTCCTCGTGGACCCTCGCGTAGGCATGTGCGAGCGTAGTCCCGCTCCTTTGATATTCTGCAGCTGACGCGGTCGTCGCCAGCTTGATTCTGGCGATGGTCCCACACAGGGTTAACCGGTGTTTTCCGCCCCATTCGAATTCAAATGTCGGGCATGTGGCCGCGAACCGGCCGTCGCTGGCTGGAGCGTGTGCCTTCTGTGCGGCGGCTTCTTCTGCAGCGATCACCTTGTCGTGAAGAAGGATGTGGCGACCTGTGAGCCGTGTGCGGTAGAGCGCGAGCAACGCGAGGCACCGGGCGGAGTATCCGCCGAGGATGAGACTCGCATTGTTTCGCAACTTCGCGCGGACGTCGACGCCACCATCGGCCCGGGACATGAAGAAGCGATCATCGAGGCGGCCGCGCGTCGTCGACTTTATGCAGACGATGCTACGTACTACGTCGGCGATGTCGTTGACGATGTTCAGCAGTACTTTCATGATGCCTTCGTCGACACAACATGGCCTTCGTGCCCAATTCATCCGAACCATCCGCTGTGGTTCTCTGACGGGTACTGGCGTTGCGAGCGCGTCGAAACGCCTGTCGCCAAGCTCGGCGGGCTGTCGGCGCGTCGGGGCAAGTCGGAGTGACACGCGGGTCGTCTGTAACGAGTTCCCAGACGAGACGTCTCGGGCCAAGGGTTGGGGAGAGCATGAGTGAAATACTGGATGGTTGCTCTTGCAGGGGCAGCGGTCATCGTCGCGTTCTTCGCTTGGGCGAACCGCCAGACGGCGAAGGCCCATGCCCGATTTACCGGCAAGGAGGTAGAGATTGCTCTCAATGAACTCCTGGATCCCGCGGCGCCGACCCATGACACCTTTGATCTGTTTCTCGCATGGCCGATCGATGATCCGTACCTCGAATCGATTCGCGTGGAGTGCTTGAGGATCTGCCGGGAATGTGCGCCAGTTCCTGGCAGAGACATTAACGAGGAGGGTGAGAAACGCGTTGCCATGCTCCTCGCCGACCTTCGGGCACGATCGCGTGCTTGATCGTGAAGTACGAGGCGACCAACGGCCGAGATGTGCCGTTCGGCTACCATCGAATCGTCGTTCGCTGACGAGCCGGATTCGGTAGGAATCTGGCTATGCGAAGCGTGCCTTGATAGCTATCTGAGCCGTGGAGATTTCAGCTTTCTCGGTCGGAGCGTCAGCGATTCGTAACGCGGAGCTGCACACTGTCAGCGATCGCGTTTCGTTGACCCTCTTTGTCAGCGCGTGTTACGATTAGGTTTCTAGCGAGGCTCCGCCTCAGAAGGTCTAGGCTTCGCCTCGCTAGGACGCGTTCTTGATAACGCCGCGCTGACGCGGCGGACGGTCTTGACCGCGAGCGCTCGACTCGTTTCAGGTATTTCTGGAGCGGTCAAGACCTCTCGACGCGGGGTGGAGCAGTCCGGTAGCTCGTTGGGCTCATAACCCAAAGGTCGCAGGTTCAAATCCTGCCCCCGCAACCAACTTTATTTGGACCAAGAGGTCGCCTGTTTCCGGCGACCTCTTGCTGTCTCTGGCCGCGCTCAGCATTCCTGCCAGGTCACCCTTCAACGTGATCTTCAGCTGGTCCCCCTCGGGTTCGAGCATGATC
>DASTVZ010000043.1:0-30697 GCA_035758845.1 Vicinamibacterales bacterium
GCACTCGATCTCTCGATCGCACGCAACATTCGCCTGGGCGGTGGAAAGAACCTCCAGTTGCGTGCCGATCTCTTCAACGTACCAAATGCAGCAGCGATCACCAACCGCAACACGACCTTGGTGCTGTCCAATCCGAACGATCCGGTTACGAACGTGGCCCCGGTGTTCGATCCGGTCACGGGCCTTTTGAACAACGGCGTCAACCTTTTGCCAAACGGCGCCGTGAGCCCGGATCGGTCGAAGCCCAAGAACGCCGGCTTTGGCGTGGCGACTGCGTACCAAGCGCCGCGCAACGTTCAACTGCAGGTGCGGTTCTCGTTCTGAGTTAGGTAGTCGCAGCCGTGCGGGAGCGTGTTCGTGAGCTCCCGCACGTATCTTTCTGGTCGGGATCCGGGATCCGTTGTCCGGGATCCGAAAGTGACCTGAAACGAAAGCCAACGCCAACGAGTATCTCAATCGTGATTAAGCAACTCTCACGTCCGTTCGTCGCAGCCGCTCTGGTTGCTGGCGCGCTCGCTACGACCGCCGCGTTTCAATCATCTTCCGTGCGATCGAAGGTGTGGCCACCACCCTTGCAGTCGGTCAGCGAGGAATCTCCGGCCCTCTCCCCCGAGGCAGAGATGGAGACGTTCTTTCTGCCCCCGGGGTATCACGTCGAGCTCGTCGCCAGCGAACCGATGGTCGAAGACCCGGTTCTCATCGACTGGGATCCGAACGGCCGGATGTGGGTCATCGAGATGCTCGGCTACATGCAGGACTTGCCGGCCACGAATGAGCGAGCGCCGATCGGCCGGATCAGCGTTCTCCAGGACACGAACAACGACGGGAAGATGGACAAGAAGACCGTTTTCCTGGACGGCCTCGTGCTCCCCCGCGCACTGAAAGTGCTCGATAAGGGTGTGCTGGTAGGAGAGCCGCCGCATTTGTGGCTCGCGCGCGACACGAACGGTGATCTGGAGGCTGACGGGAAGGAACTCGTGTGCGACTGCTACGGCACAGAACTCGGAAATGTCGAGCACAACGAGAACAGCTTGCTGTGGGCGATGGACAACTGGATGCACACGTCGGAAGGCGACACATACTTCCGTTTCAAGGACGGAAAGATGGAAACGCGGCGCACGTTGTCGCGCGGCCAGTGGGGCGCCACGCAAGATGATTTCGGGCGCGTGTATCGCAACTCGAACAGCTCGGCTCTGCACGTGGACCTGCTGTCGACGCCGTACTACGCTCGCAATCCCAACCTCGTGCGCACACGCGGCAGCTATGAGTTCGCTGGCGACCCGGAGGAGTTGAACGCGACGTTCCCGGTGCGGGCGAATCGCGGCGTGAACCGCGGCTACCAGACGGGACAGCTGCGCGAGGACGGCACGCTGGCGACCTACACCGGCGTCAACGCGCCAATTGTTTATCGAGGCGATCGTTTGCCGTCCGAACTCTCAGGCAACATCTTCATCGCCGAACCGACAGGCAACCTCGTGAGTCGAATCATCATCACCGATGATGGGAAAACACTCCGCGGACGCAAGGCATATGCGAATGCCGAGTTCCTCGCATCGACCGACGAGCGCTTCCGCCCCGTGTATTTGTCTTCGGCGCCGGACGGAACGATCTACGTCGTCGACCTCTACCACGGCATCATTCAGCAGAAGGGATTCATCACCGAATATCTGCGCGATCACATCGTCGCGAAGAAGCTCGAACAGCCGATTCACATGGGTCGGATTTTCCGGATCGTGCACGACACGACGAAGCGCGATGGACCACCGGCGCTTTCATCAGACACGCCGGCTCAGCTCGTGACGCGGCTGAGCCATCCAAACGGCTGGTGGCGCGACACGGCCCAACGTCTCCTCATCGAGCGCGGCGACAGGAGCGTCGTTCCCGCGTTGAAGAAGTTGGCCGGAGACGCGGCGGATCCACGCACGCGGCTGCACGCGCTGTGGACCCTGGATGGCCTGGACAGTCTGGAACCCGCGACCGTGATCAACGCGCTCGACGACAAGTCGCGTGATGTGCGTGTCAACGCCGTGCGAATGTCCGAACGGTTTCTTGCCGACGGGAACGCGCCAGTACAAGCGGCGCTGTTGAAGCGCATGGATGACCCGGATTGGGCGGTGCGCGAACAGCTCGCGCCATCGCTCGGGACCTTGCCGTCCGGACCACGTGAGACCGCGTTGACCGCGCTCCTCGAGCGGCACGGCGACGATCCGGTCGTCGTCGATGGCGCGTTGAGCGGACTTCGTGGTGGCGAGGCTGTCGTGCTGAACAACCTGCTCGAGAACCGCACGGCCTCTCCTGCACGTGACGCCGCCATCACGATGGTGAGCGCGACGCTCGTTCGTGGCGCGCAGGAAGCATCGGTGCAGTCTATTCTTCAGCGCGCAGGTGAAACGACGCGTCCAGAGTGGCAGCGAAGTGCGCTTCTTCGCGGCGCGGAAGTCGCGTTGCTCGGCGCCACTGCTCCAGGCAGCGCGCCGGGTCGCGGACGGGGCGGCCTCGGTGCCGGGCGGGGTGGAGATCCAACAGCGCCCGGCGGTCGCGCAGGTCCCGGCGGTGCTCCGGCGTTTCCACGCGAAGGTGGCGCTGGACGGGCGGCGAACACGGACGAACCCGGTGCCGCGGGCCCGCCCGGTAGAGGACGCGGTGGCCGCGGCGGCGGCGCCAATCTTCTAAAACTTAATCGCGAACCGACCTCTCTCAGCGAACTCGCCGGTACGAGCGGTGATCTCGGTACCCGCGCGGCGGCGCTCTTAGCTCGAATCGAGTGGCCAGGCAAGCCCGGAGCTTCCGCGCCAGTCGCTCCACTCACGCCTCCAGAACAGGAGCGCTTTGACGCAGGGCACACGGTCTATCAGAGCATCTGCCTGCCGTGCCATCAGGAAGATGGCCGGGGCAAGGAGATGATTGCGCCGACGCTCGTGGGCTCGGCATTCGCAAATGGCACGCCCTCGATTCCGGTTCGCATCCTGTTGAACGGCAAGGAGGGACCGACTGGTCTGATGCCTCCGCTGGGACAGACATTCACCGACGATCAGATCGCAAATGTTCTGACCTATGTGCGTCGGCAATGGGGCAATACGGCGTCGCCGGTCGATGTTCAAGTCGTAAAGGACACTCGCACCGCGGTGGCAGGACGAACGAAGCCGTGGACGAATGCGGAACTCGCAGCTCTTGATGCGGGAGGCCGCGGCGGCCAATAACCTTTACGCCTTTCGTAAAAGGTGGCTGGCACCTTGCCGCGAAAAGTGCCAGCCACCTTTTAGGATCGGCCCGTATTTTACGCGTTCAAATTGTGGCGGGATCGGTGCGCAATGCGGAAAAAGGTGCCAGCCACCTTTCCGGGTAAGGTGCCAGCCACCTTTTACGGGGCGGAGGAGCGGATATGGAGTATTCACGGAGAGAGTTTGGAAAGCTCGCGCTCGCAGGATTACCGGCGGCGCTTACGCTCGAGTCGTTGCCGGCGTTTGCTGCTGCGAAGCCTAATTCGAAGTGGGCGGGCGTTCAGGTCGGAATGAACGTGCCCTACAACTTCGGCATGGGCAGTTACATGACGGGAGACGAAATCATCAACCGCTGCGTGCAACTCGGGATCAGCGGCGTGGAGCTACGGGCGCAGCCGGTCGAACTCTTTCTCGGTTCTCCGGCCGCGATCGCCGGAGCGGCGAACGCTGGGCGTGGACGCGGCAGACGTGGCGCAGCAACGGCGGCACCCGCAGACGCGGCAGCCCCTGCGGCCGCTCGCGGCGAAGGCCAGGCTCCTGCAGGCGGACCTACGGGAGGTGCCGCGGAAGGCGGCCGGCGCGGGCGCGCGGCGCTGACTCCGGAACAGGAAGCAGCTCAGAAAGCGGCGGCCGAAGAAACACGCAAATGGCGGGCGGGAGTCTCGCTCGACAAAGTGAAAGAGTTCAGGAAGAAATTCAACGACGCCGGGATCTTGATCGAAATCGTGAAGTGGGACGGCATCTTCAACTTTTCCGACGACGAACTCGACTACGCGTTCCAGGTATCGAATGCGCTGGGTGCGCGCGGATTATCCAGTGAAATCAGCATTGGACAGACCAAGCGTCTCGGACAATTCGCCGACAAGCACAAGATGCAGGTCGGCTATCACGGCCACACACAAGTAACTCCGGCGATCTGGGAAGCCACATTTGCGGAGGCAAAGTACAACGCCGCCAACCTCGACCTCGGTCATTTCGTCGCCGGCAACAACACGTCGCCCGTGCCGTTCATCAAGCAGTATCACGATCGAATCACGCACGTGCACGTCAAGGACCGCAAGCTGAATAACGGTCCGAACGTGCCTTTCGGCCAGGGAGACACGCCAATCAAGGAAGTGCTTCAGCTGATGCGCGATAACAAATGGCGGTTCCAGGCGACGATTGAGTTCGAGTACCCGGTTCCTGATGGCTCGGATCGCATGGCCGAGATGGCGAAGGCGATCGACTACTGTAAGGGATGTCTCGTTTAACGAGCGATCACTCAATACTCAGACAACTTGAGCGGCTCGACTTCGGTGGGGAGCACGTCTTCAAACATGAGCGCCGCCCTCCGCGACATCCAGAGGCGTTGACGCCGCAGGTACAGCAAGACAGCGCAAAGAACCGTCATCATCACCAACCACCCTCGTGGGTGGCTCGTGCTGTACCAAGCCAGCGGGGGGCCGATCGTCGTGAAGAGCACAAACGCGGCGATCCCCATCACTATGGTTTGCCACATCAGTTGTCGGCCCGGTTCGTACGAGCATGTGAACGGAATTCGTCGCCATT
Source organism: Vicinamibacterales bacterium (assembly GCA_035758845.1). GTDB lineage: Bacteria > Acidobacteriota > Vicinamibacteria > Vicinamibacterales > 2-12-FULL-66-21 > JALZOC01. The sequence goes on from DASTVZ010000043.1 coordinate 4,770, forward strand.
CGGTCATATGTAGTTCTACCAGGACGAGGCCGCACAGCCCCGCAATCGATGTGGACTGAATTGCGCGCCAACCCAACACCGCCCACTGCAGCGGAAAGAGGATCACCAACGGCACCACAACTCCAAGCACGATCAGCGTCCGAACAACCGTGCTGAGTTCCTCGGCGCGTGTCGCCTCATCTTCGGTCATCCGGAAAATCCAGTTCGCGCGAAGTTCGACCGGGAAAACCAGCGCGGCCCGCACCGCGACGTTCATCGTGAAGACAAGCACGAAGGCCGCCCAGATGACGGTGGTACCGAGCGGGGTCCGAACGTTTGACGCGGCTCTCGCATGCCAATTGCCGACCAAGCCATTCAACACCAGGGCCGCTCCGCATGCAGCGACGATGATCAAGATGCCCTGATGCAGCGGGCTGCGAGTTAGCGTCGCGCGAATGAAGGGTCCAACGGCGGCGGTATTCGGCTTCCGACTGGCCAGGCGGAGGAACCGAGCACGTTGTCGAGGAGATCGACCAGACGACGCGGCCGGGAAGATCACTCGCTCGAGCTGGTGGTAAAGAAACAGGTAGCTGCCAACCGCTACGACCAATGAGGCAACTCCAACCATCGCGGCAATCTGCGCAAGCCGAAGGAAATACGGTGTGGCCTTACCCAAGAGCCACTGCTCGATACCCAGGAACCATACCGGCGGAGCGAGATAGAACAGGGGTGATTCACTCGCTATCAGCCCTCCGGTCGTCGGCAGCCTGAACGCCAGCGGAATCGACAGCACGAGCGCACATAGAGAAACTCCGCGGAATACGATTGACGCAACCTGAACTCGCGATCGTGGTACGCAGATCAAGAGCACGCCCGTAATTGCGATGATGACGAGTGCCGTGGCAATCGACGCGCTCAGACTCGCCACGCCATGGGCAGCCAACTGCGTCGACAGTCCTCGATCGGCCCACCGACTATTCCACATGACAATGACGAGCGGGATCATCGCCGCGTGCGTCGCAATCGCGAAAACACTCGCGAACACCATGACCGCGAGCGCTTTACTCGCGAAGACGACGCGCTTCGAAACGCCCAACGGCAGGAGCACGCGACAATCAATCACGCTCGGAAAGAGCGAGTTGCTGACGAGCACCACGACGAGGCCGACGATCAACATCGGGAACGCGATCACCAGGGCGCCATCGCCAAGGACCGCGAGCTGGTACGGTTCCCGATTCAGTTTGTAGCCGGATCCCCAGTCGTGAAACATTTCCGAGAGTAGCGTGTACTTCTGCAGGTACATGCGAGTCAGCAGCAGGCCCAACGACACCATCACCGCGACGATGCCAATCAGCATGCGGCGAAACGCGTCGGCGCCGGCATCTGAGAGGATGCCGAAGTCAAACAATCCGCGAAAGAAATGGGTCGTCAGCTGATACCAGGGGCGATCCTCGAGCGTCACCCTCATGGTCATGCTCGAATCGTGTCGAGGATTTCTCTGGCGAGCGGGCGGAAGTCGGCCTGCTTGGTTACCTGAACGAACGTGTCTTCGAGCGAAGCCGTACCCGCCGTCGCGAATGCAGCGATGCCCTGCTCAGCGACAATGCGCCCCGACGACAGAATCACTACGCGCGAGCACAATTTCTCGACCATGTCGAAGCGGTGCGTGCTGAAGAGAATCATGCAGCCATCAGCCGCGAGCATGGCGAGCAACGTGCGGAACAACAATCCAGCATTCACGTCCAGACCACCAAACGGCTCATCCAGGACGAGCAAGTCCGGATTGTGGAGCAGCGCCGCGGCGAGTATCACGCGTTGGCGCATTCCCTTGGAGTAGGCCGCCATCGTGGCATAGCGACTATCGTGCAGCTGAAACAGTCGTAACAGTTCCGGGATCTTCCTCTCCTGCGCCGTGAGCGGAAGACGACGGAGGCGCGCAACGAGCGTGAGGTACTCGGTCGCGGTGAGATGGGTGTAAAGGTACGGCTCCTCCGGAACGTAACCGATCTTCTTCTGGTATCCGGCTTGATCCTCCGATAAGGTTCGACCGTCGAGCGTGACGGATCCGGACGTCGGTTCGAGCAGGCCGACGACGACGTTCACGGTCGTGCTCTTGCCTGACCCGTTTGGGCCGAGATAGCCGACTATCTCGCCACGATTAACTCTGAAGCTGACCTTGTCGACCGCCAGCGTGCCGCCGTAGCGCTTCGTGAGCGCGTGTGCTTCGAGCATCGTTTCGCACCTGTCGCCCCTACTTTAACTATTATTAACAGCGCCCAAGAAGCGAACGAGCGCAGCGAGTGAGCCACCGGAGCGCTCCGCGGAAGCGGAAGGGTGTAAGGGAGTCTGAGGGGCGAAGCCCTTTGGAGTAATGAACATGAGAAGACTTCGCCTGATGCTGCTTTTGATTGCGTGCGCTGCGATGACGACCGTGGCGTCGCAGCTGCCGCCCGATCGATCGTGGACGCCTGGCGTCCGCAAAGCCCCCGCCGACTCACCGCCGCTGACGCCGCAGGAAGAGATGCAGCACTTCGTGCTGCCCCCGGGGTTTCACGTGCAGCTCGTGGCGAGCGAGCCGCTCATCCAGGATCCGATTGCCATCGACTGGGACGCGGACGGTCGGATGTGGGTGGTCGAATACCCGGAGTTCGTGCCCGACCTGCAGACGCCGGAGCCTAATCTCGATCCGATCGGACGCATCGTTGTGCTCGAGGACGCAAACAATGACGGCACGATGGACAAGCGGACGGTGTTCGCGGGCGGCCTCGTGCAAGCGCGGGCGGTCAAGGCGCTCGACCACGGCATCCTGGTGCTCGAGCCGCCGAACGTCTGGTTGATGCACGACACCAACGGCGATCTGAAGATGGACACGAAGGAACTCGTCGGCAGCGATTACGGCAGGCGGGAAGGCAGTGTGGAAGGGAATGCGAACAGTTTCTACTGGGGGCTCGACAATTACCTGCACTCCGCTGGATCGAACGTCAACTACTCGCTGCGGTTGAAGGATGGCGTGTTCGACCGGAGACCCACACTGTCACGCGGCGAGTGGGGCGTGAGCCAGGATGACTTCGGCCGCACATTCCGCAACTCGAGCGAGTCGACGATCCAGGTCGACCTGGTGCCGACACCGTACTATGCGCGCAATCCCGGCCTCGTTCGCACGCGCGGCAGCTACGAGGTCATGACGAACGACGTCAACAACATCAACGAGGTCTGGCCGGTGCGTCCGAACCCGGGCACGAACCGTTCGTACCAGTTCGGTGTCACGCGACCGTCCGATGGCACGGTCGTGCAAGTCACGGCGGCCTGCACGCCCACCGTGTACCGCGGCGATCGTCTGCCGCGAGAGCTCTATGGCAACGTGTTCGTCGGCGAGCCGACCGCCAACTTCGTGCGGCGGATCGCACTCGAAGACGATGGGACAACGCTCAGAGCGCGGAACGCGTACGACCGGGCAGAGTTCATGGGATCGACCGACGAGCGGTTCCGTCCCGTGTTCATCTCGAACGCGCCGGATGGAACGCTGATGGTGGTCGATTTCTACCGAGGCGTGATCCAGGATCGCGCATCGACGACGCTCTATCTGAAGGATTACATCCAGAAGCGGAAACTCGATGCGCCGATCGGCGTCGGCATGGGTCGGGTCTATCGCATCGTGCACGACTCGGTGAAGCGGGATGCGACAAAGCCACAGCTCTCGCGCGCGACACCCGCCGCTCTCGTCCAGGCTCTGTCGCACCCGAACGGCTGGTGGCGTGATACAGCGCAGCGGTTGCTCGTCGAGCGCGGCGCTCGATCGGTGATACCCGAGCTCAAGGCGCTTGCGACCGGTTCGGCCCCGCCGCACGTACGTGTGAAGGCGCTATGGGTGCTCGACGGCATCGACAGCATCGACGTCGCGACCATCACCCGGGCGCTCGCGGACGCGTCGCGCGACGTTCGCACATCGGCGGTGCGCATCGCCGAGCGATGGCTGGGTGAGCCGAATTCTCCCGTTCAGGCCGCGGTCGTGAAGCTGGTTGACGATCCCGACTGGCAGGTGCGCGAGCAGCTCGCGGCGTCGCTGGGTACGTTGCCTGCTGGGACCAAGGAGAATGCGCTCGCGTCCCTGCTCAAACGGCACGGCGATGATCCGATCACGATGGACGCGGCGTTGAGCGGCGCTCGAGGAATCGAGCCTGCGCTTTTGGAAAACCTCCTGCACTCGGATGACGCGCAAACGGCGGCGCATGAAGCCGCGATCGTCATGGTCAGTGCAACGATCATACGCGCCGGTCAGGATGCGGCCGTGCAAACCACACTGGCCGCAATCGCCGATCCGAAGCGCCCGGCGTGGCAGCGCGCGGCGCTACTTCGCGGCGCCGAAGTGGCAGTAGTGCCAAACACGCCGATGCCGGGGATGCCGCGTCGGGGAGCCGCCCCTTCGATCAGCGCCACCGCGCTGGCCACGCCTGGCGCGCCGTGTCCGAGCTGCCCCGGCGGGCGCGCGGGTCCGGGAGGCGGCTACGCGTTCGAAGATGCGCGGGGTGGAAATCCCGCCGCACGAGCCGGCGGAGCTGGCGGGCGCGGTGGCGGTCGGGGCGGCGGGCCGCGTCTGCAAATCCTGCGCGAGCCGGCGTCGTTCGCGGCGCTTGCGAGTGGGACGGGCGACCTCGAATCACGCGCAGCCGCTGTGCTCGCGAGGATCGAGTGGCCGGGAAAGCCCGGCACCGTGCCGGTGACGCCGCTCACCGCGGCCGAGCAGCAGCGGTTCGAGGCGGGGCGAGAGGTCTACCGCAACATCTGTCAGGCGTGCCACCAGCCGGACGGCCGTGGCCTTCCGCTGGTCGCGCCGCCACTTGTCGGCTCGGTCCTCGCGCTCGCGCCGGCAGGCGTGACGTCGCGCATTCTGCTGAACGGGAAAGAAGGGCGCGTCGGCCTGATGCCGCCAATCGGGTCAACACTCACCGACGATCAAATTGCCAGCGTCCTGACTTACGTGCGGCGCGAGTGGGGACAGGTTGGTGATCCCGTCGATGCCGCAGCTGTTGCCGCGGTGCGGGCGCAGACCGCCGGCCGCACCAGGCCGTGGACCGATGAGGAACTCCAGGCAATGCTGCCGCGCTAACCGGGGCGCTAAGCACGTTTGTCAAGTCACAGGAGCTTCAGGAACGCAATGATGTCCGCGATGTCCCTGCTCCGTCAGCAGGATGTCCGAATCTGTTATTGGGAACCCGAGATCGGAGGTGAAGAAGAACACGTACTGTTGCAGCACGTCCTCGAGTGCGTCTGGACGTCGATCTGATGCTTGCGGAAGGCTTTCGGTAACCCGAGCGCCGTTCAATCCCGACGACGTTCAATCAAGCAGGCGGTTGGAGCGCCACCACGGCTTCGTCGCTTGGTAGGACAGGCACTACTTCGAAATCTACGCAGTGCCTCCACTGTGCCGTCCACCGGTGCAGTGCGGCGGCTTCGGTGCAGTCGACGACTTGAAAACATCGGCGGAGACTTGCCTCAACCCAGCTGCCGACAAAGCGGAGACCCGTCGCGCGCTCCGGCGGCTCACCGGTAAGCACCGTCGACCGGCGCTCGCAACCCGCGAAGCCTCGCCGAAAATGAGCGATGACGATGTACAACACGGCTCCTCCAACCCTTCGACACCGGCTGACCGTTTTTGTTCACCCTTGTTGGATATCTGCATTTCTGTTTTCCATTCAGTGCCGTGAGGCACATCGATCGCATTCGAGGTCCCTTGCTCCCGTTCACACGTTTCATCGGCGGCGCGAACCTTCCGTGGGCCGGACCTCGTCGAGTGCGGCTCGGGACACGCGTCGTGATTAGATTCGGCGCCTGGCCAAGCGCGCTAGCTGTTACGGTCGCCCAAGGTTCAGCCGCATACCAATCATCGCGCGGCGCGGATCGATGAAGATCGAAGGGCGTCCAAAATTCGGACTGTACAGATTATCGGTCGCGAGGCTTTCCTCGGCCGTGTCATTCAGCACGTTGAGCACATCGAAAAGAATCTCGCCATGTCGTCCGCGCCCCAGCGGAATCCATCTCGACACGCGGAGGTCGAGCAGCGACTGCGACGAGAGCCGCCGCGATCCGCGCGGCTCCAGCAGAATGCGCTGCGACCCCTGCTTCAGCGTGATCTGCGTGGTCGCCGCCCAGGGCTTGCCGCTGAACTCTTGCAGGTTGCCGGCGACGATGATGCCCGTGTGCGGCACGTCGACGGTTCCCATGATCCGGAGGGCGTGCGGCCGATCGTTCGGCAATCGACCATCGGCGTTGGTCAGGTCGTTCGGATCACGTCCGAAAGTACCCGTAGAGAAGCCGGAGCTGGTCTGCGCTCCGCCGGCCGTCGTGCCGCTGGACGCCTGAAGACCGTACGATCGGGAGAACGTGTAGGAGCCGAAAGCCTGCCATCCATGCGACCGTCTTTTTTCGACGGCCATCACCAGGCCGTTATACGTGAGCCCGTATCCATCCGGATTGGTCATGAGAAAGCGACGGTCGGATGGCGCGTTGACGAGCGCGAAAACCGGCAGCGTACGGCCGTCGGCGAGCGTTCGTATCTGCCGCTCGTATTGACCGCCCGTATCCGTCCAGGCGATGAAGTTACCGCCATCTTTGTGAACGTAGGCGAGCGCGATTGCGAGCCCGCGGCTGACCTCGCGATCCAGGCCTATGGAGTACTCGTCGGTACGCGGCGTTCGCGTATTGGGGTCGAGCCGCAGATTGGAGGTATCGACGATCGACACCGGTCGTGTGTACGCGCCGGTCGACGCATCGAACGCCATCGTGATGATCGGTGTCATGCCGGGATGAATCGGCGCCAGCTCTCCCGTCAAGACACCCTGGTTGAATCGTCCGTAGGTCGCGCGCAGTATCGTCCGGCCGTTCGCGGTGATCCTGGCGGTGAGGCCGAGGCGCGGTGACCAGACGTTCCAGGTATAAAGCGTGCCCGACCCAGCGACAATCTCGTCGGTCTCGCGGCCTGCAGCGTCGCGGGGGTGAACATCCTGACTGATGGCTCGCGAATGATCGAACCGCAGGCCGGCATTGATCGTGATCCGATCGCGCACGGTCAGCGAGTCGCTCGCAAATGCGGACGTCGTGATGAACTCGCCACCACTGACGGCGGAGGCGCGAGACACGGCCTGGAACGGCTGCCCGTTGCTATCGACAAACCTCGTGCCGGTTGGAATGACCTGAGCCTGACTGTGCTCGCCGATCTCCACCTGGCCGCCAATCTTCCACTGGTGATCGGCCGCAAACAGCCCTGGCTGGTAATGACTGAGCGTCGCCTTCGCTGTCGTGCGAATGAGAGTGATATCGCCGATCTGTTGTGGCGCGCCGCTGGAGGCGCCGGTCACATTGTCGGACCGGCCCGGAATCGTCGGATCGCCGCTGCTCGGGTCGTCCACACGCGCAGAGACGAACCGTCCGACGCGAACGTCCCACACCGTGCTGTCGTTCAATGTCTGCGTCAGATGGCCGAAGGTGATGGCGGGAACTGACGCATGCTGGTGCAACGCCGCCTCGAACGGCTTGACGAACGTCGTGCGCTCTGGAGCGGACCAGAACTCGTGATGATAGCTCTGAAGCAGTTGCAGACCCGGCTTGAGCTGCCAGGTGAGCTTCGCAAACACTTTGTCCTGTTCGTAAGTCCGCGGAAACGCGGGATCGGCGCCTGGCTGACTGTCGTAGTCACGCAGGTACTGGTAGCCCGCGAAGAACCAGATCCGGTCGCGGCGGACAGGTCCGCCCAGGCTCGTCGTGAAATCACGATATCTGATGCGTTCGTATCCACTGGCCGGACTGCTGCTCGATGCGGGGAGCACGATCGGCTGACTGGTCAGGCCTGGTGTTTGTGCGTAATACGCTGCGTCGTACACCAACCGATTGCCACCTTGCTTCGTAATGACGTTGAAGACGGCGCCTTGCATGTTGCCGTACTCGGCTGACGCTCCCACAGACTGGACTTGCAATTCCTGAATAAAGTCGACGCCGGGCTCAGCGAGCCCTCCGCCGCTGCAAGGGCAAGTGAAGTTCGTGCCGTCGATCAGGAACAAGTTCTCATTGGTGCCGGAGCCAAATGCCGAGACGCTGGCGGGAGAGGCGGCGGCGTTAATCGACTGGTCGGAACCGCCCGACGGTGAAGTAGGCGACACGCCGGGCGCAGCCCTGATGAAATCGACCATGCTGAAGCGGCGTGTCGGGATCGCTTGGAAATCCTCTGCCTTGAAACGAGTTTCGAATCCACTGCTTCGCGCTTCGATGCGCGATCCGGAACCTTCGACGACTATCGATTCGGCCACGCCAGCCACCTTCAGAACGACGTTCCGCTCGATGGTGGCGCCGGCGCCGATCGTCACATCTGCTTCGTGATAGGTCGCAAATCGCGCGAACTCGACGTCCAGCACGTATGTTCCTGGCGGCAGAATCGGAAACCGCAGCTGGCCTCTCTCATTCGTGGTCATCGTCGCGGGCCCACCCATCAACGCTGGTGAACTGACGCGAACCAACGCACGCGGAAGAACGGCCCCCTCTTCGTCCTTGACCGTTCCGACAAGCGCACCGGTCAAGACCTGGGCGTCAACCGGGATTGATGTCAGTACCCACGCGGCGAGAAGCAGCCTGCCTAGCCGAAGCTCGCGCGAAGCGCGAGCGAAGGCTGGAGCCGGGAAGCAAGGTCGCATAACGAACCTCCGGAGTTGCCCGCGCGAGGGAAAGAGGGAGCGATTCTACTACCGTGCAACCGCGCTCGTCGGGCGAAAGAAGTTGTTGACGACATTCTTCGCAACCTTGCGCCCGAGCTGCGCACCGTTCATGGCCGAATGGCGGAAGTGCATCCCGCCAAACACGCGGGCATCGACGATTTCCTTCTCGATGTCGTTGAATTTGTCGTAGGTCCGGATCGGTGTTGACACGGGAATCGGCGGACTGATGGTCTCGATGCGAATCCGTGTGTCTTCACCGAAGAACGCCCGCATCGTGTCGTACAGGGCATAGGATCCACAGGTGTGCGCCGCCGGATACTCCGGATGATTCGGCGTCGCTAAGTACGGCGTCCACGTCGGATCCGCCGGCTCTGTGAGCGGATTGCCGTCGATGTCCGCGCGCCGGATCGCAGATCGGGGGCGCCAGAACATGTAGTGGTACTTCGCTTCGAAGCAGCCAATGGAGCCGTCGGCCACGGCCGTGAAGCCCATTGCGAAGAGCCGCGCGGTTTGGACCAGGTCGAGTCCATAGTCCGTTGCCGCGGTCCACAACGTCGTCCGATTCATGACGGGGACTTGGCCGGCCCAGAAGCTCGCCGTGTCATCGTCGTACGACGAACGGCGGGTGCTGGCGCTGCTGCCCCAGTCACGCGTCTCGATCCAATCGTCGGCGTACTCGAGAGACGTCAGGGGCAAAGGTCCGCCGGGACGGAACTGGTCGGCGCTGCGCATGGTCCATGGCCGCACGAAGCGGAGATCCGCTCCCTGCGGAGTCGATCCGGCCGGGAACGGCTCGAACACTCCGGGGCCCGGTGCCGGCTGTACCCAAGTAGTCGAGCAGAGTCCCGCGCACGTTTCGAGGCCATCGCCCGCACGCACGGCGAGCAGCTGCTGAGCAACGGCCTCGCCGACCGCGGCGCCATCGAGCTTCGGCTGCCCATCCGGAATGCCCGACATGTAGCTCGCATACTGACTGTCGAGCGACGCCTGCTGCGCCGGGAAACGTTCATGGAGAACTCGATAAGCCGCCGTTGCAACCGCCGCCGTCACGTCGGCGCCGGCGGGTGCAGTCACAGGTGCGGTGTAAGGCTCGTATCCGCCCTCGATCGCGACCACGGCATCGTACATGGCGATTGGAACCATCGCGCCGTGGGCGCTCTGTGTTGCGCCGCCGACTACAGCCGGAGCGATTATGTTCTGCGCGATGGTTGCCCAGTCGTTGATGACGTTGGGAGGCGCAGGCGAAAGGCTCCGCGCCGGCGCCGTGGAGACCGTCGAGTCGGCCTGAAATAAAACTGCAACCATACAGACACAGATCACGAGGGAGAGTCGCATCCACATTCGAGACATGGCAGTACCTCCGTACCGCAGCTCAGCCGATCATCAAAAGGACGTTGTCGCGATCGCATTGAGATAGGCGGGAAACGGAGCGAGAAAGTGGAAGGGGGCCGGGCGCTATAATCGCGCCATTCCGGGACTCGGTGGACGACATCACGACACTGCTGGTCGCCTGGGGACGGGGCGACGAGGCCGCCCTCGAGCAACTCATTCCGCTCGTGCACCACGAGCTGCACCAGATTGCGCGGCGTTGTCTGAAAGGGGAGCGCGCGGGGCACACGCTGCAACCGACGGCCCTCGTCAACGAGGCGTACCTACGGCTCGTCGATGTGCGCCGGGTGAGCTGGAACAACCGCACGCATTTTCTTGCGATGAGCGCGCGGCTGATGCGGCGCGTGCTGGTCGATTTCGCGCGTTCGCGGCAATATCAGAAGCGCGGCGGCGGCGTCATGAAAGTGTCGCTCGACGAGGCGGACGTGGTCTCGACCGAACGTGGTCAGGATCTTGTTGCGCTCGACGAGGCGCTCATCACCCTTTCGGCAATCGACGAGAGGAAGGCGCGCGTGATCGAGATGCGGTTCTTCGGCGGGCTCACCGTCGAGGAGACCGCCTCGGTCCTGGAGGTGTCGCGCGATACCGTCCTGCGCGACTGGCGTCTGGCCCGCGCCTGGTTGATGCAAGAGCTGCTCAGAACTGACCTCGATCGAGAATAATGGTGACCCCTCGCCGTTGGCAGCAGATTGAACGCCTGTTTCATGACGCACTCGAGCGGCCACCCGAAGAGCGCGCGGCCTTTCTCGACCGGTCGTGTGCGGGCGACGAGAGTCTGCGACGCGAAGTGAACGCGCTGCTGGATTCGCCGGCAACAGCTAATCAGTTCCTCGACCGCGATGCGCTCGAGGTCGCCGCGAGTCTGCTCAGCGTCTCGAAGATGCCGGTGCTCTCTGGTCGGCGACTCGGTCTCTATCAGCTGCAGGAGCGAATCGGGTCGGGCGGGATGGGTGAGATCTATCGGGCGCACGACACGCGCCTCGGCCGCGACGTGGCGATCAAGATCCTGCCGCAGAGCTTCAGCGCCGACCCCAACCGCCAGGCGCGCTTCGAGCGGGAAGCGCGTGTGCTTGCGGCACTGAATCATCCCAACATCGGCGCCGTCTACGGCTTCGAAGAGGGAGTCACCGAGAGCGGTGAGACCGTCCGCGGAATCGTGCTCGAACTGATCGAAGGCGAGACGCTGAGTGAGCGACTGCGGCGCCGCCCGCTTCCGATCGGCGAGGCGCTCGTCATCGCGAAGCAGATTGCCGACGCACTCGACGTCGCCCATGAAAAAGGGATCGTTCACCGCGATCTCAAGCCTGCCAACATCAAGATTGCACCCGACAGCGTGGTCAAGGTCCTCGACTTCGGGCTCGCGAAAACGATCGCGGATAACGCGTCATTCACCGAGTCGGTCGTGGCGCCCTTCGACGAAGCTCAGGGCAGTCCCGAGCATCGTCGAGGGACTGGCAACACGGTCGAAGGCGCCATCCTCGGAACGGCTGCCTATATGAGCCCCGAGCAGGCCCGCGGGCAGACGGTAGACAAGCGAACCGACATCTGGGCCTTCGGTTGCGTGTTGTTCGAAATGTTGACCGGCCGGGCGCCGTTCGTCCGCGAGACCACGTCGGACACGATCGCGGCCATTCTCGAAGCCGCGCCCGACTGGCAGTTGCTCCCTCCCTCGACGCCGCCAAATATCCTTCGCCTGCTCGAGCGGTGTCTCACGAAGGACATGAAGCGTCGAATCCGCGACATCGCGGATGCGCGTATCGAGATCGAGGAGCCCATTGCCCGCACGCAGCCCGCTCCCGCGACTCACGCGACTCGCCGTTCGCTCGGGACAGGCCTGACGACGGCACTCACTTCGAGACGATTGGCATGGTGCCTGGCTGCATCGGCGGTGGTCATCGCAGGCGCCGTCCTCGCATGGCGGCTGCGGCCCGACGCGTCTCCGCGCGATCTGTTTGCGGGAGCCACGTTCAAGCGACTGACGGATTGGGACGGAGCCGAGCAGCAGGTCGCGATTTCCCGCGACGGGAAGTTCGTCGCGTTCATTTCCGATCGCTCGGGTACATGGGATGCCTGGGTGGGCCAGATTGGGGCAGACAGCTTCAGCAATCTGACGAACGGCCGCGTGCCGGACCTGCGAAATCACGAAGTTCCCAACGTTGCGTTCACGCCGGATGGCACGCTGGTCACACTGTGGGTTCGTTTGTGGGACCCGGAGAACAGGGCGCAGTCCAACGGCTGGACGGTGCCGACGATTGGCGGTCAGCTCCGCCCGTATATGGATCGCTATGTTCCCAACATGGGCGGGGCCGACTGGTCGGCCGACGGGAGGCGGCTCGTGTATCACACAGGCAGCCCCGGCGATCCGATGTTCGTGCACGATTTGGAGCAGGGAACCGACAGGGAAATCCTGGTTTCGAAACCCGGCGTCCACAATCACGCTCCACGGTGGTCGCCGGATGGCGCGTTCATCTATTTCGTTCGTGGGTTTCCACCGGATCAAATGGACGTGTGGCGCATTCACGCCGATGGCGGCGCGCCCGAGCGACTCACCTTTCACGACTCGCGGGTCCTGTTTCCCACATTCCTGGACAGCCGGACGCTGCTGTATCTGGCCACTGCTGATGATGGCTCGGGTCCGTGGGTTCATGCGCTGAATGTGGAATGGCGTGTCTCCCAGCGTCTCAACACGGGTGTCGATCCGTACACGTCCATTGCTGCCAGCGCCGATGGCCAACGAATCGTCGGGGCCGTATCGCGACCGACGTCAGGGTTGTGGCGCGCAACAATCGGCGATCGCCCAATCGACGAGTCGCGAGCGGTTCGTGTCACTCTTCCGACAGCGCACGGATTGTCGCCGCGATTCGGGCCGGACTACATGCTGTATCGCGCGTCGACGTCCGGTACCGACGGCCTCTGGAAGCTCGGCGAGGGGGACAAACCCACTGAGCTCTGGAACGGTCGCGATGGCCGCATCGTCGCTGCTCCGGCGATTGCCCCGAACGGCCAGCAGTTCGTCTTCCCGGTGCGGCGAGGCCGAGTCACGCGACTGCAGGTCATGAATGCCGATGGAAGCGGCGTTCGACAACTCACTGAGGCGCTCGACGTGCGCGGATCGCCCGCCTGGTCTCCCGACGGACAGTGGATTGCCGTCGCCGCGAATCGTGACGGTCAGCCAGCGTTGTTCAAGGTGCCGGTCAATGGAGGCACACCAGTTCTCCTTGTCGCAGGCTTCGCACTCGATCCCGTCTGGTCCCCTTCGAGTCGCTTTCTGATCTACTCCGGAACTGATGTGGGGACGACATTTACCCTGAAGGCCGTCGCGGCGGATGGGAGCCCGTATCCTCTGCCTGAAATCGTCTTGAGTCGCGGCGCGCGACGCGTGGCGTTTCTCGACGGAGACGATGCGCTGGTGATCTTGAAAGGAGATGTGTCTTACAAAGAGCTCTGGGTGCGCGATCTCAAGACTGGACGCGAGCGGCAACTCACGGCGCTCGGCCGCGGTTTTACGATTGGTGATTTCGATATTTCCCAGGACGGCCGCGAGTTGCTCTTCGATCGGTCCAGGGACGAATCGGATGTCGTCCTCATCGAACGACCGAAGTGAATGGATCGAGCGGTTTCCTCTGTCGAGCTGACACGAACCCACGGTCAACGTCGAAGATCCGAAGAGTCGAAGAATCGAAGCGCGCCGTGTTCATCTGGTCTTTGGTAGACTCGCCGCCATGAAGAACCTCTTTGTCCTCCTGGCGCTTGCAGCAGCGGTGCACCAGGGAGCACCGAGCGTCGAACCCGGATTCACGAGCCTGTTCAACGGAAAAGACCTTACCGGCTGGAAAATCAGCGGAGCCAAGGAGTCGTTTACGGTTCGCGACGGGGCGATCGTCGCCAGTGGTCCGGCCAGTCACCTTTACTACGACGGGTCATTCAAAAACCACAGCTTTCGAAATTTCGAACTGAAGATAGATGTCATGTGCCGCCCCGGTTCGAATGGTGGTGTCTACGTCCTAACGGAATTCGAAGAGATCGGCGGGAACGCGCGCGCGTCCGGGCGTTTCCCATCGAAGGGTTTCGAAATCCAGGTTTACAACGCCACGGGAGGTCCTAGAACGGGTAGCCTCTATCACGTGGCTGATCTCGAACAATCACCGGTGAAGGACGATGAGTGGTTCACCCAGACGATCACCGTGCTCGGCAACACAATCACGGTCAAGGTCAACGACAAGCAGGTCGTGAATTGGACCCAGCCGGCGGACTGGAACGGAGGTCCCGAAGGGCCGGGTCGCAGAATCACGGGCCCCGGCACAATCGCGCTCCAGGCTCACGATCCCAAAGGCACCGTGTTCTACAAGAACATTCGAATCAAGCCACTCGATTGACGAGTCCGCTGAACCAGTTGCTGACGATAATTTTGCACCAGCGTCGAGGAACGAATAGGGCGATGATGCGGTCGTCGTCGCCGCAAGCGAGACGGTGCCTCCGCCGGTTGCGGCGGCGCGCCATTATCGTGCTCTACATTAGCTATTTTCAGTTTTCGGACGATAGAGCGGGTCATTGACTAGTTTCTTGAGCCCGGTGCCCCTGCGCCAAACTACGTCGTTCTTAAGGGCGCTAATTCGCCAGCCGGAGCTTGTTTGCGTTGCTTGCGCTGTCATCACACCGCCGGCAAGGAAATAGTTTTCATCCTTGTCTGGCTCGCCATAGCCGTCCGCCCATAGATGCAGAGCGATCACGTTCCCCCGAACATGAGCCGTCGCATCATGGAGCCGGACATCACAGCCGACCAGCAAATGCTGAGTCGCTTTGAAGCGCGTAAAGCTCTCTTTTTGATTGCTGACGATATCAGCCGGGCCGTGAAGTATCGAACCATTTGGCCGCTCGATCCTGACGTCGCTGGTGAATATGGACTCCATCGTCTCGAGGGTAAAGTCCTTCTCATCGAGCGCCCTGAAATACCTGATGAGTAATTCGTTGATGGCAAATTTTTGTTCGTAGTCGCGCATATATATCCTTAGCTCTTTTCGCCGGGTCAACGCCAGATTCCCGGGACCGACGATCAGTTCCCGCCGCACCCTGCTAGACTACCGCCGTGCGCGCGGCTCTCCTCGCGGCGGCATTGATCGAGCCTTCGCGCTGATTCTGCGCAGCCTCGACTCCCGCGGTCCCCCCAGCCTGTCTCTCGTTTGATTTCGCGTCAGCCGTCCGGCCAACCGAATCCCACTGCCGACGTCCAACTATCGAACTATGTGCACTGTGGATATACTCACGGTGTGAATACCGAAGCCGAATCGCTGCTGCCGCTGCCGCCGGCCGCCTTTCACATCCTGGTGGCTCTAGCCGATGAGGATCGGCATGGCTACGCCGTCATCAAGGACGTCGCCGCCCGTACCGGCGGTGCGTTGCGGCTGAGCCCCGGCACCCTCTACCGATCGATCGACCGGATGGTGCAACAGGGACTGATTCGTGAGGTCAGCTCGCGTCCGGCGAGGGACATGGACGACGAGCGCCGGCGGTATTACCGGATCACGCCGTTCGGCCGCGACGTCGCCAAGGCGGAATCGCGCCGGCTCGCCCAGATGCTCGACCTCGCGCGCGCGAAGGGACTTGCGCCTCGGAAGGTGTGATGCCGATCTACCGACTCCTGCTCTATCTGTATCCCGCCTCGTTCCGCGCGGATTACGGCGACGAAATGGAGGCCATCTTCCGAATCCACCTGCGCGACACCCGCGGTGTCGCGCGCATCGGGTTGTGGTTCGGCGTTCTTCACGAGGTGATCATGAATGCACCCGCCGCGCACTGGGACGTCCTGAAACAGGATCTGCGCTACACGGCGCGCACGCTCAACCGGGCCCGCAGCTTTGCGTTGACCGCCGTTGTCGTCACCGCGCTTGGCGTCGGCGCCAATACCGCCGCATTCTCGGTCGCCGATTTCGTGCTGCTGCGGCCTCTCCCCTTCGCCGACCCAGAGGCACTTGTCCGTCTGTGCGAAGGCCCGAGAAGCGGAGGCGGATGGGGGTGCATGAACGAGTTCTCCCCGTCGAACTACCGTGACTTCAAGTCGATGAGCTCGTCGTTCGAGGCCATGGGTGCGTTCACCGGCGCCGGCGTCAACCTCGTGGGCGTCGGCGAGCCGCGCCGCGTAGAGATCGCGCCGGTGACGCAGGAAGTGCTTCCGCTTCTCGGCGTGAGCCCCGTACTCGGGCGAGTGTTCGAGCCGCGCGAAAACGATCGCAGCGCGGTCGTCATCAGCTACGGCCTGTGGCAATCGCAATTCGGGGGCGATTCTTCAGTCGTCGGCCGGGCGGTCCGCCTCGACGGTGTGCCGCACACGATCATCGGCGTGATGCCGCGGGACTTCTACTTCCCCACGCGCAACGTTCAGATGTGGACGGGGCTCGTCTTCCGGAACGAAGACTACGAGGACCGTACCAACACGTACATTCGGGGCGTGGCGCGCCTGAAACCAGGTGTCACCTTCGAACAGGCTCGCGCAGATCTGGACCTCATTGTGAGTCGTCTGGCGCGTGACTACCCCGACACGAATGCCGAAACCGGGATCAGCTTTTTTCGGATGCGCGAGAACATGTCGCCGCGCTTCCGCCTGATGCTCATTGCGCTCGGCGGCGCAAGCCTGTGTCTGCTGCTCCTCACCTGCGCCAACCTCGCCAACCTGCTGCTCGCCAGAGCCGCAGGGCGGGAGCGCGAGCTGGCGGTACGGGCGGCACTCGGCGCGGGACGAGAACGCCTGATGCGGCAGCTGGTGACCGAGAGCCTGGTCCTGACGATCGCCGGCGGCGCGGCAGGCCTGCTCGTGGCCGCCGCCGCGGTCCCGCTGTTTGCCAGCCTCGTTCCTGATACGCTGCCCATCGCCACAGAACCTCACCTGGATCTGCGCGTGATCGGCTTCGCGTCGCTGTTCACGACGCTGACCGCGCTCGGCTTCGGTTTGTTTCCGGCGATTCGGGCGGGCCGCGGCACCACATTCGATGCGCTTCGCGAAGGCGTTCGGGCTGGTGGCGGTGCGAAACAGCGACTCCGCGCCGTTCTGGTCGCCGTTGAAGTCGCGATGTCGGTCGTCCTGCTCATTACATCCGGCCTCTTGATCAGGGCTGTCTGGCGCGTCCAAGCGATTGAGCCCGGCTTCAGGCCGGAGAACGTTCTGGCGCTTCATGTCGCCCTGCCGCGACCGAAGTACGACAAGCCGGTGCAGCGAGTCCAGTTCTACGATCGCATCCTCGAGCGCGTGCGTACGCTGCCGGGTGTGCAAAGCGCGGCGTTCACCAGCGGCCTGCCGATGGTCACAACCGGTCTCGTCACCGCGGTCGCCGTTCCTGGCCGCGAGGCGGCACCACGTCGCCGAGAAGGCGTCAGCCATCGCTGGGTCACACCCCAATACTTCACGACGATGGGGATTCCGCTTCAACGGGGACGCGATGTCGAAGACGGCGATCGTGCCGATCGCGCCTGGGTCGCCGTCGTGAGCGCGTCATTCGCTGAGCGTTACTGGCCCGGCCAGGATCCAATCGGCAAGACGTTCCGCCACCTCGATGACACTCGAACGGTCGTGGGCGTGGTCGGTGACATCAAGGTTCGCGGGTTGGAGCGGACCAGCGAGCCGCAAATGTATCTCCCCGCCGCGCAGGCGCCCGATCCATTCCCCGGCGGTTTTGATCCCAAGGATCTGGTGATTCGGCATTCGGGCCAGGAGGCTCCGCTGGCGTCTGCGGTCCGCGAGATCGTCCATTCGATCGATGCCGATCAGCCAGTTTCCAACATGCGTCCGATGACCCAAGTGATCGCGGGCGAGACGGCCAGCCGCCGCGGACAGCTGCGGGTGTTGGGCGTGTTCGCTGTCGTTGCGATCCTGCTCTCCGCAGTTGGGATCTATGGGCTGCTCGCGTACACCGTCTCGCAGCGGTCGCAGGAGATCGGCGTACGCCTCGCATTGGGTGCGGATCCCGCGCGAGTCGGACGGATGATCCTCGCCGACGGAATGCGCCTGGCGTTGTTCGGCATTCTCCCTGGCGTCGGCGGCGGCTACGCCGCCGCTCGAGGAATGAGCGCCTTGCTCTTCGGCGTCGCGCCCAGCGATCCAGCAACCTTTGCCACGGCCGTCGGCGTCGCACTGCTGACGGTGTTCGCCGGCACGCTCGTGCCGGCGTGGCGAGCCGTGCGGCTGACGCCGATGTCGGTGCTGAGAGCGGAGTAGAATCGCTAATCGCTAATCGCTGATCACTAATCGTGAATCTGACAATCACGAATCCTCGAATCCTCGAATTTACGAATCAACTCCACCGCCCCTGAATCCACGAATCCCTGAATCGACTCGAGGTTCAGCGATTCGACGATTCTGGATTCAGCGATTCAGGATCGGCGATTAGTGATGAGCGATTCATACTTGGCGCCGGGCAATCCGCGTGAATCTGGTCACCGCGCTCCGGCAGGAGTGATGGTCCGCTCACGAGTTCTATTGTGTTACGCGTGGGTGACGGTGATCGGTAAAATTCCCCTTGATGGCCGACCTACCCGCGCGTCCGAACTGGAATGGTTCACCGACCGAACTGAGTGAGTTGTTCGTGATGCGGCGAGGCCGCCGCGAGATGACCTGCAAATTGTTTTCGCATCGACTCGGATGGGAGTTGCGGCTGCTGACGGGCGTACGCGCCGACAGCATGCTCGCCAAGGTGTGCCCGTCGTACGACGATGTGTTGACGACCGGCGAGCAGTGGAAGGCCGCGCTCGTCGAAAAGGGTTGGAGACTCTTTCGCTGATTGGTCACGCGGACGGCGCCCTACGGGAAGGGAGAGGCCGGGACGCGCAGCGTCCTTGATTTGGCCGCTGCGGCCCCGGCACTCGGAGAATCAGCGAACGCGCTTCATGCGGACTACTTGAAGTACCAGTGTCCGATGACCGCGACGCTCATGCGATCGGGTTCAAAACCGGTAAATGCAGTCGGCACGTGACGGTATCCAACCTCGGCGCTCAGTCCGAACTGCGTCACGCTCGCGAACGTGAACTCGCTGCCGCCGAACACGCGATACCCAACACCGTTGTCCGAAACGGCCGGCACCGGTGCCGCGTCTTTCCATGTCTGGTGGCGGAAGCTGAGCGCGGATCCCACGTAGGGACGGATCCAGACGTAACCCGGGACGCGGTCGAACAGCGCGTACACCACTCCCGGCTCAATCTGCATCGACGTCACGCGGCCCGCGGCGGTGTCGCTTGACATCGCATCCCGCGTGAACCCGACCTGCACGCCAAGGTGCTTGTCGTGCCACCAGCGCGCCGTTGCCCCGAAGCTGCTCATCGATCCCACCATGCCGCCAACGCCGACGACGTGGCTGATCGGTGTGCCCTGACCGGCGGGCGGCAGCGTCCGCTGCGTCGTCGCAAGCGGAACCGGCGCAGGCGCGGCCGATGACGGAGATGCAGCTACAGATGACGGTGCGAGCGAAGAAGATGTGCGCGGCGAAGCGGTGGTCGGCGCACTTGTCGTCGGCATATTCATGCGTCCCATCGTCGTGTGCACGTAACCGATGCCATCAGGCGCACCGACCCAGGTCACCTGGACCCAGCTTCCCAGATTGCGCACAACCGGCAACGCGGTGCCTTTCGACGCATGCCCGACAACAGGCGCTGCGGTGCTCGGGCTTTTGTGCACATCGGCCGATTGAGCCGTGACCGTGAGCACGTTGTCCTGAGCGTAGAGTACCGCCGGAAAAATCGTGAGTACGATGACGACGGCTGCGACACGTCGAGTCATGTGATCCTCCTGCGATTGTCCGTTGAGTACCCGCTGCATGCACTTGCACACGCGGAAACGCCACATACGAATCTCGTCGCTTCAGTGACGCTTTTGATGGAACCGGACACGCGAAATGCGCCAAAATCGGCGCATTTCGCATCGCGGAGGAATTAGAGGCAAAAAGCCAACCGTTTGGTCGGCGACAATTATTTCCCGCGCGTACCGACGGCTCCGACTGTCAGCTCCTTCAGAAAGGCCAGGGCCTCAGGAGGAGCGGTGTGGCTATAATCCCCGCATCGACTCATGTCCGGGCTCGCTGACACCACTCGCGAGGAGGCACAGGCGCGCGTGAACCGCATCAACGCGTTCCGCGCCGAGCTTGATGAACTCGAACGGCGGGGCGCAATCAGCCTGACCGATGAACAGCGCGCGCAACTCCACGATTACCATCGCAACCTGATCGCCACGCTGAGCGAGCGCTTCGAAGTCGATCGCTCGCGCGCCGAATCTCAGCTGTCGCTCGGTTTGCGGATCGTGTCGCTGCTCGGTGCGGCCGCATGCACTGCCGCGGCAGTTCTATTCTTCGAACGTTTTTGGGGGGTGCTGTCCACTCCGGTCCAGATTGCGGTGGTATGGATCGCGCCACTCGCCGCCCTTGCCGGTGCTGTTGCGACGGCACGTGTAGAGCGAACGCTCTACTTCACAGCGCTGCTTTCAATCCTTGCCTTCGGCTGTTTCGTGATGAACGTCTACGTCCTGGGCACCGTCCTCAACGCTGTTCCATCGCCTCGCGCCTTTCTCGTCTGGAGCGCGTTCGCCTTCGCATTGGCGTACACGTGGGATCTTCGGCTGCTTCTGGCGGCGGGCGCAATTTGCGCGATCACCTTCTTCTCAACATCCATTCTCAGTTGGTATCGGCTCCCGCTCGATGTCCTGTTCAGCCGACCGGAATCGGTCCTGCTGCCAGCCGTCCTGATTGCGGTCTTTGCGCAAGCCGAGATCAACCGTACACGCTACGGGTTCTCCCAGACCCTGCGGCTGGCAGGGCTGACGCCGCTTTGCCTCGCTCTGCTGATCCTGAGTGAGTCGGGCACCCAGAGCCAGATACCGCTGGCGACAAGGACCGTCGAACACCTGTATCAGCTTGCCGGCTTTACGCTCGCCGCCAGCATGCTCATCGTCGGCATTCGCCGCCGATGGACCGAGACCGTCAATCTCGGGGCGGCATTCTTCGGCGTGCTTCTCCTGCTTCGTTACGTCGATTGGTGGTGGGACGTAATGCCGAAGTATGTCTTTTTTCTCATCGTCGGTATCACGGCGATCGGGTTGATGGTGCTGCTGCAACGGCTCCGTCGCTCGGCAGGGGCGGCATCATGATGCGCCGATGGCTCCTGCTCGCTGCGGCGCTCATCGTCTGCGTCACCAACGTTGTGGCGCTCGGCACGGGCTACCTGAATCGCCGCAACGCACCCGCAGGTGCGATCACGTTGACTGAGCGCGAACTGCGAATTACTGCCTCTGGTTCCGAGTCGACCGCAACCATTCTCCGCCTCGAGTGGACGTCGCCAGACAACGAAGGCTTCCCGTGCGACAAGATTCGTCCTCTGGGTTTCACCTGTCCAGATCGACCAGTCTCTGCCGAGAGACGAGTGTTAGAGCAGCCGCAGCGAAACGGTTACATCGTGCTGGAGTACGACGGACCCGCATATCAGCGTGTCCGTAAGCGCGCCGAAGCTCTCGCGGCGCAACAGTCGGCGGAGAACCCGGCCGTGAAGCCGGACCCCTCGTCGTTGGATCGCCTCACACGCCTTGTCGCGATCGATGTGGGCGCCGATGCTGATACCCTTCGACGCACATACCCGGACGCATCGCGATACCTCATTACGACGGCGCGTATCGGCGCCGTTGCGAAGGGAGTGTCAGTATCTCCCCCGCTGGTGACTCTGTCCGGCTTCGTCATCTCTGTGATGCCATCAACCATCAACGTGCCGCTCCCGTTGTCAACCAGGCTTCGTGACGCCTCGGCGTTGCATTACCGGAATCCACCAAGATCCTGGACACCGAGTTACACGGTCACGCTGCGATACGGTCGATTTCTGGAACCGTGGATCGTGGACGTGCGGCCGAATTGACAGGGAAAAAGGGAAAAGGGAAAGCGCCTGCCGCCCGCGCGAGGCGCGAAGTCGCCGAGCGCGAGCGAGCGGAAGTGGGGCCCCGCGAGCAGTGAGAAAGGGAAAAGGGAAAAGGGAAAAGGCAAAAGGGAAAAGGGAAAAGGAAATCGTGTATGAGAACGCTCGTGATCGGCGGAACTCTCTTCATCGGGCGAGAAATCGTACGGCGGCTTGCGCGGCGTGGTTACGACGTCAC
This sequence comes from Vicinamibacterales bacterium, assembly GCA_035758845.1. Taxonomy (GTDB): domain Bacteria; phylum Acidobacteriota; class Vicinamibacteria; order Vicinamibacterales; family 2-12-FULL-66-21; genus JALZOC01. The sequence goes on from DASTVZ010000043.1 coordinate 26,949, forward strand.
GGTTCTGCATCGGCGCGATCATCACGATCTCGGGCCCGACATCAAAAACGTCCAGGCGGACCGTGGTGATCTCCCGGCACTCACGCGCGCGCTTCGTGACGGCCGGTTCGACATCGTGTTCGATGTCGCGTACGACTGGGAAAAGGGAACGACCGCGAATCAGGTCGAAGCTGCAGCGCGCGCCTGCGGAGCCGAGCTTCAGCGCTACGTCTTCATCTCGAGCGTCGCCGCATACGGTCCTGGGCTGGAGCTGCGCGAAAGTGCTCCACTCGTCGCCGATGACTACCCAAGTCCTTACGCACAACACAAAGCGTCAAGCGAGCGGGCGCTCTTTCGCATGCACGCGGACTCCTGTTTCCCTGCGACCACGTTTCGACCACCGTTCGTCCACGGACCGAGCCAACCCTTCTATCGCGAGCAGTTCTTCTGGGATCGTCTTTTTGACGGTCGTCCGATCATTTTGCCCGATGGCGGTGATACGCCCACGCAGTGGGTCTTCGTATCGGATCTCGCGGAAGCGTGCGTGCGCGCGCTCGAGGTGGCCGATGCGGCGGGTGAAGCATTCAACATCGCGCACACGGAGCCTCTCACGCAACGGAGCTTCGTGGAGACTCTGGCGCGGATCGCTGGACGAACCCCCACCTTCGCGGCCATCCCGCGAGCGACGATTGAGGCGGCGGGTGGACAACTGATCGGCAAGAACCTGTATTTCGGAGAATTCCTGGATCTTCCGCCGCACATCACCGTGGTCGAGAAGGCGCCGCGCATCCTGGGCGTCACGCCGACGAAGTTGGAGACCGCACTCGCCGACAGCTTCGCGTGGTATCAGCAGCAGCCACGTCGCCGGAAGGACTACAACTTCGAGGATCGCCTACTCGCGGCGAGCACGTAGGACTATACGCCGCGGTCCGGTAATGACGCCGTGATCCGCTTCCGATGACGTGGTTGTGAAATCTAATGTCCCGGCCCCGCAAAGAGCATGTACGTTCCGACATCCGCTCGCGGGTAGTCGGGCTCGATCATTCGCGGCTTCGTTGCCACGAGTCGCCACGGCGCCAACCAGGATTCATAGGTCATCACGGGACGCCCACAGGTATACCCGAGGTGAGCGTTGACGCGATCGCCGGCCTCGAGGGTTGGATCAGTCTCTTCACACAGCAACAAATGTCCATTCGGCGCGACGATCCGTCGTAATTCGTGGATCACCGTCTGCACCTCTGGTTCCGGAACGTGCTGCAGGACGGTGAACACGAGACCGAACGCAAAGGCCCCGTCCTCGGCCGGCACCTGTGTGAGCGAGTTGATTTGTTGAAACTCGACGGACGGCTGCAAGGATCGCGCGATCGACAACAGTCCTTGCTCGCGTTCGAACCCGACGACCCGCTCGGCGAACTCGGTGAGGACCGGAGTCAAGCGTCCGAAGCCGCAGCCGAGGTCACAGGCGGCGGGAATCCGAGCCGTGAGGATGACGCTGCTGCAGAACTCCCGCACGTCGCGTTGCTCGAGATACGCGCGGATCAGCGCGCGTGGCCCTTCAACATCCACCACCTCACGGGGAGTCCACTCCATTCTCTTCATCTTGATTAAAGGATAGCGCGCGGTTGGATACTGATGAAGCCAGACAGATAACAAAAACGTAAGCGCGGTAGACAAGCCTCGATGGTGCGACGATCGGCCGCCGTGGTAGTACACTCTGTGCCTCTCACTTCGACCGACTCGCAACAGGGAGGACGGTAACTCAATGAAGGTCACCGCTTTTGTCATGGTTGCGGCGCTGGCACTCGCCAGCACCGCTCACGCACAAACGAAGAAACTCAACCCGAGAGGGACGGGCGGGTTCGGCGACGGGACGACCGCTCCGGCACAGGATTCCATTGAGGGGCGAAGAGAAGGACCGGAACAGAACCGGTCGTTTCAGCGGTTCATCACCGGCAGTGTGAGTCAGTCGCGTGTTCCCGCCTCACACGTGCCCACGCCGGATGGGCTGCCGGTGAGCCTGGCAAACCCTGCGTTCCTGTCGTTGACACATCTCGATCAGATAATCACCGACAGCGGCAACCAGTTCAGCACCGAACCGCCGGATCAGGGTCTGGCCATCGGCGGCACCACTCAGTGCGCAGGCGGCCCGTGCATTCTCGCCGCGGTGAACAGCGCGATTGCCGCCTATACGACGACCGGACAACGGCTCGCGACGGCTTCGATGAATCAGTTCTTCGGGTTGCCTTCCGCTTTCACACGACCGAACGGTCCTTTCGGCCCGTTTCTCGCAGACCCGCGGATTTACTTCGATACGCAAACGAATCGCTGGTTCGTCTCGATACTCGAAATCGACGTGAATCCAACGACGGGTGCGTTTCTGCCTCATTCGAGCGCACTAATCGCGGTGAGCGGCGGAGCAAGTCCATTGGCCAGCTACACCGTTTATGAAATCGATCTCACGAACAATGGCACCAATGGAACGCCAACTCACCCCGGGTGTCCCTGCTTCGGCGACCAGCCGCTCATTGGTGCGGATGCGAATGCGTTCTGGGTCTCGACCAACGAATTCCCTATCTTCGAGCCGGGCTTCAACGGCGCGCAGGTCTACGCAATCGACAAAGCAGCCATGGCGGCCGGCGCTGCTGCAAACATTCAGTACGTGATGGAGGGCGGGCCGCTCGCCGAAGGAATCTCCTACACACTCCAACCGGCAACCATACCGCCGGGCGGGGCCTACGCGACCGCAAACAACGGCACGCAGTACTTCCTGAGCGCGCTGGAATTCTTCGGGAGTGTCGATAATCGAATTGCGATTTGGGCGGCAACCAATACCAAGTCGATTCAGACAACCCCCGCGATCCAGATCCAGAACGAGATCGTCGGCAATACGATCGTCTACGGCCAGCCGCCCGCGGCTCAGCAACCGAACATTCCGGTCGGAAAGATCTGCGCGCCGGATCTGTTCATGCTTGTGGGCTGCGGCCTGCTGAATGGAAGTCTCCTCGGCCAGACGTTCACCGTCCATGCGCCGCTTGTCGACAGCAACGACGATCGCATGCAGCAGGTGATGTTCGCGGACGGAAAGCTCTGGAGCACCGTGACAACGGTTGTGAGGACGCAGAATGGGCCGACGCGGACGGCGGGCGCGTGGTTCGCCTTGACGCCCGGATGGAGCGGCAGCGATTTGACCGGAACGTTTGCTGGTGGCGGGTACGTCGCCGTCAACGGTCAGAGCGTCATGTATCCCTCAATCGCAGTAAATAAGGATGGCAAGGGCGCGATCGGATTCAGCATCGTCGGACCCGGAATGTTCCCCGGCACCGGCTACGCGAAGGTGAGCCTCGCCACAGGTGCAACGGAAGTGAAACTCACTTCGCGCGGCGTCTTCCCCGATGACGGCTTCACCGGGTATCCGGTCTTCGACGATCGCAGCGGACGTTGGGGCGACTATTCAGCGGCAGTGGTTGACGCCAGCGGAAACGTCTGGGTCGCCAACGAGACGATTCCCTGCCAGGAGTCCGCCGGGCCCGGCAACGGCTGCTTCCGTAGCGTGCTTGCCAACTGGGGGACGCTGGTCGCGAAGATCACGCCCTAGAAGGAGTGCGGAAATGTATTTGGGGCGCGGTCTAAAGACCGCGCCCTACATCGACAAGGCGGCATTGTAGGGGCGGGGTCTTTAGACCCCGCCGACAATCAGCAATCAGAAATCAACAATCAGAAATTTCAATTTCCCAGCTGCGACAGCACGTACTCCATCGGCTTGCTCGACA
>DASTVZ010000044.1:0-22293 GCA_035758845.1 Vicinamibacterales bacterium
GAGGAAGGCGAAGATTTCTCCTTCGGCGACCTCGAACGAGATGTGATCGACAGCCTTCAGCTCGCCGAAAGTCTTGACGAGATCATGAACATGAATCACGCCTTCACCCCAAAGGCGCCACACTAACACGGCCGCCCGCGAATCCGTCAAGACTCGCGGGCGCGTCCAACATCAGATATGATCTAGACAGAAACCGCGACTTGACAGCTGGCGGCATAGCCGGACGTTGGATCGCCCGACGGGGTGACGAGTTCGGCCGACAGGCTGTCGGCGAAAATCCCATCCGACAAATTCGAGTTCGGATTCGATCCCCGCGACGCGTACACTCCCGTTCGGTACACTGTGGTGTTGGTGCTCTCGGGAAATGCAATCTGCGTGATCTTCCGAGAGACGCCGTTGGCCTTCACCTCCAGGTGGATGTGGGTGGCTCGTCCCTGATACCAGCCCGGATAGATCGTCGTGAACGTGACCTCGCCGCTACTGTTGGTCGTCTGGATGCCGCGGAGATAGTTCTGGGTCGTCTGCGTCCCATATTCCGAATAGTTGCCGGCTGAATCACAGTGCCAGACCTCGACGTCGGCACCGGCGACTGCCGCGCATCCTGCGTTGACGTTCACGACCTTGACCGTGAGCGTCAGCACGGTGCCAGTTTTTCCCTCCCGAATATCACTGCGATATAGATCGACGAGCGACGGGTACGGGCCGGCCGTCTCGCTTGGCGTCACCGCGCACGCCGCGGTTGTCGATCCGGTCGTGGTGGTGTTTGAAGGTGTCGTGTCTGGACTGGTTGGTGAACTGCCGCAGCCAAACGCCAGCGCTGCGCCCGCTGAACCGATTGCGCCCAGTGCTTCCCGTCGTCCGACTTTCTTCATGCTCATGTTGTGCCTCTTCGTGTGTGCCCGATTGTGGTCAACACACACACCGCGTTGCTCTCATCTACGTACGAATCGGCTTTGACGTGACCGTGTCAGTCCAGTGTCGTGCAAGTGGCACGCCTGCAGGTGTGACGATTCGGTGGCGAATTGTGAAAGTTCTTGGCCGAGCGGCGGCGTGCGCCCCGTCAGTGTCTGACTTGACAATAGCGTTAACTTTGTAATACAAAGCAAATCGCCTGCGACGAGCCCGCTCGTCATGCGACCACTGCGCGTCAAATTCATTCTGCCGGCGCTCACCGAGGCGACCAGCCGGTACTGGCGCCCAATCAAATACTCATTGTTTCCCCCACTCGGCCTGGCAACGCTTGCCGCCTACCTCAGGCCAGACGACGAGGCGGTGATCGAGGATGAACATGTGGTGAAGATCCGCACCGGCGATCGTCCGGACCTGGTGGTCATTCAGGTCTACATCACGAGCGCACGGCGCGCCTATGCGTTGGCCGATGACTATCGCGCGCGCGGCGCCTTCGTCGCTCTCGGAGGATTGCACGTCACGTCGCTGCCCGACGAAGCGGCGCTGCACGCGGACGCGATCTTTCTCGGGCCGGGCGAACAAACCTTCCCAACGTTTCTCGACGATTTCCGCGCCGGTCGGCCGTGTCGCCGTTACGTGTCGACCTCCGATCGAACGCTGGACCGGATACCGCCGATCCGCCGCGATCTCATCAATCGACACCTCTACCTGGTTCCCAATTCGATCGTCGTCAGCCGCGGCTGTCCGCAGCATTGCGACTTCTGCTACAAGGACGCGTTCTTCGAGGGCGGGCGATCGTTCTATACCCAGCGCGTCGATGACGCCCTGGCTGAAATGTCGCGGCTGCCGGGGCGGCACCTGTACTTTCTCGACGACCATCTGCTCGGCCACCGGCGATTCGCCGCGGCGTTGTTCGACGGCATGCGCGGCATGGGCCGGCTCTTCCAGGGAGCTGCGACCGTCGACTCGATTCTTCACGGCAACCTGATCGAGCAAGCGGCCGCCGCCGGTTTGCGAAGCATCTTTGTCGGATTCGAGACGTTGACACCGGCAAATCTTGCCCGCGCCAACAAGCGTCAGAATCTCGGACGCGACTACGCCGCCGTCACACGCCGCCTTCACGATCTCGGGATCATGATCAACGGCAGCTTCGTCTTCGGAATGGACGACGACGGTCAGGATGTGTTCCGGCGAACGGTTGACTGGGCGATCGACCAGGGGATTACGACCGCGACCTTTCACATTCAGACGCCGTATCCGGGGACGAAACTCTTTGCCCGAATGCAGGCTGAGCAGCGCATCATCACCCACGATTGGGATCTTTACGACACGCGACATGTGATCTATCGCCCGGCGCGGCTGAGCCCCGAAGCGTTGAAGGACGGCTACGATTGGGCGTACCGCGAGTTTTACCGGTGGCCGTCAATCGCGCGCGGTTCCCTGTCGCACGGAACGCTCAAGCATCAGGCGAAGCATTTCTTCTACGCCGCGGGCTGGAAGAAGTTCGAGCGATTATGGGATTGCGTGATTCGCGCGAAACAGCTGGCGGCGATGACGCCGGTACTCGAGGCTGTGTTGTCGAAGGTTACGGGTTCCAACGAGATCTGTGAGCCGGGGTGCGGTGAGTGTGCTCGCCAGCTGAGCCGCATGTAGCGCAGGAGCGTCGCCATCCGATCCGATGTCACAATGGAGGTATAGCCGCGCTGACGTGATCACAGAGGAGACTGCATGTCACTCACAATCCGGTCCGTGTTCTTCCGTGTTTTTCCGTGGCGACGAACGCTGGTACTCACTTTGGTGCTCGGAATTGTCACGCCGGCCGCGGCGCGAGCCGACGGCATGATCATCCCGTTCATCGGCGTGAATTTCGGCGGCAACTCGGGGCAGCCACTGGCGAATGCGATCGATGCGAAGCGCCTCGACTGGGGCGTGTCCTTGGCTTACATGGGCGCCGGCGTGCTCGGTCTCGAAGCGGACATCGCGCACAGCCCGGATTTTTACGGCAAGACCGACATCGGCGGGAGCAGCGTTTTGACGGCGACCGGCAATTTGCTGATTGGCGTACCGATCGGCGGACAAAGCGGGGTCGGGTTCCGTCCTTATGGTCTCGCCGGTCTCGGAGTGATTCGCTCTAAGGTCGATGCGTTCAGCGACGTGCTCAGTCTCGACAACAGCAAGGCGGCGTGGGATTTTGGCGGCGGCGCGATGTTCTTCTTTGGCAACAACGTCGGCCTGCGCGGGGAAGTTCGCTATTTTCGGACGTTCGGCGATGTCGACTTTGACGTCATTCACACTGGCAGGCTCGATTTCACCCGTGCGTCTGCAGGTCTCATTTTGAGATTCTGAGCGCGCCGGGTTACGGCGCCTGTCTCGTTAGCGTGAGCGATTGAATGCGTGGCGCCGGCGTGGGCGCGAGCAACAGTTGCCCGCGAATACGCCCGCGCTCGCACCGCCACGTGAACTCGCCGGACAGCGCCCCACTGGGCGAGATCGGCGAACCGGTCTCGCAGGTGCCGACATCAGCCTTCAAGTCGGCCAGGTAGCGCGCCCAGTGGGCGGCGTCGCGGTCCATCAGAAAGTTCATCGCCAGCGCGTCGCCGGCGCCCATCACCGAACCTGCGACGAACATCTTGGTTGCAGCGGCGTATGCGCCGGCGAGGGCGCCCGACGGCTGCGACGATCGTGGCGTCAACCTCCCGCTGCGTTGCAGCGTCACCGCTGCATCCCACACGGGTGCGCGCGGTCCTGCGTACGTGCGGTTGGCAAACGCGAAGATTCCGACGCCGTAGTCGGGCAGGAGGAGCACGTGCGAGCCGTAGCCGGGATAGCCGCCGCCGTGACTCAATGTGAGGCCCAGGTCGCAGTCGCTGGCGGCATAAAAACCCATTGCGTAAGTGGCGGCCTCGCGGCACGCCTCCGGTCCACTCGATCCGGGCCGCAGACGGACGGCGGGGAAGTTGGCGCCCTGCGCGAGCTCCCGAACGCTCGATCGACGAACAGGTCCTGGGTCGGCACCGTCACGCGCCGGCCACGCGGAGAGCAGATACGCGATCCACTTCGCGTAATCGGCAGCACTCGTCTGGATCCCACCCATCGCGCCGAAGGCGCCATGTGCCATGGTCGGTTCGAGCTTCCACGCGTTGTCTTCCCAACGATAACCAAGCGCGCGGCGCTCAGCCGGCGCAGCAGTCGCGTCATACCCTGTAGAACTCATGCCGAGCGGATTGAAGAGCAGCCGCTGGACAAAATCCTTGTACGGTTGCCGCGAAACGTTCGCGATGATGCGGCCGAGCAGTGCATAGCCCAGGTTCGAGTACTCCATCGCAGTCGCTGGCGGTCGAGTGAAGTGCACGCCTTGGCGCAGCAGACGAGTGAAATCCTCCTCCGGCATGGGTGTCTGTCGATCACCCCACGGATCGTCGGTCACGAAGCCCGCCGTGTGCGTCAGCAGCTCTCGCACGCGAATTTTCGGTGAATCGTCGGTCGGGTAGTTCCACCCGCTCAGTTCCGGCACGTAGCGATCGACGGGTTCGTCGAGCGCGAGCTTGCCTTCGTCCCGGAGCTTCAGAATCGAAAGCGCGGTGAAAGCCTTCGTCATCGACGCGATCCGGAAGAGCGTGTCGGGTGTGACCGGACGTTTGGTGTCGATGTCCTGTATTCCGGAGGCCTTCACATGAATGACGCGGCCGTCCTGAACGATCGCCCATACCATCCCTGGGATGTGCGAATCGAGGCGATAGTTCTCCATCGACCGGTCGACCTCGACCATGACCGTATCCTGGGCGAGTGCGGGCGACACCTGGTCACCGAACAGGGCCGCCGCGTGAATCAGTACCGCCGCCGCAATCGCGCGACCGCGGCGGGAAGTTGGGGTATCTCGCATTTGGCTCAATATAAAATAGGATATACCCGGCAGGATGTCCCCAAACGAGTCACTGATCCTCGCGGTCGTCGACGACGATGACGATGTTCGCATGGCGCTCTCGCGGCTGCTGCGGGCGATGGGCCACGAAGTGAGATTGTTCACGTCGGCGGAGGAGTTCGAAGCCGAAGACCCGGTTGTGGATTGCGTCATCGCCGACGTACGTTTGCCTGGCGTGAGCGGTCTCGAACTGCGCGAACGCTTGCGCACCCGGAACAGGCGCCCACCCGTGGTTCTCATCACCGGTGACGGCGATCGGTTGGCGCGAGACTTTGGCAACACCCTCGATACTCCAGTACTGACCAAGCCGTTCGATGCCGCCGTGCTGGCGGAGGCGGTCAGGTCGGTGATGTCGACAACTGCGTTTCACCGCGAACGCCATGCCCACTGACGATCTCTACAGACGCGCGGCGGTGGCGGGCGGCGTCGGCGTCTGGCACTGGAACCTGGAGACCGGCGAAATCCACGTCGATCCTTTCATCAAAGAAATTCTTGGCTTCGCCGATCACGAGATCCGCGACCATGTCGACGAGTGGGCGAAACTCGTGCATCCCGACGACGCGGCATCCGCGCTGGAGCGCGTCGAGGCTCATCTCAACGGAGCGACATCGTCATACGACCGCGAATACCGCATGCGCCACCGCGATGGCAGCTATCGCTGGTTTCATTCCCGCGGCTCGGTGAGTCGGAACGAGCAGGGAGCCATCGTCAGATTTGCCGGGACCGTCACCGACGTCACCGAGCGCAAGCGCGCCGAAGAAGCCCTGCGCCGGGCGCAGGAACTCAATCGCCGGATCGTCGACAGCACCGGTGACTGCGTGAAGATCCTCGACCTCGAAGGGCGTCTCCTTTACATCAATCCGGTCGGCTTGCGACTGATGGGAATTCCGGATGGCGACGAGCTGCTGAATCGTTTGCTCGTCGAGTTCTTCCACGGCGAAATGCGACAGGCAGCGGATCGAGCGATTGCCAGCGCCCGGCGGGGCGGCGCCGGCCGCTTTCACTACTCGATGCGGATGGCGTCGGGAGTCACGAAGTGGTTCGACGCCGTCGTGACGCCAATCACCGATGCCAACGGTGCGGTCGTCCAGCTCCTGGTGATCTCGCGCGATATTACCGAGCGCCGACGGGAGGACGCGTTTCGTGCCGCCCAGCATCAGGTGCTGGAGATGATTGCGACCGGCACGGCGTTGGCTGCCGTGCTCGACAGCCTCGCGCGTCTCGTTGAAGGCCAGGCCGACGGCATGTTCTGCACGGTGCTTTTGCTCGATGAAGACGGCATCACCGTGCGTCACGGCGCCGCTCCGAGTCTTCCTCCTGGTTACGTACAGGCGATTAACGGATTGATGGTTGGGCCCAATGCTGGATCGTGCGGCACGGCGATGTACCTCGGTGAGCGAGTGATCGTCACCGACATCCTGACCGATCCACTGTGGGAGGGCCATCGTGACGTCGCACAGAAGTTTGGCCTGCGTGCGTGCTGGTCAATGCCGATTTTTTCCCCTCGCCGCAAGGTACTTGGTTCCTTTGCGATGTACTACACCGAGCCGCGCGAACCCAGCGATCGAGAGCTGCGGCTCATCGAGACGGCCGCCGACATTGCGCGAATCGCCATCGAGCAGCAACGCTCCTATCAGGAAGCGGACGCGCAGCGGCGACAGCTCGCACATCTCAACCGGGTGGCGACGCTGGGCGAGCTGTCCGGGGCGCTCGCGCACGAACTGAGTCAACCGCTGACCGCGGTTCTCACCAATGCACAGGCCGCCCGGCACTTCCTGAATCGCCAGCCCCTGGATGTTGAGCAGCTTCGCGACGCGGTCGAGGACATCATCAAGAACGACAAGCGGGCCGGCGCCGTCATCGATCGTCTTCGCGCGCTGCTGCGAAAAGAAGAAATCGCGCGGCAACCAGTGGATCTCAGTGACGTCGTTCGTGAGGTCATCGATCTCGCCGTCGGAGAGCTCACATCACGTCGCATCAACGTGAAGAGCGCCTTGGCGCCCGCGGTGCCGTCCGTCCTGGGCGATCGCATCCAACTGCAGCAGGTCGTCCTGAATCTCGTCCTCAATGCGTGCGACGCGATGAACACGACAGACACGGGCGATCGATTGCTTATGCTGTCGACACGCGCCGACGATGGCTTCGTCGAACTCGCTGTGTCCGACCGCGGTCCGGGGATACCCGACGGTCAGCTCGAGCGCGTGTTCGAACCGTTCGTGACGTTCCGGGAACAGGGCCTTGGCCTCGGCTTGGCGATCAGCCGTTCCATCGTGGCCGCCCATGGCGGTTCGATCCACGCCGAGAACAATGCCGACGGCGGTGCGACGTTCCGGTGCTTTCTTCCGACCGCCACGCCCAATCCTTCCAGCAGGCCGTCTAAAATCAAATCTCAGTCCTTGGGTTTCCAGCCGTCGCGGTAGCTGCGCGTCAGGTGCTGGTTGGCCTCAGGTTTGTCGGGAAACGTCAGCGCTTTGCCGTCGAACTTCAGCGTCTCGCCGGGAAAACGTGCCGCGACGTTTCCGAGAATCACCGATTCGGTCAGCGGGCCCGCATAGTCGAAGTTCGCTGAGCACCTCTCCTTTCCGCCGCCCAGGATCACGTCAAGGAACTCTCCATAGTGATCCCGATCAGCCAGGTCGAAGGTCGGCAGCGAAGCCATCTTGGCGTCCGGCAGCACGAACGGTTCGGCCGACAAGTGAGGCAGTACGATCATTCCGTCAGTGCCAACGACGACGCTGCCCTGTTCCGGAAAGCGCGCACCGATCGGTTCGCGAATCTCGTCCGGCGGCAGCTCACCGCCGTCATACCACCATACGTCCACGGTTTGGTTGGCGGTGTACTCGGTGCCCGGATACGTCAGCTTGACGCGCGCCCTGGTCGCCCAACTCTCGGCAGTCGGCGCCGGGCCAGCTGCCGTGACGGTTATCGGCCACGTCAAGTTCAGGGCGCGATATGGAGGGCTGTAGATATGGCAACCCATGTCGCCGAGTGTGCCAGTGCCAAAACCAACGCGCCGTCGCCATTGTGACGGGTGATACACCTGGCGTTTGAAGGGTCGTTCGGCGCTGACGCCGAGCCACTCATCCCAGTTGAATGGAGCGGGCACGGGATCGGTTTGTTCCGGGATTGGTTTGTCGTCCCCCCAGCTCTTGTTGGAGAACGTATGAACCTCGCGAATCTTGCCGACGATGCCGCTTCGAACGAGCGCTTCGCCGCTTCGCTGCACGCGGCTCGAGGAGACCTGAATTCCCATCTGCGTCGTCAGGCCTTTGCGCCTCGCGTACTCCGTGAGCGTGCGGGTTTCCCGCAGCGTGTTGCAGAGCGGCTTCTGGACGTAGACCGCCTTGCCGTGCTTCATCGCCTGGAGCGCGATGAGGCAGTGCATGTGGTCCGGGGTCGAGACGTTCACCGAGTCGATGTTCTTGTGCTCTTTTTTGAGTAGTTCGCGCCAGTCCTGATAAACGCGCACTTTCGGGAACCGCTCCTGGAGCCGCTCGAACCGTCCAAGGTCGACATCCGCGACGGCGACAAGATCGAACGCCGGATGTTTGGCGAAGGCCATCAAGTCGCTCAGTGCTTGACCCGATGCGCCGATGCCCGCGTGGCGGACCGTTGGGCCGTTGGCACGAGGGCGAATGGACAGAAATGGAGCGATCGCAGCGGTTGCGCCAGCGGTCTGAAGGAACTTTCGGCGTGAGATGGTTTGGGACATTACCGGCAGCGTATCGTCATTCGGCGACTGCTGCAATCGATCGGTCGCGGACTATCGCACTACGAACCGCTCCTCGTGAAGGATGGCCCCGTCGGCGCTTCTGACCTCCACCCGCCAGTCACCATCGGTCACGGTCTGCCGACTGTAAGTACGATAGCCCTCTGTCGCGTTGCCCTGAATCCCGAGCCGCACCGATTGACGCAGCGCGTTTCCGTGATACCAGCGATGGACGACCGTCGTATCACGCGGCGACTTGACGCGCGTGTACAAGACCAACCGTCCCGGTGCTGCGGAACCGGCGACCGGATCGCACCGCCATCTGCTGCTACTCGTTGAGAAGTTGCGGCACACCTCGGCAATCGCGAGCGTCACCGCGCCACGAGCCGATGGAACGTTAGCGGTGCCCTGGCGGCCGGGTTCCCTCGGCGCAGCCTTGGGCGAACTCGGTTGTTCGATTGCGGCGGAACTCGGGGGTGGTGCGCTCGTCGGTGGTGGTCCCGTCGCCGGGGGTTGTGCTGCGCTTGGTTCGGGCGTCGGCAGTGGCGTCGACGACTCGCGCGGCCGCGCTCGCATCAGGAAGATCACGAGAGCCACGGCAAGGATCGCTCCGACGGTGAGCCATGCCATCAAGTGCGACGGTTTGCCGGTAGCGGCCGCAGGCTGCAAGAGCTCGGGAGCGGCCGCAGGCTGCAAGGGCTCGGGGGCTGCCGGCGCTGGTGAGGGAGGATCGGGTTTCGGAGCCACGCTCGGTGGATGAACCGGGACACCATGTGCCCGACAGAAGTCTTCAAGGTTCTGTCTGGTTTCCACCACCATCGGGTGATCGGAGGGCAGCGCGGTTGCCGCGATGGATGCTGCCCGGCGATAAAGGGCTTCGGCCTCGCGTGTCCGGCCCGCTTTTTCTGCGACGATGGCGAGATTGTTCAGCGTGTTGGCCAGATCTGGATGGCGGGGGCCCAATTCCTGTTCCTGAATGGTGGCCGCACCCTTCAGCAACTCATCCGCAGAAACAAAGTCCCCACCCATCGCAGATTGTTCCGCGCGTTCGAGCAGATGACGGGCTTCCTCGAGTTTGGACATGCGGTCCCTTATAAGTTATAGGGCAGCGTCTCGCCGCAGCTCGGCCAACCCTTCGAGTGTATTTTCGATATCCGGCGCCCCTTCAGGCGGTGTCCACTCGAGTGGCACGCCGGCAGCGATTAGCAGCCGCGCCACACCCACATGATCAGCTCCGCGATGCTTCGCGTTCCTTCGTCCTTCGACGGCCCACACCAACGGAGAGGCCGAGAACATGCCGTCGAGCGCGTTCACGTCAGCGCCATGTTTCAGGAGTACGTCGACCGCTTTGACGTGGCCGGCCATTGCGGCGCGATGCAGCGGCGTGACGTTGTCCTTGTCCCTGGCTTCGGTATCGAATCCGCACGAGAGCATTGTTTCAAGCACTGCCGCGTTGCCGCTTTCGGCCGGGCGATGCAGCATCACATGGTGTTCGGGTCGAAGCCCGGATCGCACCGCTGGATCGGCGGCGAGGATCGCCTCGGCCGCGGCACGATCGGCGCGCGCGCATGCCGCCATGAAACGGTCGAGCGATGACAGTTCATCAACGGCGCCGTGCGCGAGCAGCCATGCGGCGATGTCCGTGTTGCCATGGAGTTCTGCAAGTGTATGCGGTGTCGCGCCGTCGGCGCGACGGCGCGACACCTCAGCGCCGTGATCGACAAGACGTTCGACCATCGGCACGGTCCAGCGCCGGGCGGCGACGTGCAGAGGCGCCTCGTCCTCGTGTCCCCATGCGAGATTGGGATCGGCACCGTGATCGAGCAACCAAAATGGACCGGTTGGACTCTCGCTCCACAACATCATGTAGACGAGCGGTGGCACACCACTGGGGATGCCGTTCACGTTGAGCCCGTAGCGGTGCAGCAATTCGAGCGCCTCAAGGTTGCCACCGCCACCGGCAATATGCGATGTGACACCATCGGTCGGATTGGCCCCGGCATCGAGCAGGACTTCTGCAAGCGGCAGGTGGCGAATCGTGCAGACGGCGCCCCACAATGCGGTGCGCGGAAGTTCCGGGTGCCAGTTCCAGTGATACTCGGCGTTGGGATTCGCGCCGAGCGCGCAGAGACGACGTGCGATGGCCACCAGCCCGTCGACACGAAACCGGTCGTTCTTGTGCATCGAGGTATGGCACACGTAGAGCAGCGGGTCCCAATTCTGCGGCCCACCTGACTGCTGAGCGATTTCCGGATGATCTCTCAACCGCTCGTCGACTGCTGTGGCGTCGCCGAGAACGAGCGCCGTGTGCAACGTCGCTGAAGCGATGCGCGGATGGAGTGCGAGCAGTCGTTCTGCACGACCGGTGGCGCCGCCGGTCGCACAGCGAATGAAGTCGTCGACCGCCTCGTCGAACGACAGCGTGCGCGACTCGACTTCCTCGCGCAGGGTGTTCCACGACGCGAACCCATGCTCGCGCGCCACGACCGACTGGGCATCGTGCAGCGCAAGATCCGAGGCCGCGATGTCATCGAGCGACTTGCTCGCGAGCGCAGGCAGGACGGCGAATCGCTGCAGCGCTGCTTGATCGCGCGCCTTGGCCGCAGCGAGCAATGACTTCGCCTGCTTCTTCAGTTGTTCCAGATTTGGATGAGCGGGGAGTTCGCGTGACGGCATACAACCTCCATGCATCAATCCTGTGGTTCGCAGACAGGCAGCACGGCGGTTCGTTGCCGTTGATGGAACAGTTATGACGGTGGGCTTGGCCCTTCGCGCGAACCCGCGGGCGCCCTTTCAGCGCACACCATCACAGTAGTGCCAGCACCGCCGCGTGTCAACTGAGCGGTGTGGCGCCGACGGCGAGCTGGCGGATCAGGAAGTCGACGACGCGATCGAATGGATCGAATCCCCACGCCGCGGCGACTGAGGGTCGCAGGTTCGAGTTGGCGTTGATGTCGTAAAACACGCGTCGCCCGTCGTTGGTTTCGAGGTACTCGATGCCACCAACATCGAGTCGCGCCGCACGAACGATCCGCTTTCCGGTTTCCACGGCTTCTGGCGGAACCTCGAGGTAGGGATAGAACTCCACCGGCGGCGCGGCGATGGGTGGGTCCTCGGGCCGCTCGCACAATCCTTCGCCGCTATCGGGATTGCAGACCGGTGACGGACACAGATTGAAGCGTCCGTGTGTTTTGACCCGCATCGCGTACAGAAGCTCACCGCCGAGAAACTCCATGCGCACGATCCCTTGTTCAGGGTCGTGCGGCAGAAACTCCTGCAACAGGAACAGATTGTCTGGCAGCCAGACGTTCGGATCGTTGGCAAAGACGGCCCCGATCTCTTCCCACGAGGACACGACCTGGATACGCGCGCCGCTGCCGCCCTGATCGGGTTTCAGGAGTGCCGGCCACTTCACGTTTGCCGATGCGTGACGACGAAGGGCGTCGACGTCGTTGAACGTCAAGGAGTACGGAGTGTCGATCCCGAGTGTCTGCAGCAGCGTAGCCTGAGCGCTCTTACTCAGTTCGAGCGCGAAGACGTCGGCGCCATTGAGCACACGCACTCCCTGACGCTCGAGCGAACGCATGTAGGCAAGCGCAAGGGGAACCGCACGCGCGTGGCCGCGAATGTACGCGCTTGGGCTCGCCTGATTGAAATAGATCGGTGCGACTGGCGCATCGTGATTGCTGAATGCGGCGGTGGTGACGTTGAAACGGGTGAACGCGACACCGCGACGTTCCAGGGCGGCAAAGAGCGGCTTCTGCCATTCCGGGTGTTCGTAGAGAACGACGAGATCTGGCGCTGAAGTCGTCATAAGGGTACTGACGTGTATCGTGCCACAATCCGAACCATCCAGTCTGGGAACGTGTCTGGGAACATGTTGTCTGGGAACGTTGACATTGTCGCGAAGGCCCAGTAGATTCGCGCCTGCCACAATCAGCAAAGGGAGAACGGTCGCGCAATCGACGATCCGGGACGGAGGTACCGGCGATTTTGCGGTCGTGTATTCGTCTAATCATCGTGGACGGTCGGTGGGTGCGGACCGGTGGCCATGATGCTCCGATTCGCATTCTTGCTACGGAAAGAACATCCACACATTCACTAAGGAGAATGTTATGACGTCCGGAATGACACATATCGGTGGCGGGGTAGGCCGATCGATCATGCGGGTCGTACTGGTGATGCTGATCGCCGGGCTGGTGTCTGGCCGGGCGTCGGCTGATGACATGGTCCTCAAGTGGAATGAGATTGCTTCCCGAACCGTCCTGGCAACGAATCCATTCAACCAGGCCCGCATCATGGCGATCACGCAACTCGCGGTGTTCGAGGCGGTGAACGCGGTCACCGGAGACTATGAGCCGTATCTCGCTACACCGACGGCAGCATCTCCCGGCGCGTCCGCGGATGCCGCTGTCATCGTCGCCGCTCACAAAGTGCTGACGAACTACTTTTCGGCGGCCGCTACCGTGGCGTTACTCGACGCCGCTCGCGACGCCGATCTCGGCGCGATTCCGAACGGCGCCGCCAAGACCGACGGTATTGCGGTCGGACTCGCAGCGGCTAATGCGTTGATCGCGCTTCGCCAAAACTCGTCGGGCGTGGCCACCGATGGCTCGGCAACGCCGCCGCTAACCAATGTCCCTACGTCCACAGTACCAGGCGACTATCAGCTGACGACCGGCTGCGCCGCGAGCTCGTTCTACAACTGGCCGGGTGTGACGCCGTTTGCCATCCGGAGTCCGGCAGATTTCCTTCTGCCGCCACCGCCCGCTCTCGACAGTCAGAAATATACGAAGGACTACTACGAAGTGCACACGGTGGGTGCGGCCAATAGTGCTGACCGTCCGCCCGATCGAACCGACAACTCGAGGCTCTACGCGGGGACTTCGCCAAATTTCGCGCTGAGCATGGCCACTCGGCAGATCGCGACCGCCAAGGGCTTGTCGATGTCCGAGAACGCGCGCGCGCTGGCGTTGATCATGATGGGAATCAACGACAGCCTCATCGCCTCTTTCTACAACAAGTATCACTACAATTTGTGGCGGCCGGAGACGGGTATTCGCAACGGCGCGTCGGATGACAATGGCAAGACCGATGGCGACACGGGCTTTACGACATTCATCTCGACCCCATGTTTTCCGAGCTATCCGTCAAATCACGCCAGCGGCACGAACGGCGGCCTCGAAGTCATGAGGCGTCTGTTCGGCGCGGCCGGACACGACATTACGATCACGAACACCGTTCCCGCGCTCGGCGCTCTCCCTTCGAAGACGATCACCCAGCACTACACGCAGCTGCAGAAGATCGCCGACGATGTGGATGATGCACGGGTCTATGGTGGGATTCACTGGCGTTTCGACCAGGTAGGCGGTAACGACTTGGGGCGGGCGATTGCAACCGAGGTTGCGAAGAATCATCTTCGCCCGATACATCCGTAGTTCTCGAACTATTCCTGGCGAAGCGTCAGTGTGGGGTCGAGCCGAGCGGCGCGGGTGGCAGGAATGGATGCCGCCATCAGGCACGCCGCGATGATGATGACCAGACTGACGATGTAGGCCACTGGATCGAGGACGTGAACGATCGCACCAATACCGGCGGCGGCCGGTGTCGCGAGCAGCAATGCCGCTAATCCGGCCGCCGAACCGCCGCCGACCAGGAGACCAAGGCCGACGGGTCGAGTTGTTTGTGCCAGCACCAGGCGCGTGACATCTTTCGCGGTGGCACCAAGCGCCATACGCACGCCGATTTCCTTCGTGCGCTGCTCGACCAGGTACGACAGCACTCCGAACAGCCCCGACAGCGTAAGTGCCAGTGCAAGCGCGCCGAGGATGGACGTGAACCAGAACCCGAGCTGCAGGAAATAATCCTCCATCCTGGTCACCCACAGCATGGTTGCGACCTGACTGTTGGCGTCGATCCTGGTCAATGTATTCAGGATCGACTGCCGCGTGAGTTCCGGATCCCCATGAACGCGCGCAATGAGCGACGTGTGCGGCATCTCGGCGCTCGCGGGTACGTAGACGATCGCTCTTGCAAACGGTGCGATCCGGAAGCCGGCGACGTCGCGCGCGACACCGATCACCGTAAAGGTTCGCGACGCGAGTCGCGGTTCGTCCATGTGACCGGGCTCCCTACCTTTGGGCTGCGCATCGAGATGAATGACCTGGCCGACTGCATCAGCACTCGGCCACAGTGCACGCGCGGTCGTTTCGGACACGATGACCAGTGAAAGATTCGGCGCGCGCTCGGCTGCCGCGAACGGTCGGCCGCGCACGATCGCAATGTCGAGCACGTTGAAATACTCCGGCGACACGAACTTGTATGCGACGGTTGTTTTTGCTCCATCGGTTCCTGCGAGTGCCGATGGTGACTCTGGCCCGTCCATTCCGCTGGGCCACGAGGCGGCGACCTCGCCGACGGCCGGATCGCTCGTCACCGCATGCAGCACTGCCTTGCGGTTCTGCTCGTTCACAATCGGGATGATGACGGTGTCGGAGATCCGCATGCCAGGATCGTCGATGGTTGCCGTCAGGGCACTTCTCAGGAACACGGCTGCGGAGATCAGCAGCAACACCGACGCCGCGACCTGCACGCCGATAAGAACATTCCGCGCTCGCCCCGGCCGTGCGTCCCCGAACACCTCACCGCGCATCGTCCTGAGAGGTTCGACGCGAGTCGAATGCAGTGCGGGAATGAGCGCGAACGCAATCGTCGAGAAGCCGGCGCCGGCGAGGAGAAACAGCAGCACGCGCCAGTCCGCGTTGGGTACCAGCAACCGGATGTCGCCGATATCCGGCGGCATGCTGGCCACCATCGCGTTGACAATCGCGTCGAGCACCAGACGCGAGATCGCGAACCCGGCCGCGGCAGCGACGAGTGCCAATAGGAGGCTCTCCGTCATTAACTGACCGACAAGGCGGCGACGCGTGGCACCAAGAGAGAGGCGGATACCGATCTCTCGCTGACGCGCGACGCCTCTGGCGAGGAGAAGGTTCGCGACGTTGGCGCAACCAATAAGCAGGATGAGACCGAACGCAAAAAAGAGTGGCGCGGTGACGATCACCGCTTCACGAGGCTGGTCGACGGTTCCCCACTTCGGGACAAGGGTGATCGTTGACGTGCGAGAGTCGATCGCGCTGCGATTCAACTGGCGTGCAGCCCAGACCCCAAGTCCCGCGAGTGCTGTCTGCCGCGACATGCCTGGCTTCAGGCGTCCAATAATGTCGACGGCGATCGTCGCTTCGCGACCGCGATGCATCGGCTGGACTTCTCCGAGCATCGAGAGCGGCGCCCAATAATCGTCTGGCGGGCCGGCGGAGAGGCCGCGAAATCCATCCGGCACGACGCCCACGATCTCGAACGTCACTCCGCTGACCAGCAGGGTGCGACTCAGAACGGCCGCGTCGCGCCCAAACAGCCGATCCCATCCGCGGTGGCTGAGCACGACGACCGCACGTGCGGCCGCTGGCTCGTCGTCACCCGGCGCCAGCGTGCGTCCCATCGCGGCGTGGACGCCGAGCACCTGGAAGAAGTTGCCCGTGACGAACGTGCCCGAGATCTTGCGGCCGTCCACACGGCTCCCGACGTCGGATACTTGCGCAAACGCGTCGGTGAAGATGTCCGTCTCGCGACGGAGGGCGTCGAACTCGGCGCGCGTGAAAGGCGGGCGCTCGCCATCGGAGGTTCGCGGCCGTTCAACGGCGTACATCTGATGCACGTCCGGAACTTGATCGACGTGGAACAGGAACATATTGAGTAGGGTGAACGCCACGGTGACGAGGCCAAGCCCGAGCGCCACGGTTGTGACGATGGTGATCGCGACGAGCGGGGCGCGCCTGAAGGCACGGATGGCGTAGAAAGCGTCGCGGATGCTGTTTTCGACAAGCGTCGCGCTGCGGCGGACCTTGTCATGTTGCGCGTGAGTTGTCACCATCCGCGATTGAGCGATCTTGGGGGACGCCGGAGTGATCGCTTAGCGAAAAGACGGATCGTGCGCAAAAAAGTTCGGTAATGTGCGGAATAATCGTATGATCTGAGTCGTACGTTCCACTTTCAATCCGGCGCGCATGGTCATCAAGCTGAATCTGGACCCGCTTGATCACGAGTCGGACGTTCCTGATAGCGACTCGAGCGGTGACTCGCAGGGGCCTTCTCTGTACGGCTCGATCGGCGGCCAGGTCGCGGTCGGCCATTACATCCTCCACATCGGCGAACCGTGCGGCGGGGTCATCGAACAGACGTCAGGCGAACGTAGCCACGTTCGTCCACGACCCAGGCCGATTCTCCTTACTCCGGGGACGGCTCGCGGCCTGTTGGATCGCCACGAAGAATTGACCGCCGCCCTGTCGGCGGTGGATACAGGCCTTTCCATCGCGGTGAGCGGCGATCCGGGTGTCGGCAAGACAGCTTTCCTGCGGCAACTCGCGCATCATTCGGGAGCCGCCGCCTTTGTCGACGGTGTTGTCTATCTGGGAGCGCGGCATCAGCCCTCCGCGGATCTGCGACAGCGCATCTTCGAAGCGTTCTACGAGACGAGTGACGTCTGCAAACCCACCGAACCGGAGATTCGGCGCGCCCTTCAGGACGTGCAAGCGCTGATCCTTCTCGACGATGTGGATCTCGCGCAGCACGAGTTGGAACAACTGCTCGATGTCGCCCCGCGATCTGCGTTTGCCATCGTCACGCGAGAGCCGCGTCTGGTGAACGACGTACGTGCGGTCGCTCTCCGAGGATTGCCGACCAACGAAGCGGCGCATCTCCTGGAGCGCGAAGTCCGGCGCACCTTGAACGTTGCCGAACGATCGGCGGCGGCCACGTTGTGCGCAACTCTTGAAGGGCACCCGCTCCGAGTTCGTCAGGCCGCGGCCATCATTCGCGACCAGGGAGTCCCGGTCGAGGACCTGGCGCGCGATCTCGCGCCGGAGCACCTCCTCACGGAAGTGATGGCGTCCCTTGACGAGAAGCAGCGACGCGTGTTGTTGGCGATGGCGGCACTGCCGGGTGTGCCGCTACAGGTTCACCACCTGTCAGGGTTGGCGGAAGTGACCGACCTCGAGCCATCGATTGCGGTGCTTGCTCAGCGGGACCTTGTCGTTCGGAGCGAATCCCGCTATCGCCTCGCGCATGGTGTTGGCGATCGGCTCCGTCAAACCGAAGACTTGAACCCGTGGGTCAATCGCGCGATCACCTACTTCACCGCGTGGGCCGAACGCTACCGCCGCAGTCGGGACACACTGCTAGATGACGGCGAAGCGCTGGTGCGCGTGCAGCAGCACGCGATTGAGATGCGTCGCTGGGGAGAGGCTCTTCGACTCGGACAACTTCTCGAGTGCGCGCTGGCCGTTGGCGCGCGCTGGGGCGCATGGGCGATCACGCTTGAACGGTGCCTCACTGCGGCAAAGTCCATGGGTGATCGATCGGCCGAGGCCTGGGCGCTTCATGAAATCGGCACTCGAGCCCTGTGTCTCGGTGAGGCTGCCGCTGCGCGCACGTTACTGAGTCAGGCGCTTAAGTTGCGCGAGACGATGGATGACAACGACGCGACCGCGGCGAGCCGGCGGAATCTGAGTTTCGTACTGCCGCCGGTATCAGCGCCGCGTGTAACAATTGAAGTTCGCGAGCCTGCGACGACTCAGCCCGACGATCGGCTGGTGGTCGATTCGCCACCCTTGCGCGACGAGAGCCGTCCGCCAATTCATTTAACCGCTAGGAAGAGATCCGCGGTGGTACCGGTGACGGCTTTACTGTTCGTCGCCCTGGGAGGTTTCGCATATTGGGCCGCGCACGCGGGATTCTCGTGGCCATCGTGGAAGGCCGCGAATATCCGATCCCTCCCGCCGAAGGCGACCGCAGAAACTGAGGTAGCCGTCGCACCCGCGTCTGAATCGGCGCGACCGGCATCACGCCCCCAAGTATTGCGGTTTTCCGCTTTCCCCGACCATGTTGCTCCTGGCGAGTCGCTGGGCCTGTGCTACGAAGTCGCGAGCGGTACTCGGGCCCGTATCGATCCTGATGTTGGAGAGGTCGGCGCTCTCCCATCGGATTGTGTGCAGACGAGACCATTGGAAACGACTACCTACACGCTGACCGCGGAATCTGACAATGGCGACCGTGTCCGGCAAAGCGTCCTCGTACGCGTTGGCGGGGGAGATGTTCCGCATTCTGTGTCGGTCGCGGACCGGGCGAACATCCGCATTTTCACTCCGCGTCCTGGCTCGATCGTCACTGGACGAGCGACGGCGCTCTGCTACGCCGTCAGCGGCGCAGTACATGCGCGCGTTGACCCCGGCGTCGGCGAGGTCAATCCCGCGAGTTCACTGACGTGTGTGCGCGTTCGACCGCCACGCACGACGACGTACCAGCTGACCGCATACGGCCGCGACGGCTTTGCGGTCCGAGAACAGCTGGTGCTCGTTGTCAGGTGACAGGATTCGATCAGTGAGTCATCGCGTATAGCACGATGTCGATTCCGACCGCGTAAGCGTCCGGCGAGAAGCGATAAAAGTAATCCGTGTCCTCGCCTTCGCGTTCCCAGGGATCGGGAATGTCGGAGTTGTGCACCATCAGCACCATGAGTCGCCCGTGCGCGTCCGCGATCCCGCGCGCATCGGGCGGAGCCGCCTCGGTGTTCCAGCGCTCGATCGTGCTGCCGGTTCGACGCCAGGTCTGGATCGAGGCCATCTGCGGCAAGCGCGACACCGTGAACATCGTGTGCCAGAGTGGGTGATCGTGGTTCGGCGGTGTCAGATCGATGCTGGGATACCGATCCGGAGGCAACACGCGACTGATCTCTTCGTCGAATTGCTCCTTCGCGGGGAGGCCGTGATAGTCCGACACAAATAGAAAACCACCCTTGAGAAGGTAGGCGCGAAGTCTCTCTACTTCTGTCTCGCTGAAACGCGCCGTCCCGGCATCCTCCATCAGAACGAACGGGCATTGAAACAGCGCATCGTCGGTCAACCGGACGACGACGGTGTCCGGCACTGCTCCTTCGCCTTCACCATCGTGCGTCAGCGTCACGCGGATCTTCGTCAATTCGGAGAGTCGGACGCTGAGATTGATATCCGCCCCAGGGTAGTCGGTGCCCCAGCCCTGTTTCTCGCGATGGTCGCTCGAGAACATGGCACGGCAGAAGTGAAAGTTGCCATCGAAGGTTGTGGCCGTGGGAAACTTCGGTGGCGTGCGGCCGTAGAAGCCGGCCCAGATGCGCTGGCCATACACAGTCGTGGCGGCGCTAAGAACGCCGAGGATCGCGACGAGTGTCCAGGTCAGCCGTCTCTTCATGAGACCTCGTTGGCGATCTCGATCGTAATCGATCAGGGCACCCCTGGCCTAGCAGTTACAGTATCGGGGCTGGCGCGCCGAGCGTCTCGATGGATTCCGGCCTCGAGTTGCTGACGAGCGGCAACCGCACGATGAATCGGTCCTTTTCGATTCCCCATACGATGGTCCGGCCCGTCGCCATGCGAAACCGCTCGCGCAGATTGATCAAACCGATTCCGGTCGGACGGCTCGCCTTCGGTCCAGACCGGAGAGTGTTCTCGACAATCAGTGTCGCGCCTTCGAGCCGCACGTGGATGCGCAATGGGTGGTCGCTGGTGATGGTGTTGTGCTTCAGCGCGTTCTGAAAGAGCTCTCCCAAGGACACGGGCGGAAGCAGTAGCCGATGTGTGTCTGCTGACTGAACCGTCACGTCGAGATGAAATCCACTGCCATACCGGATTTCGGCCAATATGCGATGCCGCTCGAGGGCTTCCAGCTCCTCGGAGAGACGCACGAGTGCCCGGGTGCGGCAATCGAGGACGTATCGATACGTCGCGCTCAGTGTCCGGATAAACCCTGGGGCGGCGTCGCTGCGTTGGTCGACGAGGTGCGCGAGCGCGTTGAGATTGTTGAAGAGAAAGTGCGGATCGACCTCGCGACCGAGGCTTTCGAGTTCGACCTGCAGCCGCGCGTGTTCCAGCCGCGCGCTGCGCAGGCGATCGCTTTCCCAATCCTTCAGCAGGAACACGGTCTCGTAGACATGGGTAATCGCGACGACGAGCGCGACGACGGCGAAGAGCGCGGTTGCCAGCGCGTACTGGCGCGTGCCGATGTCGCCGGTGAGTTTGCGCCATCCCCACAGCGTCGCGGTGGCGAATGGGATGGTGAACACGGTGATGAGCGCCAGCAGGACCCACAGCCGTTTCCACGGTCGCAGCAGCCAGTCCTCGCGGCGCGGGAGCCGGAAGTAAAGTGTCCGATTCCCTTCCCAGATCAGAAATGCAACGGCCGAAAACCATCCATACGAGGCAATCAACCCGGCCGTCGAGTGCCGCGAATGGTCGATCAAACCGGACACGTTTACGGCGAGAGCTCCGAGGATCGGGCTCACGAGCAGTCGTGGCCAGAAGTCGTGTATCTCTCGAGGGTCAACGCTCGTCCCGGCGGAGCCGTCGTCCATCCCACGCGTACGGTATCAGTGAATCTTGTCCCCGCAACGACGATGGGATGAACAGGGTGACGAACCGATCGTCCGAAGCAAACGGATTGCCGGTTCGTTCCGTCTCAGGGATGCGCGCAGTTCCGACGCGACGTCGTCCCGATTGCTTTCAGGAGAGGGTTCCCGATGCGGCTGACCAAATGGCTCGAGGAAATGCGCAGCGACGTGCGCCTGGCCGCACGACACTTGATCGCTGCTCCGGGATTCACACTGGTGGCAGCGCTTACCATCGCGCTCGGCGTCGGCGTCAACAGCGCCATATTTGCCCTGGCCGATGCCGCGTTGATACGGCCGCTGCCGTTTGGCCAGCCAGAGCGGGTCGTGATGCTATCGGAGCGCACGCTGACGTCGTCGAGGACCGGCGTCTCGCCGCTCAACATGCGCGATTGGATCGCGCAAAGCGGGTCGTTCGATGGCATTGCCTATATTCAGCGCGGCATGGGCGGCGGACCGCTGCTGTCTGCGCCCGACGGCTCGATCGAAACGGCCGAGCGTCAGAGCACCAGCGCCAACTTCTTCGATGTCCTCAACGTGGTTCCTGTTGTCGGCCGCACGTTCAAACCTGAAGACGACGGTCCCTCGCCGCGAGTAGTGCTGCTCGGTGAAGCTGTGTGGCGCCGGCGATTCGGCGCCGATCCCTCTATCGCCGGGCGAGCGGTGCGCTTGAACGGCCAGCCCTACACAGTCGTCGGCGTGGTGGCCGACGACGTTCAGTTCTCGCGGCCGGCCGAGATCTGGACGCTGTCGCCGCAATTTCCAGACGTTCCTGCCCTGCGCGCGATGCGTGCTTTCGAAGTCGTCGCGCGTCTGAAGTCGGGCGTGACAATCGCGCAGGCGCAGGCCGAGCTTGGCGTGATCGCGGAGCGCCTCGCGCGACAGTATCCAGACGCGGAGGGGGCCGGCGTCATCGTCGAACCCATTCGGGCCGGCATCGTCGGAAGCGATTTGCGCGCGACATCGATGTTACTGCTCGGCGTCGTGGCCTTTGTTCTGCTTCTCTGCTGCGCAAACGTCGCGAACCTGCTGCTGGCACGAGCGACGTCGCGCGCGCGCGAGATCGCCGTTCGGACCGCACTCGGTGCCGAGAGCCGCCGCATCGTCCGCCAACTTCTGACCGAGAGTCTTGTTCTCGCGGTGTTCGGCGGGACGTTGGGTATCGGCGCAGGTGCCGTGATTCTACGCATCGCACCTGCGTTGATTCCCGCGGGATTGCTGCCGGCTGCTGTGATACCCGGATTCTATGCACGGGTTGTGCTGTTCGGTGTAGCCACG
>DASTVZ010000233.1:0-8044 GCA_035758845.1 Vicinamibacterales bacterium
GCGAGGGCAGCAGCCGCACCCGCAAGCATCTCCCGACGTGACAAGTCCATTCCGCGAAACCTCCGGTGCGGAGGTTAGTCGGTCAACGGCATTAATTGCAACAACCGGTGGCTTCCGCCCTGCGGCGGAAGGAAATCCAAAGTCCGCGCCGGAAAGCCTGGTTTCGAAGCCAGTGTGGCGTCATGCCTCCCTAAACCGGAATGACACTGCACACATTGAGCAGCAGACCTCAACGATCTCGAACGCGAAACATGGGCGGATCAGAGCGATTTCAGATATTCCACGAGATCAGCCTTTTGCGCCGCTGTGAGGTTCAGTGCAAGCAAGGCGTTGTAATGTTCTACGACTGCAGCTAGATCACGCGCGCTTCCGTCATGGAAATATGGCGGATGCTGAAAGAGCCCGCGCAGCGGTGTGGTCCTGTACTGCTTTGTCGCTGACCTCTGAGCGTATCCGGGGTTCATCCCCACTTCGGCTGGAGCGTGCAGGAAAGGAGTGTCGGGGTCAGCGCCGCTCAAGACATCGGTCAGATTTGGTTGCTGATGGCACGTCGCGCAGCGAGCCTCGTCGCGGAAAAGTTGCTTGCCGCGGGCTGCGGCCTGATGATCGAAGCTGCCCGCTGGTGGTTTCGGAGTGTGCAGGCTCAGTTGGTACTCGAGCAGCGCGGGCAGCTTCGGCGTGACCAGGTCGGGTGTTTGACGGATGAACACGCCGATGCGTGAATCGCTGAAGTTACCGTGTCCGCCCATTTGTCCGACACCCACGTAAGCGTTCCAGTATGAAATGGGACCGTCACCGGTAAACGTCTCGAACCCAACGCCCCGCAGACCATAAATTGGCGGAATCACAATCGGGAGCGAAGGAGTATTCAACGAAACGATGCTGGTGCCGTTGAAGTAATGATGTCGCGGGTCGTACTTGCCGGGTCCCCACGTATTGAATTCCGCTTTCGTTGCGGCGTCCAGCGCCGGCGACAGCGCCACGATCGCTCCGACATTCAAATCGATGTTTGCCCATCCATCGAGGCGCTTGCCGATTCCCGGTGCGAACGAGTTGTCAACCGTCGAGTGACACAGGGCGCAGGTGATGCCGACCGTCGTGAGCTGCTTGAAGTCGTTGAACGACCCTTTGACACCGACGACGGCATTCAGGCGCAAGAGGTCGAGCGTGACAGCTGGATCCTTGAGATCCACCTTGCCTGCTTGCAACGCCGCGATCACCGCGGATGGAAGTGCTTCGACATCGACCTTCAGGCCAACCGCGAGCGCGGTCGCCGGCGGCACCGACGGCAGGACGTCGTGCATCCTCAGTACATTGGTCCATAGTTGCTCGTCACCGAACGTGTCGAAACGAAAGATCTCCTGGCCGTCGTGCACGTTCAGTGGCGGTTGATCGCCTCGCGCGGACCCGGACATGACGAACGCCGCAGCGATGAGGTATATCAGTGATCCAGCACCCATGAGTCGCATCAACCGATCTCCTTTCACTACCCCACGGCTGGCCTTGTTCGTGTCCATGAACAGGCACCGGCAGTTCTCTTGATCCAGAGTGGGGATTGCAGGAAAGGTGACAGAGCACGAATAGATGAGCGAAACGATGCTTCACCTGGGAGACACATTCCCGCACATTCAGGTAAGAACCGTCGACGGTCAGACGTTCAGCTACTCGGCAATCTGGCAACAGAAGCCGCTCGTACTCGTCGTCGTCAGCACCTCGCCGGCGGATGCCAGCTACGCATCCGCTCTGCGCGCCCGAGCTTCCGAATTCAACGATCGCGAAACCGAGTGCGTCATCACGCGCGACAATGTGATGGGTTTGCGTACGCCGTCAGTGGTTATTGCGGACAGGTGGGGCGAGGTCGTTCACATGACTGAGCCCTCAGGCTCGGCAGGGCTTCCGCCTCCCGATGAGTTGATCGAGTGGATCGACTACATCCGACAGCGATGCCCTGAATGCGAAGGCGAAGCGCATTGACGATGAGCAAAGCTCCGCTCGGCGCCCACCCGGCCGGACGTTGTTCAGCTGGCCAGCGGAGATTGGATTCCGATCCGTGAAAGGACGTGCGCAACGACCCGATCGCAGCGAGGGCGGTAGAAACGAAACGCATCCGGCGTGGTTGCGCCGGTCCGTTCCATCAGCAACGCCCTGAGTGCGGCGCGCCCGCGTGAAAGGCGTGTCTTGACCACGTCCTCTGATACGTCAAGACACTCTGCCACTTCCGCCGTGCTCAGTCCCTCGACGTCACGGAGCACGAAGACCTCGCGCATGCCATTGGGAAGCGCATCAATCGCCCACTCCAGTAGGCCACGAAGTTCGCCGCTGAATGCGGCCCGCTCGGGATTCTCTGATGGATGCTGTGGCATCAACGGCTCCGCGTCGGGGCGTTCGTCGTTGAACGGTTCGTATCGGCCTTGGCGGCGGACGCGAGCCAGCGCTTCGTTGATGGCGATTCTGGTCAACCAGGTCGGGAAGCGGGCGGAGCCGTTGAATTGACGAAGATGCGTGAAGGCGTTCACGTAAGCCTGTTGCATCACGTCTTCGGCTTCGAGATCATTCCGGAGAATTGACCGCGCCGCCCGGTAGACGCGTTCGTTGTATCTTCGCATCAACAACTCGAATAACGCCGTGTCGCCCTCAAGGATTTCCTCGATGACGGCCACGTCCGTCTTCTCCGCATGCTCGAGGTTGGTGACAGGCTTGCTTGCCGGCATCATCGCTCCAGTATAAGGAGTATTGAGAACGAAAAAGGTGACAACGCCCATGGTTCGGCTGGGTGACCGCTTGACAGGGTTGCAAACGATCGCGTCAGACTAAGACGGGACGACATGGCCGGAACATCTCTCGAGAGCGTGCCCCCAGTTCATTCCGCCTCTCCTACCGCAGCTGCGGCACGTGCGCTGGTTCTGGCAACAATCTCCTTCACTCTTTCGTTCGCCGCATGGGGTCTGATTGGTGGACTTGCGCCGACGTTCACCGGTCTCTATCGGTTGACCGCGTCAGAGACGGCGCTACTGGTTGCCGTGCCGGTGCTTCTCGGTTCGTTGGCGCGCCTGCCAATGGGCATGTTGACGGATCGATTTGGCGGACGTCTCGTCTTCTCGGCGCTTCTCGCGTTTTCGTCGATCGCGGCCTTCCTCGTCCCGTTCACCAGGACGTATCAGTCGTTGTTGCTCGCTGCCTTCCTCACTGGAATGGCAGGGTCCTCGTTTGCGATTGGCGCCGCGTTCGTCTCGCGATGGACGGCGCCAGCCACGCAAGGAACGGCGCTCGGTATCTACGGACTGGGCACGATGGGCCAATCGCTTGCCGTTTTCGTCGGCCCAGTGGTCGCGTCGCGATTCGGCTGGGAGACCGTGTTTCGTGGCACCGGCGTCGCGCTCCTCGTTTGGGCCGCCGTCTATTTCATGTGGGCTCGGAATCCACCTCGCGCCGTTCGTCCGGCGACGGTTGGCGCGATGGTGATGGTGCTCCGCCGGGCGCCGAAAGCCTGGCTGCTCGGCGCGTTTTACTTCCTGACGTTCGGCGGGTTCGTCGCGTTCTCAATCTATCTCCCGACGCTGTTACGCGCGCAGTTCGGTCTCGCACCGGCCGATGCGGGCCTTCGTGCCGCCGGCTTCGTCGTCGTCGCGACACTGATGCGTCCTGTGGGCGGCTGGCTCGCCGATCGGATCGGCGGCGCGCAGGTCTTGTCGTGGGTGTTCGGCGGGGTCGCCGTGTTCTCTTTGCTGCTGACGTGGCAGTCGATGGTGCCATTCACCGTCGGGGCGCTGTCGTGCTCGATGTTGTTAGGGTTGGGCAACGGCGCCGTTTTCAAACTCGTACCGGAGCATTTCCCAAAGGAAACGGGGACCGTGACGGGATTGGTGGGTGCCCTGGGTGGATTGGGAGGGTTTTTTCCGCCGCTGCTGCTCGGCGTGTTCCGCGATCGGCTCGGAGCGATCTGGCCTGGCTTCATCCTCCTCTCGGCAACCGCGATCGCGTTGCGCTTCGCGAATGAACGCGTGTTCCGGCCGAGCGACGTCGAATGGACACGCTCGTTGCCGGCCCACGCGCGGCAGGCACTCGAGCGTGTCCGGGCAGGCGCGTGGGGCGCGCTCGTTGCGGCCGCCCTCGCTGCCGCCATCGTCGTCGGCTCTCGGAACCTTCAGCATTTCGATGCGGCGCTCGTGGGCTACACCTTCGCGACGCTTTTCGCGGCTTTCGGAATCAGCTACCGCTACGCGATGTGGCTGCGTCGGCCACCGACGCGGATGTACTGGCGCCGCGGCTGGCAGGCGTTCTTTTCGGGAAGATCGTTCGGCCGCAACACCCTGAGCCTCGGAAGGCGCGCGCTGGTTGAATTTGCAGCGAACAGTTACATCTTCAAGCGCGGGCGTCTACGCGGTCTGGCGCACTGGCTGATTATGTGGGGGTGCGTGCTCGCGGCGGCGATCACCTTTCCGCTGGTGTGGGGCTGGATCCATTTCGAAACCGTTCCCGGCGATCTGCACACTTACCGCACTTTCGTTTTTGGCATTGCGACGCAAGACTTTCCGGTTGAATCGTTCATCGCGTTTGTGATCTTCCACGGCCTGGTATGGTCGTCGTTCCTCGTGATCGCAGGTGTGATGCTCGCGTTCAGGCGACGGATGATCGATCACGGCGCCGTCGCGGTGCAGCAGTTCGGACAGGACATCCTGCCGCTGTTGCTGTTGTTCGCAATCAGCGTGACGGGCCTGATGTTGACCGCGAGCTACACGTGGATGCACGGCTACGCTTACGATTTTCTCGCCATTCTCCATGCAGCCATCGTCATCGTGACCTTGTTATGGCTGCCGTTCGGCAAACTGTTTCACGTGTTCCAGCGACCCGCTCAACTCGGCGTTGGCTTCTATAAGGATGCCGGCGCGCGCGATCGACAGGCGCTGTGCCGCCGATGCGGGCAACCCTTTGCGTCGATCTCGATGATTGCTGATCTCACCATAGTCGAGCAGGAACTGGGATTTCGCTACGAGCTGGCGGATGGCGGGCATTATCAGGAGATCTGTCCCAGGTGTCGCCGCGCGCTATTTGGCCTGGCGCAGGGTGCACTTTGGCGGGAACACGCGCAAGAGAAAAGGTAAAAGGGAAAAGGGAAACCTGAAAAGGGAAACGGGAAACGGGAAAAGAGGAAGCGCGTGGGGGGTGGGGCCCCACGCGCAAGTGAAAAAGCAGACAACGGACAGCGAAGGAGCAAAAGTGGCGGACATTCCGGTCGATCCAATTCGTATCATCGAACGCTTTGGTCCGCATCTTTCTCCGATGACCCGCATCAGGCTTTCGACCAGTGTCGAACCGGATCGTCTCGTCAAGACCCATTGCTGCTTCTGCGGACAGCAGTGCGGCATCCAGTTGAAGGTCCGCGACAACCAGGTGATTGGGTTCGAGCCCTGGGAGGACTTCCCATTCAATCGCGGCATGTTGTGTCCGAAGGGTGTGAAGCGCTATCTACAAGGCTCGCATCCCGATCGATTGACGACGGCGCTGCGACGCGACACGTCGTCGCCGGCCGGCTTCAGCTCGCTGCCGTATGCGGAGGCGATCGGCCGCGTCGCACGTGAGATCACCCGCATCCAGCAGGCATACGGAGCGAATGCCATCGCCGTGCTCGGCGGTGCGAGCCTGACGACCGAGAAAACCTACCTGCTCGGGAAGTTCGCGCGTGTTTGTCTCAAGACGCCGTTCATCGACTACAACGGCCGCCTGTGCATGGTCAGCGCCGGCGCGGCGAACAAGAAGGCGTTCGGGATCGATCGCACGACGAATCCATGGTCCGACATGGTCGGCAGCGACGTGATCTGGGTCGCGGGATCGAACGTCGCCGAGTGCTCGCCGATCACGACCAACTACATCTGGCAAGCGCGCGAGCAGGGGGCGAAGGTCATCGTCCAGGACCCACGGATCACGCCGATCGCTCGCACCTGCGATCTGTACCTGCCGGTGAAGCCTGGCCGCGATGCCGCACTGTTTGCCGGTGTACTGCAGATCATGATCGAGCGCGACTGGATCGATCACGCGTTCATCCGCGATCACACGACAGGTTTCGAGCAGGTTGCTGATTACTGCCGGCAGTGGACGGTGGCCCGGACCGCCGACGTCACTGGTGTGCCTCAGCGCGCGCTGATGCAGGCGGCGGAATGGTGGGGCACGGCAAAGACCAGCTTTCTCTTCCATGCCCGCGGCATCGAGCACCATTCAAATGGCGTCCAGAATTCGCTCGGCACGATCAATCTCGTCCTCGCGTCTGGACGGATCGGCAAGCCGAAGAGCGGCTACGGAACGATCGTTGGCCAGGCGAACGGCCAGGGCGGCCGGGAGCACGGTCAGAAATGCGATCAGCTGCCTGGATGGCGCGACATCAGCAACCCGGATCATCGCAAGTACATCGCCGGCGTCTGGGGCGTCGATGAGCAGGAGCTGCCAGGTCCGGGTGTCGATGCCTACGAGCTTTTTCGCAAGATCGATGGTGGAGAGATCAAGGGACTCCTGTCGATCTGCTTCAATCCCAAGGTGTCGCTGCCCGACAACTCGTTCATCACCCGCTGCCTGCAAAAGCTGGAGTTCTTTGTCGCGATCGACTTCTTCCTGAACGACACTGCCTGGCACGCCGACATCGTGCTGCCCGGAAGTCTGCAGGAAGAGGACGAGGGGACGGTGACCCAGGTCGAAGGACGAATCATCAAGATCAACAAGGCGGTCGAGTGTCCCGGAGAGGCGCGCCAGGATTGGCGCATCATCCAGGACATCGCACAGGCGCTCGGTCGGCCAAGAGGCTTTACCTTCACCGAGCCGCGCCAGATCTTCGACGAGCTGCGCGTCGCGAGCAAAGGCGGCGTCGCAGATTATTCGGGCGTCACTTACGAGAAGATCACGCAGCAGCTCGGCGTCTTTTGGCCCTGCTACAGTGAGGATCCGAAAACCGGCGCGCCAATTGCCGATCACCCCGGCACGCCCCGCTTGTTCGAACGCGGCAGCTACAACCCGGTTGCGAAGGGCAACGGTCCGTTTTATTTCCCGGACGGACGCGCTCGATTCAACGTCGCCGAGTATCGACCACCGGTCGATGATGCGAACGACGAGTACCCGATCTATTTGACGACCGGCCGTGTTGTCAGCCAGTTCCTCTCTGGGACGCAGACACGGCGGATCGGTCCTCTCGTCCGGCAGTACGCCGAGCCGCGCATCGAGATGCATCCACGGCTCGCCGGGAAATTGGGTATTTCCGACGGCGATTGGACGACGGCAGAAACACCGCGTGGGACGATCACGCTGAGGGCCCAGGTCGTGACCACCATCCGTCCGGATACGATTTTCATCCCGTATCACTGGGCGGGCCGCAAGAGTGCCAATCAGCTGACCGTGGCGGCGCAGGATCCAATCAGCAAGATTCCTCAGTACAAGGTCTGCGGCTGTCGTGTCCGCAAGGCAGACGCGGCACCGGAGTATGCGGCGGTGCTGGAGCCGCAGCAGTAGGACGGATCTGCCGCATGCCTAAACCGGACTATCTCCATTTCTTCATCGACCCCAATCGCTGCATCGGCTGCCAGGCGTGTGTGCAGGCGTGCACGGAATGCGACACGCATCGAGGCGAATCGATGATCCACCTCGAGTACGTCAGCCGGGCGGAAAGCGTGCAGACGGTGCCGGTCGTGTGCATGCACTGCGAACAGCCAACGTGCGCGGAAGTCTGTCCGGCCGATGCGATCAAGCGCACAGGTGACGGTGTCGTCCAATCGGCGCGCAAGCCTCGATGTATCGCCTGCGGCAACTGCGTCATCGCATGTCCGTTCGGCGTGCCGGAGCTCTACGAAGATCGCAAGATCATGATGAAGTGCGACATGTGCTACGACCGGTCGAGCGTGGGGAAGAAGCCGATGTGCGCGACGGTGTGTCCCAGCCAGGCGCTCTTCTTCGGCACCCGCGAACAGATCGAGCAGCTGCGGCCGTTGTCGACACCTGTGAACACGTTCCAGTTCGGTAATCAGACCATTACGACACAGGTCTACATGATGGTGCCGCGCACGCT
>DASTVZ010000267.1:0-3946 GCA_035758845.1 Vicinamibacterales bacterium
CGCTCGAATGCGGCGGAGAGCACATGCTGCCCGGTGTGTTGTTGCATGTGCTCGAAGCGTCGCGCCCAATCGATTGTGCCTTCGACAAATGAGACTTCCCTTCCGCCGACCGTCACCGCGCTCAATTCGAGCTCACCCTCAATGACGTGAAGGATATCTCCATCATCGGTCTCGACGACATCGATCACGCGTGCGGTGCCTAACCGGCCGGTGTCGAATGGCTGGCCACCTGATGTCGGATAAAACGCCGTGCGATCCAGTACAACCGCCGGGCGCCCTTCGTGCTTGAGAACCCGTTTGACGCTTGCGTCGAACTCGGTGAGATACGAGTCCGAGTAGTAAAGGCGCTCGGTCACGATCGCTGTCCGGCGTGGCGCAGCGCCGGGTCTGGAACACCAGCGTCTGCGAAACCGCGCGCCCGTAAACGGCAGCTGTCGCAGCGCTGGCAGGGGGATCCGGACGGGTCAGGATCGTAACAGCTGTGCGTGAGACCGTAATCGAGGTCGAGCTTCAGGCCTTCTCGAATGATGTCTGCCTTTGACATGTGCACCAGCGGCGCCTTGAGTTGGAGGCGTCCACCTTCAACGCCGGCGCGAGTGGCCAGCGACGCGAGGCGTTCGAAGGCCTCGAGGTATTCGGGTCGACAGTCCGGATAGCCGGAATAATCGAGCGCGTTGACACCGAGGACGATTGCCTCCGCGCCAAGCACCTCAGCCCACCCGAGGGCGAGCGACAGGAAGATTGTGTTTCGCGCCGGCACGTAAGTCGATGGGATGCCTGGACCGTCGAGATCGCGATCTTTGGGAATGGCGCCCTCGCCGACGAGCGTCGAACCGCCAAACGCCGCCAGATCGACGGTCAACTCAATGTGCTTAGCGACCCCGAGATCCCTGGCGACATCGCGGGCGGCTGCGATTTCGCGCTGGTGCACCTGGCCGTAACGCACCGTCAACGCATGCAGCTCGTAACCGTCACGGCGGGCCATGGCACCGGCCGTATAGGAGTCGAGCCCGCCGCTGAGCAGAAGAACTGCTTTAGACGCCACGGGTGTTTGCATCCCAGATGTACTTGTGTGCCTGAAGCTGCAAGCGCACAGGCAATTTGTCGGCGAGGATCCACTTCGCGAGATCCTTTGCCGGCAGAACATCATGGACCGGAGAGAACAACACCGCAGCCGTGCGATCCAAGAGGTTGTGCCGCACGACGATGTCCTTGGCGTATTCGTAGTCGGGGCGATCGCGAATCACGAATTTCACTTCGTCGCGTGCCGTCAACAGGTCGAGATTCTGCCAGCGGTTCTTGTCGGACTCGCCGCTGCCTGGGCATTTCACGTCCATGATCCGGATGACGTCGGGCGGAACATCCTGAATGCTGCGATGTCCACCAGTCTCCACCATGACCGTCTTTCCCGACGCGAGCAGCTGCTGCATGAGCGGGTACACGTCTCGCTGCAGCAGAGGCTCGCCCCCTGTGATCTCAACCAGATCGCAGTCGTACTCATCCACGCGGGCGAGGACATCGTCGATCGTCATTTTGCGACCTTCGGTAAAGGCATACGGCGTATCGCACCATGAGCACCTGAGGTCACATGCCGTCAGCCGAACGAACACACACGGGCGCCCGGTATGGGTCGATTCCCCCTGGATCGAGTGGAAAATTTCGTTGACCGTCAACACGACAAAATTATTCCGAGGGGCTTCGCCCCTCGGACTCCCCTACACGCGCTCTCGCTCGCCGCTGCGCCGGCTCGCTCCGGTCGCGTGGCTCGCTCGTGGTACTCGCTCGCGTCTTCCTTTGCGCCGCCTTGCCCTAGTTGGCGCTTTTTGAAAGTCTCCAATCATTGTACCTGCAGGAAACATTGAACCCGCCGCAGGTAAAATACGTGCATGGCGCGACCGATTTTTTACTGGAAACCGACCTGAACCACGTGCCGAAACGCCAGAAGTTATCTGGACCAGCAGCACGTCGACGTGGAAGAGCACGATATCAACAAAGAACCGCCGACGCGGGCCTTTCTCGAGGCGCACATCGATGCCGACCGGTTCCTCGATTTTGTGAGCGCGCGAAGCCCGGTGTTCAAGGAGCGACCACTTCCGAAATCGAAGAAGGAAGCGATCGATTTGATGATGGAGCAGCCGAATCTGATCAGACGCCCCATCCTGATCCAAGGATCAAAAGTGACCTTCGGCTTCGATAAAGCGGCTTACCCAAAGAGCCGGACCACGCGTAAAGACCACGGATGAACACGGATAAGGGAGCCACGGATGAACACGGATGAACACGGATAGAGGAGCCACGGATGAACACGGATCGGATCGCGGATCCCGGACAACGGATCCCGGATCCCGGACAACGGATCCCGATTGAGAGAACACAGATGAGTGAAATCCGCATCGGCACGTCCGGCTGGAGTTATCCGTCCGGCAAGGGCACGTGGAACGGCATCTTCTATCCCGTTCCGCCAGGACGCCGATCGAGTAGCCGCGGCGGTTTCGACGAGCTGAGGTTCTACGCCGAGCACTTCGACACCGTCGAGATCAACTCAACCTTTTATCGCGTACCCACTCAGGCAGCAGTACGCGGTTGGGCCGAGCGGACGCCGCCACGCTTCGACTTCTCGCTGAAGTTGTTTCAGAAGTTCACGCACCCGGAGATGTTCGAGAAGGCAACCGGCGGTGATCCATGGACGCTTGACGAGAAAGATGTCGACGAGTTCCGGTTCGCGCTCGAACCGCTGGCGTCGTCCGGAAAACTCGGAGCGCTGCTCGCGCAGTTTCCGGTGAGCTTCCGTAACGAGCCTGACACCCGCGGCTATCTCGAGTGGCTGCTGCAGCGGTTCAAGGAGTATCCGCTGGCGCTGGAATTACGCCACCGGAGCTGGAGCGATCAGCCTGCCGACATCCTGCAGCTTCTCGAGACGTTCGGCGCGGCATGGGTGCAAATCGACGAGCCGAAGTTCCGTGGGTCGATCCGGCAGAATCTCCTGCCGAACGTGAAGACGTTCTACTATCTGCGATTGCACGGCCGGAACGCGGCGCAGTGGTGGAAGCACGATGCCTCGGAGGATCGCTACAACTATCTGTATTCCGCCGCCGAGTTGAAGCCTTTCGTTGCAGCAGCGAAGAAGGCCGCTCGTGAAGTGAAGAAAGCGTATCTCTACGCCAACAATCACTTCTCAGCCAAATCAGTCGCCAACGCCGCGATTCTCAAACACGATCTCGGTCAATCGCTCGACGGCGAGTATCCGCAGGAGTTTGTCGAGCGCTATCCCGACCTGAAAGGTCTGGTCAAGGTGTTGCCGGACCCTCTTTTACGAACGCCTTCTTGACGACGTCGGCGACCTGGATCTTGTCGACTACCTCAATGCCTTTGATTACTTTGCCGAAGACGGTGTACTTCGCATCCCACTCGGGGTGCGGCTTGACGTCGATGAAGAACTGGCTATCGGCGCCTCGCGGATCGGTCCCGGGGTAGGCCATCGCGACCGCGCCGCGGATGTGGCGCCGCTTTTTCGTGATCTCGGCGGCGCCAATCGGCTTGCCGCTCGCCGCCCGTCCCCAGTAATCCTTCATCAGCACGTTCCGTGTCTGCGGATCGCCGATCTGGACGATGCCTATTTCAACGCGATGGAATCGGAGACCGGTATAGAAATTCTTTTTGACGAGGCCGACGATTTGCGCAACGGTCTTCGGCGCCTCCTCGGGGTAGGTCTCGAACTCGATGGTGCCCTTCGCCGTTTCCAGCACGATGACCGGTCCAGCGCCGGGTGAGGTTTGATCGCGCGGCGCAAGACCGAGCATTGCGACGGCGGCACAGAGAGTCAATGCCATGCGATTGATCATGAAGTTACCCTCTGACTTCCCCCTGAAGGCGGAAGCCACAACGTTCGGCCGGTGCGGGTGACGCCGATTTTCGGACAAAGGTCGGAAAGAACGCAACTGCCGCA
>DASTVZ010000193.1:0-4519 GCA_035758845.1 Vicinamibacterales bacterium
GCCGCGGCGAATACTTCGGACGCGCCCGCCGTGCCGGTCGTGATCAGGATTTGAACCGGTAGGTCAATCGCACCATCGCCGGCTTGCGCGGCGATCGTTTCACGATTCGATGGAGCAGGTTGAGACGCTTTCGCCTTATCCGCGTCAGGGCTCTCTTGCCGAGTGCGGTTGTTGCCGTCTCGAGAGACGCTCACGTTCTCCGCTTGCTGGCCCGGCTCGCGCTGCCCCTTCAGCGCCAATGTTCCGGACTTGACGAAGAGTCGCGCCGCGGCGACGCCATTGTCGATCGGCCCTTCAGCCGTGTGCCGCACGTCGATGATGATCGACTTCGCGCCCGCCCGCGACAGATCGGCAACCTGTTTCTTCAACTGATCGACGACACCTTCGCGGAAGCTCGCGATGCGGACATAGCCAACGTCCGGCGCGGCGATCTTTCCCGACACGACCGCTGTCGCCGCTTTCTCGCGCACCAGCGCCACTTCGTGCGGATCGGCGGCGTTGCCGCGAATCACCGTCAGCGTCACCTTGGATCCTGGTTGACCGCGCAACAAGCGCGTGCCTTCGAAGACCGACATATCGCGCGTTGGTTTTCCATCGATCGCGCGGACGTAATCGCCCGTCTGAAGTCCGGCCTTGCCTGCCGGCGAACCGTCGCGCGCGGCTATGACGCGGAGGTAATACTGCCGCGTGAGCTCGAGTCCGACTTCCCCTTCGGGCAGCGCCGCGCCCGACTGCACCTCCGACACCTGCTGCGGATTCAGGTAGGCGCTGTCGGGATCCAGGCCTTCGGCGAGCCCCTTCATCGCGCCTTCCATGGCGCGATCGACCTTGACCTCTTCGACGTAGTTGCTGAGGACCAGCCGCAGAACGTCGTTGAAGACCCTCAGCTCGCGGAACGTGTCGTCGCCGCCCGGCGCCGACGCGCGGCCAATCAGTCCGCCGACAACGACGAAGATGAGCACCGGTGTCGACAGCAACAGGATGGAAAGACGAGTCTTGAGTGTCATACGTGCAATTGGAAAATTCGTGAATTGGTGAATTGGTGACTTACGGAAAACGGTGACTTCGTGTGAGAGGCGCTCCTGCGTCGGTTGGGCGCCAATTCACCAACTCACCAATTCACCAATTACTTCTTCAGCCATTGTAAGGGATCGACGGGTTTGGCGTCGATTCGAAGCTCGAAATAGAGGGCAGGGTTGCCGCTGGGGTCGCGCCCCGAGGTTCCAAGCTGAGCCTGGGCATCCACGTGCGCCCCGCGGGCGGCATCAACCGACGAAAGATACCCATAAAGTGAATAGTTATTGTCGCCGTGGTCGACGATGACCAGGGTTCCGTACCCGGTGAACTGGTCGGCGTATGCGATGGTCCCTTCGTGGACCACGCGCACCGGCTCGCCTTCCGCCAGGGAGATTTCGATCCCGCTCCGCGCAATCGACGTCCCGAAGCGGCTGTTCGTCTGACGTCCGAACCGTCCCGTCACAATGCCCTGTGCGGGCCACGGCAGCACCCCTCGAAATGCCGCAATCGGCAGCATGACCGGCCCGCCTCGTCCGCCAAGCTGGGCAACGGTTCCTTGGAGCCGCTGCCGGGCCGCCTCCAGCTCGCCGGTGAGCTGAGCGTTCAGGTCGCGGCGCTCATCGATCGACGACACGAGCGCGGTTCGTGCCGCCACCGCTCGATCGAGCCCGGCCTTGGCGGCAAGGGTCTGCGCCTGCAGTTTGGTGACGTCGCGGATGTGCGCTTCGAGTGATTCCCGTTCCTGCTTCAGCGACTGCAGTGTGCGCTCATGCTGCTGCACCCGCTCGCGGTCGAGCCGGTTGAGCGCAGCCGCCGTTCGATACACGCGTCCGATCGATCGCAGGTTGTCGACGTCGAGCAACAACCGCCAGTAACCTGCCTGACCGAGCTTATAAAGATCGACCAGCCGGCGTTCCACCTCCGGCCGCTCGGTTTCGGCGCTATTCTGAAGTGCGGCCGCACGGGCGCTCGTCGCCGCGACCTTCTCGCGCGTCTGCCGCAGCTCGCGTTCGGCGCTCGCCAGTTCCTCTGTTTTCAGCTCGCGCTCGACTTCGAGCTTCCGCAGCTCGACCAGCAGCGTGCCCTCCTGTGACGCCAGCGCATCGGATTCTCTCTGCAGCGCGCGAATGCGATCGGCGGCGCGCTTCGCCACCGCGTCGGCAGCGGATTGATCGGTCGGAGCCGGTGATTGCGCAAAGAGCGAGATCGTCGCGGCGAGGCAGAGCGCGGCGAACGGAACGGTGTACGGGAGTCCGAGGAGCGAAGCCCCTCGGTTAAAAAAGCGCTCTTCCATCGATATCACCGGGAACTGTGAGCCCGAAGTACTTCAGCACCGTTGGCGCGATGTCCATGATCGAAGGCCCCTCGCCGGTGCGAGTCACCGGGCGATTCGAGATCAACACCCCCGCCGTCGTCGCGTAGTCGTATCCGCCGTGATCGCCGCTCCACTTCTTCATGTTCGGATACACGATCCCCTGCGGCGATCCGCCGAGCGTTGTCTGCCACGACACGCGATAGCCATCTTCCATGCCGACCTGCAGCTCCGACGCGTTCGACAGGTACTCCCCGGAATACACGTCGTCGCGTTTGTAGACGGCCCGGATAATCGCCGATCCGTCGTCCGGATCTTTCAGGGTGAGAAGCTTTGCGCTCAATTCGTCGGCGAGTTGCTTCGCCTCGGCTCCGGGACTGACGATGCCCTTGCCTTCGCGGCCACGGAGATTGAAGTAAATCTGTCCAATCCCCATGGCATACGCGCGCGTGCGCGTCCAGTCAACGTTCTCCCAGAATTCACCGGCGCCAAAGAGGTCATCGAGCTTTTTTTCACCCGGCTGCTGCCCCTGCAGGATCATGTAGCCCTGCTGCACCAGCCAGGTATTCAAATTCACGGCTTTCCGCCACGAATGAAAGCCATGATCGGAAACGATCAGCACCGCGGTTCCAGGATCGATGTGGTCGAGTACTTCGCCGATGAACTGATCGGCTCGCCGATAGACCCGTTCGATCGAGTCGCCGAATTGGGCGGCGAGTTTCGCGTCGTACATTGGATGCTTCGGGTCCATCAGGCGCCACATCAT
The DNA here is from genome assembly GCA_035758845.1 of Vicinamibacterales bacterium. Lineage (GTDB taxonomy): Bacteria > Acidobacteriota > Vicinamibacteria > Vicinamibacterales > 2-12-FULL-66-21 > JALZOC01. The sequence goes on from DASTVZ010000193.1 coordinate 3,096, forward strand.
GTGCTGGACACGGTCGGTCGATTCAATGACGCCGACAAGCACATCCCACTCGCGCGAGTCGAGGCGATTGAGGATGACCTGCGCACGATCGTCGAACGCTTTATAGAGATCTTCCATGAACGTCTTCTCGTCCATGCGCCCCTCGTTCAAAGGCCAGGTCGCTTCGGCCCAACCGAGCGTCCGGTAATAACCGAGACGATCAAAGAGCTGTCCGGAGAACGACGCCGGAGCAGACATCGGGACGGGCGGGTCGTCCGGCTTCCAGTTGACCGGCGAAATGTAGAGCTGCAGTTCATTGCCGGCGTTCATCAGCAGCAACTGCGCCATGCCGTGCACACGAACAAAAAAGTTCACTTTGAAATCGAGGTTGATCCATCGGCTCAACTTTCCCGGTTCGAGGAGCAGCGACTCTCCCGCGATTTCCACCGTCGCGGTTTTCGCCGCGCGATTCCACCGGATCGTCAACGGAAGACGCACGTCCTCTTGTGCTTGCAGATCCGCGATCCTCGCCCGGTCCTCCGCCGTCAACGCTCCTTGCTTGCGAATCGCCTGAATCTTCTGCTTGATGACCGGGTTCGGCGGACCGGTAAGCTCCGTGTGCGCGACATCGTTCTCGACGATTAAGCGCTTCAGGATTCCGCCGAACTCGGTGTTTCCTTCTTCATATCGGCTGAGGTCAGTCGCAAAGTAATAGAAGGTGCCCATCGTCCCTCGAATATCCGGGAGCGGAAGGCCTGACAGCATCTCGCCGTTCGGGACGTCTTCCGGCGGGAACGTCACCGGAACCGTGAGCACACTGGAGCGCACGCCCGCCCTTCCGGCTGTCACCCAGAACGATGTGGCGCCGCGCAGCGAGAACAGCTTGGGTTTCGAGTACGGAACGTAGTCAAACAGGAACTTTGGTGGCTCGCGACGCACCATTCCAAGATCGGGCAAGTACGTCGAGGTATCGCGCACGAGAAAGTCGTAGATGTTGTGCTTGCCGGGATTGACGCCGGTCGCGAACGACGCCCATGCCGTCGGCGATTCGGGAGAGTGGGTCGTTGCCAGGGGGTACAGGCCGCCCTGTTCGGCCAGCCGCTTGAGATGAGGCAGCTTGCCTTCGCGTATCCAGCGGGCGACCAGCGCCGGATCCATCCCGTCGAATCCCAAAATGACCAGGCGTTGCGAGTACTGACTTGGAGGACGACGGCTGCGGAAGAGCGTGGTTTGCGTCAGCGCAACGACCACTGCGACTGCAACAATGGCGATGACCGCGGCGACGAGCGATCGCTTGCGCATGTGCTCGCGATTATAGCCACGGATGAACACGGAGCTCTAGCCACGGATGAACACGGACCTTCTAGCCACGGATGAACACGGATGAACACGGACCTCTAGCACGGATGAACACGGATTAACACGGACCTCTAGCACGGATGAAC
>DASTVZ010000251.1:0-17388 GCA_035758845.1 Vicinamibacterales bacterium
ATTTATGTCTCGTGTACCTTGAAGAAGAAAAGTTGCGCGCCGTGCCCGATAAGGAGTGCATGACGTGCGGCGATGGATTCAGACAGAGCGGCGTGCTTGTCGCAGCCGAGGCACTTCAGCCGATTGCAACTGCGGCAACGGTGCGGGTGCGGAACGGAAAAGTTTTGGTGACAGACGGACCGTTTGCGGAAACGAAGGAGCAGCTCGCGGGTTTCTACCTGCTCGACGCGAGAGATTTGAATGAAGCCATTCAAATGGCCGCGAAAATTCCACCCGCTCGCGAGGGGAGCGTCGAGGTGCGCCCCGTGCGCGACTTGACGCCGTAGGAACCTGTCCGGCCGAAGGCGAGCGGCAGGCATCGCCTGCCGTCCGCCCGGGAGCACCTTCCCTTACTGTCGGTCGAACACCAGCGTATTCTTGACCGTCTGACCCTTGGCGTTGACGCCGCTCTGCGCGACCGTCAGCGTTTTGCCGTCCTCCGACACGCTGACACCATTCACAAGGGTTTGTTTCCCGTCCTTTTTGTAGGTGCTTCGAACAGTGGTCGGGCTCAGCCGCCTCAACGTCACCACATCGGCATCCGGGTTCGTTCCGGTCATGCGAATGTCCTTGCGGTCAAAGTTGCCGCTGTAACCCCACTTGATCGCCGTGCCGTCACCTGCTGCCCCCGTGACCTCGACGTGACGACCGGCGCCCGCCGACTCAATCGTCGCGGTCATTTCCTTCGGCGCTGGACCGGGGCTGAATTTCGACTTGGCGACATTCAACTTCCACGTGCCATTCGCCGGATCTTTATCTTGCGCCATTGCCAGGCTCGATAGCGCCAACACCAACGCGCCTGCCAGGAGTCCAGGGACCCATCGCCTCAGAGACACACGCATTGCGACCTCCAGTGCTGTTTGGTTGCGGGGGCCGGTTTAGTTTAAGAACCCGGCGAGCCTATCACACCTTACCCTTTCCAGCCTCGCGATGGTCGGGTGAACCGCGCTGGAAGGGCAGGTTTGGATTCGGGAGTCGACTCGGGTTCTCCCGCGGCCGCCGCGATCTCGGCGTCGAGATCGTCGTCTTTGGGGAGTCCTTCGAGTTGATCGACGAACATCAGCGAATGCTGCGACGGGATCTCGAACTTCTTCCCGCACGTCCGGCACGTCACCTCATCGTCGAGTCGTAGCAGGTAATCGCGGAGCTTGGCGAATTTCGCGCGGTCCTGGTCGTCAGCCCCGGGCGGCAGCCGATCCTTCTTGACGCGTCGAACCCACCGGATGCTGTAGTCGTTCGTGCGCCGGCACCTCGGACATTGATATCGGCCCGGGCGGGTTTCCGGCTTTTCCGAGAAAAATGCGCGTTCGTCAAGTGCCACGGTTTCGATTGTAGCAACGAACGCGGGCCGGCCCGAAACAGCGCCGACAGGGGCCAGATTTGGGCCGATCGCTCCAGGTTATTGACAAGCTGGTCTGACGCGACATAATCACCGGCGCGCGGATACAAGAGGCCGGCTGATCTGGGCGGTGGGGTGAAGGGCCGCTGGTCGATCGATCACGCCCGCGGCGCATTCACATCGTCTTTCGAAAGGAGCCCGGAGATGCGGAAGTTTGGAGCGATCGCGTTTGTGATGTTCGTGGCGCTTGCGACAGCGCCAGGACACGCGCAGAGGAGCGGCGTCAGCGTGTTCACCGCGACGCTGGCTGGTGAAAACGAAGTGCCACTAGTGTCGTCACCGGCACAAGGAACGTTCAGTGCCGAGATCGATGAAACGGCCGAGGAAGTCCATTTCGAGTTGTCGTACTCCGGACTCACGACGGCTATTCGCCAGGCACACATTCACATCGCGCAGCCGTTTGCGAGCGGCGCAATCATGGTGTGGTTGTGCGAGACGACATTGAACCCGGCACCAGCCGCCGTCGCTGCGGACGTCCCGACGTGCGAACAGAACACCGATGCTGACGGGACATTCAGCGGCAGTGTCAGTGGAACGATCAAGGTCGCCGATGTCGGTACCGGTTCCGCTGCCCAGGGTGTGGGGACCGGTGAATTCGCAGAGTTCATCGCCGCAATCCGCGGCGGCAACGCCTACGCGAACGTGCACACGACGCAGAGCCAGGGCGGCGAAATTCGCGGCCAACTAAAGCCGGGTGACGGACCGAAGTAGAAGCTGAAATTGCTGATTGCTGAATGTTGATTTGATGATTGACGAGGAAGGAACGGCCAACTGGGCCAGCCCCCGTCGCCGTTCCTTCTTTTACCTTCTACCTTTTACCTTTTTACCTTTTACTTCGACCTCTACTGACAGATATCGGTCTTTGGTGCCTCAGGCACTGACAGCTTCCATTTCAGCGGCGTCACACCAGGTTCCAACGTATCCGCGTCCCAGATCAGATCGCTGATGCACTTGTTGCCGTCATCGTTGGGGTGCACGCCCATCCCTGAGGTCGTCTGACTTTTGTCGATGAGGATGCCGATTGCCGCCGGGTCGAGATAATCTGGTCTCTTCGTTCCATCGTCGCCCGCTTTGAACCACGGGTCGGAACAGCCAAAATTCACCTTTGTCAGCGTATCGTGATGGTGCACTGCGCCCTCTTCCTCGGGATGCTCCACTGTCGTTTTGATCTCCACTTCCATCTTCATGCAGTGCCCGCGCATCTTGGTGTAGGTATCGACGTAGACGAACCGGCCATTCGAACCAATCGCAAAAGGCTTCACCGCGTTTTCGATGGTCGTGTTCAGCTTCTGAAAGACCTGATCGATCACGATGAGCGCCGCCGGCAATTGCGCCCATCGGGCAGTGCAGGTGGGAATCGTGTCAATCAGCGGTACGCAGAGCTCAGCGATCTTGGCGATCGTGTCCTCGGACTTCGGGTACATATTCGGATACCCAGTTACCGCGACCACGAGTTTCGGACGGCCGGCCATGATGACGCGGTACTGCTGAAAGATGGTCGTCAGATTCAGGTTTAGATTGGTCCACAGCGATGAGTTGCCAAGAATTGCGGAGGCGCATGCCGTGGCCTCGGCGAAGTCATGGTCTTTGACCTTATCAAAGCACTCGGTTACCAGCTTGATGATCGTAGTGTTCTCCTCGCCGATTGTCAGCGTGATCAAATCCGGTCGAAGGTTCCACGTCTGAGCCAGTTGTCCGCCACTGATGTAGGTCGCCGACGTGGTCTCGTTCTTCGCGATGTCGTACAGGCACCACGGCCCCCATGTCTTCAAATGATCCTCACGCAAGTGGTTTGGGTAGCGCTCGGCCTCTTCGATGTCGTGTCCGGCTGGATAATGGTCGCCGCCTGCCACGTAGTGCCTCGCGCAGTCCTGCGCCTGAAGAACCGTTGAAGTCGGAAGCGACACACGATCGAAGAGCGCAACGGTTACGACCAGGGCCACGGCAGTCAACAGGCCGGTCCCGAGCCGGACGAGTGCGGATTGCATGTTTTGATACCTCTGGATGAGCGCGAGGGAGAGCCGCCTTTTGTGCGGCCCTCCCTGCGTTGCTGCTACTTGATCACCACCGACTGTTCCTTGTGGTTATTGTTTTCTCCATTCGGCGACGGTTCCGCAACCAAGTGAGCCGGATCGACCGTGCCGAATGCGGTAATGCTTCCAGCAGTCAAGGCATTCGCCTTGATCGTCAGCACGACTGCCTTCCCTGGCCCGAGGTTGCCGAAACAATCCGAAAGCAGTGCGGTGATTCCGTTGATTGGCGCAGGCGGCGTGCACGTGATCGTCGCATCGGACGACGTCCGCTCGACGAAGTTGAACGTGCCCGTCGCACTCAAATCGAAGAACGCGAGCGGCTGCCCGTGAGTCGGATCAGCATCCAGCGTCGTCGGCGTATCTCCAACGTTGGCGATGACAAAGCTGAACACCACCTGACCGCCAGCAGTGGCCGGGTCGGGCGCCGCGACGAGCTGCGACGCCACGAGATCGACGCAGTTCACGCACACCGTACCCGACACCGTGGTCGTCTCCGACTTGGTGTTGTTGCCCTCATCGCTCTCGTTGTTGAACGCGTTGCCCGGATCGATCGTCGCCGTGAGCGTCAGGTCCGCAGGCGGTGCCGCCGTTGGCACCACGTTCACCGTAATCACGGTGTTCCCAGCCGCCGGCAGATCGCCGGTGCAGTCAATGGCGTTGGCGACCACAGCACCCAAGGCACTGCAGTTGAAGCCATTGCTCCCATCGGCGCTGATGAATGTCGCATCGGCCGCAGGCGGCATCGTCACTCTGACGACAACGTTGGGCGCATCCTGGGTGCCGCCGTTGGCCGCCGTGACGATGTACCGCAACGGCTGACCAACCGTCACCGGATCCGGCGAATCGGTGACTGCCGCAATCAACAGGTCGAACGGAGCTCCACTGATTGACGTGGTCACGCTCGACTTGTTGTTGTTGTTGTTCACCTCGTCGACGTACTCGACATTTGGATCCGGGGTCGGTCCTGGATCGACGACCGCCGTGCCGTCTTCTTCTGCCGTATTCGTGATCGGCGTCGTCACGTTGTCATTGATGGTGACGTTCATCGTGATCGTGATCGACGCGCCGACATCGAGGCCTGAGCCGTCATCCTGACAGGTGATTGCCGGCAGAGCACTCGTGTCGCACGTCCAGTTGTTGGTCGTCACTGGCGTGCCGACGAGTGTGACGGTATTGGGCAGGGTGTCCTTGACCTTGACCGGCGTTTTCGCCTTCGCGGTGCCGGAGTTCGACACAACGACGGTGTACTGCAACGTGTCGCCCGCCGACGCCAACGTCTTATCGACGTTCTTCGAGATGAGGATGTCTGGCGACAACTTCGGCTTCTCGCCGACCAACAGCGAGTGCGTCGAGCAGTTGTCCGTCTCTCCCGGCGGATTGAACTCCTCAATCTTCTGCAGAGTATCGATGCACGCCTCGTTATCCAGCGACCGTCCGCCCTCCGCGGTCATGAAGACGGTGATCTTGATGGTCACTTTCTTGCCGGCACCCGGTTCGAGATCACCGACGCAATCGACCACGTTGATCGGGTTTTCGCCGACCTGGCACTGCCAGTTGTTGCCCGTGCCGGTGTCGACCGCCAGCGGGATCAACCCTACGGGCAGTGGATCATGCATGTCGACATCAAACGCCGTCTGTCCACTGCTCCCCGTCGCCGCTTCGTTTTCGAGCGTAATCTCGTAATCGGTGACCTGGCTCTGAGTGGAACTGTTCGGGCCCGTCTTCGTGATCTTGAGATTGATCACCGACGTCACGGTTGTCGTGGCGCTGCTGCTGTTGTTCAGTTCGTCCCCTTCCGGAATGGTGTTGTCCGGATCGACGAACGCCTGATTGAAGAGCGGACCCTGTTGGTTCGGCGCCTTCACTTTGATTTCGAGCGTGCGTTCGGAGGGAACGCCTGGCAAAAGCGTCGCATCCGTGCCGGCGATGGTGGCGCCGGTGCAGTCAACGATCCCGGCGGCGGCGGCGCAGGTGAACTTCGCCGTCGCGGGGCCTAAGCTCACGTCTTTCGCCGAGACGAACGTCACGGTCGCAGGCAGTACGTCACGGACTGCGACGTCAACCGCTGGGTCGGTTCCCAGGTTCGTGACGAGGATCTTGTAGGTGAGGCTTCCGCCGGGGACCACTGGATCGGGACCGGCGTCGTCATCCCACGTCTCGGCGGTGTCATTCGTATCATTTTTGTCGATCGTCAGATCGTTGAACGCCCCGGGGGCTCCGTTCTCGACCTTCGTGTCCTCGAAGTCGAAGTTGTTGTTTTCGTTGATCTCCGCAATCTGGTTCAGCGGATCGACGCGCACCTCGTTGTGCATCGTGCCGACTGCCGGCTGGGCGAACAGCTTGATGACGATCGTCGCGTGGTCCTCGACATTACCCGCGTAGAATTCGCTCATGGTTCCCTTGACCGATCCGCCTACGCAGTCCACGGTCTGCCCCGTCTGCGAGCAAGTGAACCCGTGATCGCCCTCTGCCGATCGCAGAATCGTGTTGGCGGGCAGCGTGTCGCGAACCATGATGTTCGTCGCGTCCTGTGGCCCGAGGTTGTCCACCAGGATCGTGTAGGTCTGAGAGCCGCTTCTCGCAATCGGATCGAATCCGGAAAGCGCAGCTCCAGTGATGAAGTTATTGCCGTTGTCCTGCTTGAGGATCGTGAGGTCGATACCGGTCGCGACCTGCGTGGTCTGTGTCGCCGTGTTGTTGGTTTCGTCGGCCTCGAAGATTGCGTTCGCCGGGTCGATCGTGACGGTATTCGAGATTGTCCCAACCGCTGAAGGCGCAACCATCACGAACGTGATCGTCTTGGTCGAGTCCGGTCCCAGCGTTCCGCCGGTACACGTGACGACGTTGGCGACATCCGTACATCCGCCCGCGAACACGCCGGCCACTCCCGTGGCGTGATCGAACTTGAGTCCTGCGGGCAAAGGATCGCGCAGCACCACGTTATTGGCAGTGGTATTGCCGCTGTTGCCGATCACGAACGTATAGGTCAGGCCGCCAAGGCACACCGGCGGCGCCAGCTCCGGCGGACTGGTGGGAGCCGGTTTGGCCACAGATGTGGGCCACGACGCCGCGCAAACCGGATCCGGCGAGTCGGCCTTGGTGACCGTCAGATCGATCGCGGGCTTCACGGTGGTCAACTCGGTGTCGGTGCTCGTGGTGCCAGCATTCTTGATGTTGGCCGTCACCGTGGCGGTGTTGATGATGCTCGATCCCGCGGATGCGACAACCTGCCCGCTCACGGTCATCAAAAGCGTGCCGCCGGCATTCAAGCTCTTGATGGAGCATGTGGCTTGCGGAGCGGCGATGGTACAGCCACCGAACGTGCCGATGCTCCCGTTCGTGATGACTTGAGAGACCTGGATGCTCGCCGCCTGCAGTCCCTGCGTCCCGTCGACGATCACCACATCATCGGCACGATTCGGCGTCGGGTTCGTAACCAGAATCTTGTATGTGACGACCTGCCCGGGATTGACCGGGTCAGGCCCGGCGCCGTCGTCCCAGGCCGGAGCGTTGTCTTTATCCGTCTTGTCGATTGTCAGCAGCCCGCCCGATGGCGAGTCGACCACGGCGGTGTTGACGAGCGCCGACGAGTTGTTCAGCTCGTTGCCTTCAACGATCGTGTTGTCGGGATCGACCGATGCCGTGTTGGTGATCGTTCCGGTTGTGGACGGCGAGGTTGCGTTGATCGTGATGGTCGCGTTCGAACCCTGATTGACGGCCCCTCCAGTACAGGTGACCGTGATCTGGGGCGACCCGCCGTCGTTGCTGCAAGCAAACAGGCTCGTGCCGGTTTGGGTGACTCCAGTGAGTCCCGGCGGCAGCGTGTCGGATACTTTGATGTCGGTCGCGTTCGCGGTGCCCAGATTGTTGACCGTGAGCGTGTAGATCATGGCCGACGATTTCACCACGGTCGTCGGGCCGGTCTTGGCGATCGTGAGATCCGGGTGCGCCGATCCGCCACCGCCATTGACCAGGGTAGTCGCGGTGGCGGTCGTCGTGAAGTTCTGCGCCGACTTCGTCCCCGACACGGAGACCGTGTTGTTGATCGTCGTGCCGTTGGCAGCGGTCACGATGCCACGTATGGTGACGACCCATGTGCCAAGCCCCTCGATCGCTCCGCCATTGCAGGTGACGAGGTTCACGTTCTGCTGACATGACCCGCGGGTGCTGGTTAGCACGAGCTGTGGCGGCGTGCCGATCCCGCCAACGCCATTCAGCTGATCGGACAAGACGACGTTGGTCACCTTCGCGCCGCCGGTATTCACGACGGTGATCGTGTAGGTGAGCTCCTGGCCCGAAGCGACGGGGTCTGGAGTATCTACCTTCGTCACGGCCAACGGGCTTCCCGGATCGGCGAGCCCAATGGAGATGGCGGCAACGATGCCCGCCAATCCCATCGCAAGGCCGATGCGCCATCTCGCGCGATTGATCCAGGCGCTCGCTGTTCGAGCTGAGTCAGAAGTACACGCGGACATGGCCATCCTCCAGTCACCGCCGAGGGAATTCGATGTTGTGGCGTGGTCAGCGAGTACAGATCGCTGAGCGCCGGAGATGATCCGTCGCGGCGACTGCGCAATCAATTAGCGAGAAGGCTGATTTTGGTGGGAACCCGGGAGTACCAGAGACTACGCCAAACGTCGTACGACCTCGTCACCGCCAACACGCAGTCCATGGTAGGCGGCCGCAAGTTCCGCGCGTCCGTGCAATCCGAGCTTCCGAAAGATGCGCGTCATGTGGACCTTGACGGTTGCCTCGCTGATGGCGAGCCGCGTCGCGAGTTCTTTGTTACCAGCACCCGTCGCCGCGTGACGGAACACTTCGCGCTCGCGCCTGCTCAGGCGCGCGTCCAGGGAGGTCGTCGCCGCCATGGAGACCGGCTCGCGCCGGGAGCCGGTCGCACGCTGCACGTAGGCGATCAGCCACCTTCTCCTCGCCCAGATGCCGCCTTCGTGCACGACGTGGATGGCTCTCACCAACTCACCTGCGCTGGCGTTGCTCGAGAGGAGACCACGAACGCCGGCGCTCAGCGCATCGGCCGCCCACGCGTCGGCGTCTGGCGCATTCACCACGATCGTGTAGGGAGGACTGTCGCGTCGCACGCGCACGACGTCGAGTGGCATCGCCGAAGGAACGCGCCCATCGACGAGGCGAACATGGGCGTCCGCATCGGCGACGCTGCGGTTGTCGGTCGTTATCAGGAACGATGAGTCACCGCGAAGGATCTGACACAGACCGTCGTAGAAGAGCCGACTCTCGGCCACGATCGCAACCCGGATCGCGCCCATACCCCAATCCAATCTTCGCAGCGCTGAGTTCGGTGTCGTAAATCGTGCACCCGAGGGTGTGCGACGTCAAGCCTATTGTCGGAAAAAATGCGTTTCGAATTTGTAACGAGATTGATCGCGAAGCGTATACCCGCATCCGCGAAATATCGTGGGGCTGATGACATCGAAGTGCGTCACGCGTGATTCACGAATTGTCTGTCCGAGACGTCCATCGGCTGAGCTGTACCGATCAGGGTTGCCAACTGCGCGGCAAAAATCATCGCGGCCGCACGCACAGGCTCTCTCTCCTCGCGTCGCTCGGGCAGTTCGATCGCAAGGACGCCAAAGCAGCCACCAGGGCCGATGAGCGGCGCCGCCAGCGCGCCGTTATCGATATCGTCCCCTTTCACCACACACGTGCGCACGGCACGGAACGCGGCTGCCGTGGCGTTGTTCGTGTCTCGTTCGACTCGAGGCAACTGCGCGACCACTCGATCCGAATAGCCATGCGAGAGCGCCGGTCTCAGTTCGTTCGCGATCGGATCCCACATCCAGATGATGACCCCTACAGCGTCAAGAATCCTGGTCATTTCGTTCAGGAGCGGAGGCACATCCGCGGTCGTCTGCACACAACCGAGCTCAGTACAAAGATGGGCAACAGCAAGCAGATCGGGATCGTGCGACTCGGCGGGACGAATTGAGAGGTGCGCCTGGACCACAGGCTCCGGAGCAACAGCCGGCTGGGAATCGGGTGTCACTGGAACGGCAGGCTCAACGTGCCGCTCGATCTGCGGGGCCGGCGGCGTCATCTTGACCGTTGCTTCGTCCCCCGGGACCGGCAGCATCATTTTTACAGTCGGTTCCTCATCGCCGACGGCCGCTACGGCTGTCGAAGGCGGTTCCTCCTCGACAACGATCTGCGTCTGGACCGACAGTGACTCGAGATGATCGGTCCGGTGCGGCATTGGTGCGACGGTTTGGAGCACGGACTCCTCCTTGTGCGGGGAACGGGCGCGAAGCCGCGACACCGATCCGATCGCCGATGCCACCAGATATTTGAAGCGGGTTGGCGCCGCGTCAGTGGCGCGCCCATCGTCGGAATTACCCGCCAGGGCATCGGCGAACACTTCGGGAGGATCCGGGTAGACGTCCAGAAACTCTCGAAGCACAGCGTCTGGCTCGAGTCCTATCGCATGAGCGTAGGCGCGAACGAACGCACGACGAAAAATACCCGATGGCCAACGGGACACATCGTCGTGCTCCAGTGCTTCGAGGAGCGAGACCTTGATCTTGGTCTGCTCGGCGATCGTACTGAGGGCGACTTGCTGCCGCTCGCGCTGCTCGCGCATTCGAGCGCCGAATGTTTCAGGCATGCGGTACACCTCGGGGCCACGACACACGCAGCCATAAACGTGCGAGGCTCGGATCTCTAGATCCGGCCAACATCAATACGCAGGCATTTGAGGAAGTTTGCGTCGCGGTTTACCGCCCTGATGGAGCGATCATCGCGCAGCCTCTGGCGAGGCGGCCCCGCACGATGAGGGGCAATAAAGCCGGCAACCGAGAGTAACAACATGTGCGACCGAGTTCAAGCATCGAATGCGCCTCGGCCGGCACTCTTGACGCTCACTGCTTGAGAAGGCGTAGCGCAATATCCGTCTCGTAGACAGGGGCGTCGAGAGCCTGCGTTCGGCCTCCGGCCACGTTCGTCCTTCGCACGACGCCGCCGCTCCTGGTGTCCACCCATTCGACCGTCCAAGTGCCGGGCGGAATCTGAAGAGTGAGCCTGGTCGCCGCACCGCCACCCTTCACGAAGATGGCGATGGCTTTCGAAGGTAAGGCCAGCGCGTGCGCCGTCACGCCCGCGGTTGCATCCGTGATCATTCGGTTGTCGGGATGCATGCCGATGAAATCCAACCCGTGAATAAAGTCCCGTAAGACACGCAGCTGACGGCGAAATCCTGGGTTGCCGCCGCCAGGCTGGGTGGAGGGATACGCAAAGGTGCCCGTCTCGTAGCCGGCGGCAAAGGAGTAGTCGAGATGGTTGAATAAGCCGCCGCCGGACATGATGACCTCCCAGGCTTCGAGCCGGTAGGGGGTGTCCTCGGTTCCTTTGAATCCGGTTTCGTTGTCGCCGATGACTTTGTTGAGCTCGTAGTTCGCGCTGACCGCTTCGGCCGCCGCGTAGTGAAAATTGAAGATGGAAACGCTCGGATGCGCAGCCTGAACCGCGCCGGTCTTGTTCGCAATGTTCTGCGAGATCAGGTGTCTTTTCGGTAGTCCGCGTTCTGTCTCGACGATGACCTCGGCGATACGGCGCTGCCAGTCCAGCGGCACCGCGCGCGTGTATGGCTCGTTCATGATCTCGAAGATCACGTTGTCCATCGGATTAAGCTCACTCACCAACTTCCGCGTGAGCGCTTCCTGGATCGCCAAAAGGCCCCCGTTTCGATCGAGCGTAAACACATCGAGGCGGCCGACGTTCCCGACGCCATTCACGTTGTTGACCGCATTCATCGGGCTAAGGTTCCACTGCTTGTCTTCGTACATCGGACAGAACAGCGTGAACTCGATGACGACGCCCTTGCCCTGGGCGTACGCGGCGAGGGCCTTCAACCGCTCGAAGTACGACGGGTCCCATCGCGAAAGGTCGAATCGATTGCCACCATTCGCATACCCGGGCTGACTGCTTCGCGCCCAGGGTGAAATGAACCTCTCAGGTGAGGGCGCCAGGGTGTTGCGGGCAATGTTGAAAGCTCCCTGCGGTTCGACGTACGACCCGCTGAACAATCTCGTCAACATCATCCCCTCGGCGGCAAGGGTGTCGAAGTACGTTCGGTAGTCGAAATCGAGATTCATCAGCGCGCCGTAGTGCTCGCCTGAGCCAATCAGGACGGTCGGTTTGCCGCGCCAGCGGAAGTAGTGGGGGTTGTCCGGGTGGATCGAGATTGGAGCCAATGGAGCTGACTGATGGGCAGGAGTGCCGCGCACCAGCGGCGACGCCGAAAGGCACGCAAGAACCGCCGCGACTGTCACTCGGCACGTCGACATCATTTGGAGGCGAGTTGGCCGAGATAGTGTGTCATGAACTCGTTTCGTTTGGGCTCGAGACACACGGCGATCGGTCGCCCGCGCGTCCGGTCAACGCGTGTGTAGCCTTCCGCATCGACGCGAATCGGCATCGTTTCGCAGCGGCCGAAAAACTGCCCGGGATGCTGAGCCTCGGCCAGGGCCATCTGGTCGTGCAGGGTCATGCGGCTGGTTGGCTCCTCGCTCCAGAGCCTCAGCAAGGCCTCGAGCGCGACGACCAGAGGCGTCCGTGCGGCCCGGAGCGTGTCGCGCTCGCTGTCCTCGAGCCGCATGTATGTTGTCGAATCGAGGGGCACGATCGTGAGCGGCCATGATGCCGCGTAGACCGCCTGCGCCTCGGGAATCGCGAGCTTGACATTCCACTCGGCAACCGCCGTTGAACTCCACGCGTTGGGTCCAACCGAGCCGCTCATCAACACGACACGCTTGAGGAGAGGAACGACGTCTGGATACCGGCGAACCAAATCGCCGATATTCTGCAACGGCCCTACGGCAATCAGGGTGACTTCACCAGGATTCCTTCGAATAGTCTCGGCGATAAACTCGACGGCTGGCGTCGACACTGGCTTGTACGCCTGAAAGTCCTCCGCCCAGGTGAACTGATAATCGATTCGGTCAGGAGGAACCGCGACGGTGGCACGTCCCACCGCGACGGGCACGTCCGTACGTCCGAGGCGATACAACAGCTTGCACGCGAGCTTCGCCCGCTGGGTAGTGTCGGCGTCACTAACCGTCACGCCGAGCAGTTGGAATGATGGACTCTTCACTGCATACCCCAGCGCCCACGCATCGTCTATATCGGTTCCGATGTCAGTGTCGAGGACAACCTTCATCCGTGCCGACTGCGCCGACGCTGCCGAACACGCAACCAGGATCAAAATGAGGATCAACATGCACTGCGCCATGGACGTCATTCGCCTCATTCGCGTCTCCTCAGATGGGCGTCCGCACCATTCGAAAACTCGTGGCGCGTCAACCTGCGCCAGATCCCTCTGCTTCTTCCGGGCTCCACTCGAGCAGATCGCTCGGCTGACACTTGAGCTCACGACAGAGCGCATCGAGGGTCGAAAAGCGAATCGCTCGGGCCTTGTTTGTTTTCAGCACCGAGAGGTTCGCAATCGTAATCCCGATTCGATCCGCCAGTTCCGTCAATGTCAGCCGGCGGTCGAGCAGGACGTGATCGAGTTTGACGCGAATGGCCATTTTCTTGACTCAAACCGTCAACGACTGATCTTCGTCGAGGCGCGTCCCGGCCCGGAAGACTTCGGCAATCACGAGAATGATTAATCCTTCGACGATGGCGCCGACGCTAAAATCCGGACGTGCGGTAAATCGAAAACCTTCCGCGGTGAAATGTGCGGCGGCGTAAGAATTCTCCAGATACACGATCGCTGCGCGCACGAACTCGCCGGCAATCAGTACCCACGCAATCCTTCGAACGCGCCACGCGTTTGATGGCGCGAACGGTTTCCCATCGCGCACCGTCCGCAAGATTCTCTGCAGTTCGGTGATCAGCCACAGCCCCACGCCCATGACAAGTATCAGGACGAGACTGTTGACGATGAAGACACGGCCGCGTTGAAGCGGAAAGCGGAGCGACCCACGAAGGTCCAGAAGATCGGCGCGCTCAATGCCGATCGATGGCGCGGCAATCCGCCCTCCGTCGAGTGCCACCGAAACAGGGATCGTCAGTGTCCAATTGTTGTGTGATTCCGGGCTCACCCCGAACGAAGGAGGGATCACAGTCACTTCCAGACCGCGAATGTCGGCGAAAAGCGCGAGAACAATCACCGCTGCCGCCACGACAAGAACAATCGCGACCGCCGCTCGCACAACGTGGAGCAGGATGATGAGAAACGACACGGGGGACCGTGGACGGGTAACGCTCATGGGCCAACTCCTTTTATCGTTTTACGATAAATATGAGTTGAAGTTCAAGTATTTTTTATCGAAATTCGATAAATTCTGGCTGCACTAGAATGAACGTATGCCTGGCCGCGAGTGTTATCACTGCAAGCAATGGGTCGAGGACGGCGCTCCACACGATTGCTGGACGACCACCGAGGCTGCGCTGACCCAGGACCTCTCTGAGGATCTTCGTGATGCGTGGGAACGGCTGCGCGAAACCGCCGTCGAGTTCGGCGATCAACGGATTTACGCGTCGCACAGCTCGGTCATGTTCTCGCGCAAGTCGTGTTACTTCTTCGTGCGGCCGAAGCGAAGTTTCCTCGAAGTCTGTGTCTTCCTCGGCCGCGCCGTGAAGGCGCCGCAGATCCGGCGCGTCGATCGAGCGTCGAAGGCCAAGATGGTGCACATGCTCCGCATCACCCATCGCGACGAGGTGGAGGCGCCGATCACCGACTGGCTTCGCGAGGCGTACGAACTGTCGGATGTCCTGGCGGTTCGGAAGCCGCCGCCACGTCGAGCGCCCCCGAAACGAAGGGGCCGCAAACGCAAGACGGTCGCGGCTCGCAAGGCGGCTTCGCGGAAGCCGGCCGCACGAAAACGAAATCGCCGCGGCTAGGAGCGTTCGCGTCACTCCTGTCGGAGGACGACGACCGGGTCGACGGCGCTGGCGCGCCGGGCCGGAAGAAACGCAGCGACGGCGGCGACAATCAGCATCGCAACCGCAACCACCGCAAGCATTCGTGGATCCGAGGGGTTCACGTCCACAACCAGGCTGCGCGTGAGACGTCCGGCAAGCACGGCGCCAATCAGACCCAGCGCAATACCGACGACCGCGAGTCGCAAGCCCTCGGAAAGGATCACGCGCACAATCCGCGGAGGTGCCGCGCCAATTGCGAGGCGCACGCCGATTTCACGCCGGCGGCACGAGACGGAGTACGACAGCATCCCATAGACGCCGAGCGCCGCGATTAAGAGCGCGACGCCGGCAAAAGCGGAAACGATCGTTGCGTTGAATCGAGGGCGTGAGAGTGCAGAGGCAATGCGGTCGTCGAGCGTCAGGACGTCGTAGATTGGCAGTGCAGGATCGACGGATGCGACGGCACGGCGCAGCGAGGGAACGATCGACGACGTCGAGCCGCGCGTTTTCACCATCATCATCGTGTCGGGATACGAGAACTGGAGGTACGACGTGTAGAACTCGGGTCGGCCGGCGCTGTTCGGCCAATCCACGGCCTCGTACTTCACATCCCCGACGACCCCCACGATCTCGACGGCGTGGGCCGGATCCGCGAACGGGCCGGTCGTGCCGCCAAACCAGACGCGCTTGCCCAGCGGATTTTCATTCGGCCAGAACCGCCGGGCAGCACTCTCGTTGATGACGGTCACGGGCGGCCTGTCCGCACGATCGCGCGGCGTCAGGGCGCGCCCCGCCAGTAACGGGATGCCGAGTGTCTTGAAATAGTCGGCGGAGATGTAGTGGCGTCCGACAACGATCGGCCTGACGGAATCGTTCGGCCTGTCGGCAAAGGACAACACAGTACGCGAACAACCGCTGAAAGGCGTGCATCGATTCACCGCCGCGGATTCGACCCCGGGAACGCGCTCGACACTGGTGAGAAGGCGCTCGACGATCGCAGGGCCTTCGGTCACAGGGTAGCGCGACGTCGGTGGACGGACCCAGAACGTCATCACGCCGTCGCTGTCGAAGCCTTGACGCAGTCGCTCCATGCTCGCGATGTTGTCGAGCAGAAGCCCGGCTGCGGCAAGCAGCAGCACTGCCAGCGCGATCTCGACGACGACGAGCGCTTTGAAGACACGCCGCGGAACGCCACCCCCTCGTTCGTCTTCCTTCAGCGCGTCGGTCACTCGCGTGCGTGAAGTGTCAATCGCCGGCGCCAGCCCGCAGAACACGCTGGTTATGAGAGTCACCGCGAGCGTAAACACCAGCGCGCGTGCATCCAGGGTAGGCAGCGAGAACGGCGAGATCGTGATCCGTCCCGTCCACAGCACGGCTGGCGCATAGGTCGCGAAGAGATCGACACCCCATGTTGCAAGCAGTACACCGATCAACCCGGCCGGCACCGCGAGCACCAGACTTTCGGTCAGCAGTTGGCGAACGATGCGCGCGCGGCTCGAGCCAATCGCCATCCGAATCGCGAGTTCCCGCCGTCGGACCCTGCCGCGGGCGAGGAGCACCCCCGCCACGTTCGCGCAGGTTATCAACAGCACGCACACCGCGGCAGCAAACAAAAGCAGCACCGACCGCCGCAAAGTCGGCTCGACGCGCGCCTGTCCGATCGTTTGCGCGAGAGCTCCCCACTTTCCGCCCTCGGCGTCCTGTTGAATTGGCAATCCGGCGCCTGCCGCAGCCAACTCCGCGTTCGCCTGGTCGAGCGACACGTCGTCTTTGAGTCTCGCAATCACTGCGATAAACAGTTGCGGCGTCGTCAAGTACTCGGCGTAGGTCAGGCGCGGGGCCATCGTCCGCGGAATCCAGAGCATTGACTTGTCGCTCAGGCCGGAAAACCCGGCAGGCATGATCCCGACAACGGTCAGAGGTAGGTCATTGATGCGAACGGTCTGGCCGATCATTGATGGGTCGGCGCCGTAGCGTTGCCGCCAGATTCGATCGCTGAGCACAGCAACCGTGGCAGCCCCCGGCGCTCGATCCTCGTCCGGGGTGAAGGTCCTTCCGAGCGCAGGGCTGACACGAAGGATCGGAAAGTATTCCGGCGACACGATCTCGACGTCGATCTGTTCGGGTTCGCCCGCGCCTCCGCTCACGCTCACGAGGTTTGGCGTATACGAAGCAATCGATTCGTACGAGGTCACCGAAGCAGTGAGCACGTCTATAAGCGGGCGGGACCAGCGCGTCAGCACCAGTCCCTCCCGCGGTGTGGTGTGCGTGGTGAAGAGAAGAACCAGTCGATCGGGTTGGGCGAACGGGAGCGGACGGATGAGCGCCGCGTATGCGGCACTGAACATTGTGGTCGTCGCCGCGATCCCGAGCGCTAACGATGCGATCACCACGACCGCGACCGACCGCATTCCACGCAGACCCCGAATGCTGTAACGCAAATCGCTCATATCGTTGAGGACGGGCGAGCCGCGCCAATGTTAACCAGTTCCTATCTGGCCGGAGCGCATTTCAGCACAGGTTTGATGTCAATGACGGGTGTCCCGTCGATGGCTTCAATCGGCCCAATGCGCAGCCGGATTCCGTCGATGGCTCGCACGACAACGGGGTGAAGGCCCACGGGATTCGGTCGATCCGGCGATCGGGTCGCGAACACACCAGTCAACCGGTTGCGCGGATTGCTTCGCGGGTGAACTTTGAGCACATCCCGCTGAGCTTGATGCAGCCAGGTGATCACCAGGATCTCGTCGCCAACTTCGAGGCCATCCAGTGCCTCGGCGAACGCGGCATCGACCTCGAGCCACGCGTCCGGGGCCCCCTCGGATCCCTGCTTCGGTGCGTCGCGCCGTGCTTTCAGCGTCGACGTGATCGTGCCGACAGGCCGCAGCTCGGTATCGATTCTCTTGTTTTGCGCGGTCATCTGAAACTCCTCGCGGAACGCTCAACAGAGCGTACTTGACAAATCATCGTCGCCTGATGTATTAAACCAGTAGGTTAATTAACTATTTGGTTTAATAC
>DASTVZ010000018.1:0-15749 GCA_035758845.1 Vicinamibacterales bacterium
GCGCACGAGCGGCGGCGGCAACGTCGCTACCGTGCCGACGAAGGCCATCAGCGTCGGCCCGGTCGAAACCTGGAAGGCGGAGAAGGTCTCCATCTGGCACGCCGGCACGCACGATAACCCGTTCGGTCAGCGGTTGACGGCGTTGATGATCTCGAAGCGCATCGTCGATACATCTGTACCGATGTCGCTGCTCGCCGATCATCCGAACGTGCAGTTCAATTATTTTCGTGGGGGAATCGGTACGTGCGAAGTCGAGATGCACTGATCCTGGCTGCTGCTTTCGGCGGATCCCGGACAACGGATCCCGACATGTTCGCCCCCCAGCCAGCAGCCCAGGAACGAATCAGTACATAACAAACGCCCACAACGTATCGTTGGTCGCCACCAATAGATACTGACGTCCGTCGAGCAGATAGGTCTGCGGCGGATTGGTGACGCCGCCAATCTTCGAGTGCCAGAGCGCTTTCCCGGTAGCCGCGTTGTGCGCGACGATGTTGCCGGCGCCGTCGCCGGCGAAGACGAGCTTGCCGGCGGTCGCGAGGATGCCGCCGCCGCCGCCGGCGCCGCCTTCGTATTTGTAGCGCCACGCGGCTTTGCCGGTTCGATAATCGAGCGCGGTCAGGAAACTTCCTCCAGTTCCGGCGCGGGCTTCGAGTTTTCCGCCGAGGCCCATCGAGCCGCGTGGATCGGTGTCGGTGAGATAGAAAATCGAGTAGATGTTGTTTTCCCCGACATAGAACAGTCCCGTATCGGGTGAGAACGCGGGGGGCTCCCAGTTGATCGTTCCTCCCGCGCTCGGCGAGACAATCGAGCCACCAATGGTCGGATCCTTAGCCACGTTTCGACGCGGGCGGCCCTTCTCATCAAGGTTCTTCACCCAATTGGTCGCTGAACCGTACTTCTCGGTGAGCAGGTGTTCGCCGGTGACGCGATCGAGCACGAAGAAGTACCCGTTCCGCGCCGCGGTCATCACCATCTTCCGCATCCGGCCCTTGAACATCCCATTGACCAAAATCGGCGTCTGCGCCGAATCCCAGTCGTGCATGTCGTGCGGCGCCGTCTGGTAATACCAGGCCATCTTGCCTGTATCGACGTTCACCGCGATCAGCGATCCGGTGAACAGGTTGTCGTGATGTTCTTCGCCGCGGCCCGGTGTATATGCAGGCGTGGGATTACCCGTGCCGAACATGTAGAGATTCGTTTCCGGATCGTACGCGCCCGGCAGCCACGGCTGCGCGCCGCCATGGCGCGCCGCATCGAGGCTCGGCCAGCTCTCGACCCCTGGATCACCGGGGTTCATCGGAACTGTGTACAGCTTCCACTGCAGTTCACCGGTCTCCGGATCGAACGACTGCAGGAAGCCCGGCATGTCGAGGTCGTTTCCAGTGCCGGCGATCACATGATTGCCGATGACGACGGGAGCCGCGGTAGAGAAGTACTGCTGGTTGAAGTCGGCGATGACCTTGTGCCAGCGCTCCTTCCCCGTCTGGGCTTCGAGCGACACCAGGTAGTTGTCCGGTGTCTCCATGTAGAGATAGTCCTTCCACATGCCGAAGCCGCGGGTCGCGATGTGCGTGCCACCGCGCGCTTTCCAGAAGTAGTGCCACAGCACTCGACCATCGCGCGCGTCGATCGCCCACGCGTTATCGGGCGCGGTCAAATAGATCGTGCCGTCGACCATTAAGGCCGACGCTTTGATCGTCGGCGGACCGCCCGCGGGGTATTCGCCGGTGCCCTCCCCGCCGATGATGTAGTTCGGTGACATACCACCGCGGCCGCCGCCGAAGACGTCGCCGCCAGACCCACTCACCGAACCGCCGGTCAGGCGCAGTGTCCACGCCAGAGTCAGGTGCTTGACGTTCAGCTGATTGATCTGCTTCAGCAGGCTGTATCGCTTGGACGAATAGTCACCGCTGTAGGTCGGCCACTCGTCGGCGAGTGGTTTCAAGAGCTTCGCGGGATCGAGCCCGCGGCCCTGCGCGATCAGAACAACAGGGGATGCCGCGAGTGCCGCGGCGACAAGTATTTTCTTGATCGTCATTTGAGTGTCGCGAGATATGCGGTTACGTCGTGCATGTCCTTGTCGGTCAGGATCGCCGGCAGTTTCTTGTGGTATTCCAACGGATCCTTCACGGCCACTTTCGGGAGATCACCTTCACGCCGAATCGTTCGCTGCCGCCCATCGTCGAGGAGCAACGTGACAAAGAAGTTGTCGAGCCGAACAACCTGGCCCTCAACCTTCTCGCCATTCGGCAATGTCACGGTTGCAGTCACTTGGCGTCGTTCGCTCGGTGCGCTGGGGCCACCCCGACCACCTCGTCCGCCGCCGCCACCGCCGATGACCCAGTAGTTCTGAAGCGCCTTCGCTTCATCGAGACGCGTGCCAATCCCGGCGAGATCGCCGCTCGGCGAATGGCAGCTGCTGCAGTTCGCTTTGAAGTAGACCTCGCCCGCCTTCGCGTCGCCGACCAACGCGTTGGGCGGGGGGTTTTCGCTTTCGGGAGGTGCACCCTGCCCGCGCGCCGTCGCGACCACGCTGTGAATGTATTCGGCAATCGCGAACACGTCGTCATCGGGAATCGGCAGCGGTGGCATACCGCGTTCCGCACGCGCACCGCGCACAATCGGAAGAATCAACTCGCCATGTTGATCCATCAGCACCGTCCCCGAGCGTAGAAGATTCGGCCCGCCCGTCACGCCTCCGCGCAGGTCGGCGCCATGGCAGCTGACGCAGTTGGCCGTGAAAAGCTGCTTCCCCTTCGCGATTGCTGCGGGATCGCCAGGCGGTCGCTGCTGCGCGGGGAACGTCGCCACTTGACCGCCACGACCGCGTCCGCCCCGTCCGCCCGTGTCGGGCGTCTGAGGCGGAGTCGCCGGCGGCGTTTGCGCCGGAGCCGGTTGCGGCGCTTGCGGCGGTGTTCCCTGCGCCGTCAGGTGCGTCGCAATCACGGTGAACCCGGCCAGTACCACGGCCAGGAATCGGTTGGTCATAGTCATGAGACCAAAATGATATTGCGCGAAAGGAGCTCGAGTCCACCGATGTGGGATGAACGCGGCTACTGATGAAAGTGTCCGGATCCGGTGTCCGGGATCCGATCGGATCCCGCATCCCGGAAACCGCATCCCAGCATGATCAGTTAGGATATCCACCCAACGAGGTGATCCATGCGTTCGATTCGCTCCCTGTTCATCGTCCTGATTGCTGCCACATGCTTCCTTCCCGCCGGATCGACCCTGCGTGCCACGCAGGCGCAGCCCGCGGCGAGACAGCTTCGCATCATCGCCTTCGGCGCGCACCCCGACGACGCCGAGCTGAAGTTTGCTGGAACTGCTGCGCTGTTCGCGGCGCAGGGGCACAAGGTCAAGCTCGTCGCGATGACCAACGGCGACGTCGGTCATTTCTCAATGGCCGGCGGTCCGCTTGCCCAGCGACGCAAGGCGGAAGTCGAAGCCTGCCATGCGAAACTCGGCGTCGCCACTGACGTGTTCGACATCCACGACGGCGAGTTGATGCCCGATCTCGAGACGCGCAAGAAAATGGCGAACGTCATCCGTGACTGGCAGGCCGACATCGTCCTCTCGCACCGGCCCTGGGACTACCACCCGGATCACCGGGCTGTGGGACAGCTCGCCCAGGACACGGCCGTCGTCGTCGCAGCGCCTTTCTTCGCGCCATACACACCGCCGACCAAGGGCAATCCGATCTATCTGTTCTATTCGGATGGGTTCAAGAAGCCGTATCCGTTCGACCCGATCCTGGCGGTCGGGATCGACGAGGTCGCGCAGAAGAAGTTCGATTGCATCTCGGCGCTTCCTTCACAGTTTGGTGACGCCGACTCGTGGCAAGCTCGCTACGGCCGCAATGTTCCGACCGACGAAGCGGGTCGAAAGGCGTTCCTCCTCGATATTGTCAAGCAGCGCAACGCCAACGAGGCGAATACGTATCGCGATCTGCTGGTCAAGCTCTACGGGGAACAGAAGGGACGCGCGATCAAGTATGCCGAGACGTTTGAGCTGAATCAGTACGGCGCCGGCGCGACGGTAGATCAGTTGAAGCAGATGTTTCCCACCTTCAGTGGAAAGTAAAAGGTAAAAGGTAAAAGGTAGCTTACCTTTTACCTTTCACACATCACAGATCTGAATCGCTTTCTCGAGAGTCGCGATCGGATCGTTCCCCTGCGACGGGGAATATTCGTGCGATACGAAGCCCGTAAACCCGAGATCGGCGATCGCCTGCATGATGAAGCGGTAATTCAGCTCGTTGGTCTCGTCGATCTCGTGGCGGCCCGGATTGCCGCCGGTGTGGAAGTGGCCGATCCACTGGAAATTATCGCGGATGTTGCGGACGATATCGCCGTCCATGATTTGAGCGTGGTAGATGTCATAGAGAATCTTGACGCGAGGTGAGTTGACGCGCTTCATCACGTCCACGCCCCAGGCGAAGTGATCGAACATGTAGTCCTTGTGATTCACTTTGCTGTTCAGGTATTCCATGCAGATGGTGATCTGCTTGTCTTCCGCGTGGGCTTTGACTTGACTGAGGAACGCGACGCAGTTGTCCGCACCCTCGGCATCCGCCATACCGTTGCGATTGCCGGAAAAGGTGATGATATTCGGAACGCCGTTGGCTGCCGCCCGATCGATCGCCGCGTTCATATCGGCAAGCAGCTTCTCGTGATTCTCCTTACGGTTGAGCGCACTCGCGATTGTCCCGCCGGCTCCCGAATACATCGATGGGACGAGACCGTACTTTTTCAGCATCGGCCAATCGTCTGGACCGGTGAGGTCGAAACCTTTAATCCCTAGCCGAGCCGCTTCGCGACAGCTGTCCTCGAAATTGGCACCGCGTCCGAACACCCCGCGCGTAACGCCCTGCTTGATACGGCCTTTGCGCGCCGGCGGTGCCGCGGTCGCTTGAGCCCCGGTCGCGGATTGCGCTTTGCCGTTGGCGGCGCCAACGACCAACGATGCGGTCACGGCGCCAAGAAATTCTCTGCGTCGCATGGTAGTACCTCGTAGAGGCTGTAAGATACGTGAAAAAGCTGGCAGCTTCCAGCTGCCAGCTTCCAGCTTTTGGGGGTAACAGAACGCATGGCTCGATTGTTTTCGGTGTTCGTGATTGCGTTGGCGGCGGTTGGCACGGCGACTCACGGTCTTGCGCAGGGTCCGGCGCTAACAGGCAGCAGCATGCTGGTATACGTCGGCACGTATACGGGTCCCAAGAGCAAAGGCATCTATGTGTCGCGGCTGGACACGGAAAACGGCACGCTGTCACCGGCAGAGCTTGCCGCCGAGACCACGAGCCCGAGTTTCCTTGCCGTCCACCCCAACGAGAAATATCTGTATGCGGTGAACGAGACGAATACGTTTACGGATGAGACGGGCGGCGTCAGCGCATTTGCCATCGACAGAGCGACCGGCAAGTTGCAGGCGCTCGGTACGCAATCGTCGGAAGGCGCGGGGCCGGCACACTTGACGGTCGACAAAAGTGGACGCAACGTGCTCGTCGCCAACTACGGCGGCGGCAGCGTGGCCGTCCTGCCGATTAACGCGAAGGATGGCAAGTTGAAGTCCGGCTCGGCATTGATGCAGCACAAAGGCCACAGCGTAAACCAGAGTCGCCAGAGCGAACCGCACGCGCACTCGATCACGACAGATCCTTCAGGACGGTTTGTGTATGTCGCGGACCTCGGACTCGACTGGATCGTGATCTACCAGCTCGACGAGCGCAAAGGACTTCTCACGCTGAACGAGCCACCGAACGCGAAAGTCGAACCGGGCGCGGGTCCACGCCACTTCTCCGTTCATCCCAGCGGCCGCTTTGGGTATGTCATCAACGAATTGAACTGCACCCTCACCGCATTCACCAGAGACGCGAACTATGGCGGACTGACACAGCTGCACACGGTGTCCGCGCTTCCGTCGACCGTGCAGATGCAACAGGGATTCAGCGGCGCTGAACTGGAAATACACCCGTCGGGACGATATCTGTACACCTCGATCCGCGGCCACAACAGCATCTCCGTCTTTACCATCGATCAGAACAGCGGGCGGTTGACGTACGTCGACAACACGCCAACGCAAGGCAACACGCCGCGTGGCTTTGGGATCGATCCGCAAGGCAAGTATCTGGTCGCGGGGAATCAGAATTCAGACAACGTCGTCGTGTTTCGGATTGATTCCTCGACTGGAAAACTCACGCCGACGGGAAGCAAGATCGATATTGGCTCGCCGGTATCCTTCAAGTTTGTGAAGTAGTGTCCGTTTTGGGTCTTTAGTTTTAGGTTTTTAGTTTTTCGTTGTTGGTTTTGGTTTGTAGTTTTAGGTTTTCGGCTTCGGTTGCAGACGCACAGCTGAAAACGGAAAACTCAGAACTGAAACCGAGAGCTAAAGACCCAAAACCAAGAACCCAAAACCCAAAACGGACGCCGTTCAGCGTACCGCTCCTAGCCCTGCCCCAGTTAATTGACCGGTCGCCATCATTCCGTCGCGGATTGTAAACAACCCGGGAAACCGCGACTCCCACGCGCGATTCGCCGCCGGCACGAATTGACGCGCGTTCGCCTCGATACCGGCGTTTCCTGGAACTCGTGCTGCGATGCCGGCGGAGTGAATCAGTGACGCACCCGGACACGTCAGATCCTGCACGCAGAGAAACATCCCGAACTTCTGCGCCGCGGCTGCCATCAGCATGGCGTGACTTTGCCCTTTGCACGCCTTGAGCGCCACGCCCGTGTAGCCCATCTCGCGCGACAGGAGCAGCGCGTCGAGGTCGGTCAATGATTCGTCGATGACCACCGGCCGGAGACGCGCGGCTTCGTGCATCACGTTCGCGCGATCCTTGGCCAGATCGCGCGCGGTCGGCTGTTCTATATAAAGGATGCGCTCGAAACCGGTCGGCGTCGCCTCGCGGATGCGCCGCAGAAAATCGAGCAGATAGGCAACATTCGGACAGCCCTCGTTGAAATCGAGCGAGTACTGCCAGTCCTTCATGCCGCGCGCCGCCTGCGCGCGATTGACGATGCGATCGATGCGGACGACGCGATTGTAGTCAGCCTCGAGGTTGCCGCCATTGAGTTTGATCTTGAAGCGGATCAGGCCGTCTCGCGGAATCCACTCCTCCAGCGTGTTCGGCAGCCCGTCATCGACGCGCGTACGTCCTTGCATGTCGGACGCATCGAGCGGATCGCTGGCACCGACGGAATGAAACACCGGCATGCGGGCCTTCGGCATCGAAGGCACGTACTTGTCGATGTATTCCCCCTTGAACGAGGGACCGAGATCGGCCGACAGATCCCGGCTCATGTACTCCGAGCCGTAGGTTTCGTACACACTGCGACGGAATGCCTTCCCGTACGCGTCGTGGATCGCTGCGTCGAAGGCGCTCCCGACGACGAGCGTGCACAGCTTCGGAATCGGGGTGGACAACGAGCGGCTGCGCGAGACGTCGGCGGCAGCACGGAGATACTCGGGCTCGAGCACGCGGAAGAGATCGATGGGATGTCCCTTCTCGTCGCACGCCGCGGTGACGTCGCGCAACCGATCGGCGAGCGCGCGCATCGCGCCAAGGCCCTCGTCCTGTGACGCCGCGGGAAACGCCCATGCATTTCCGAGTGTCATGGACCCGAAGCCAGACCCTTCGCGGCCGCCATTCGTGCGGACACGACAGGTGACGTTCAGGAGCGTGACGCGGTCGACGGACCGGCCGCCAAACTGATACGGGGCGCGATATTGGAAATCCTCGAACTGGTGACGGACCTCGAGGATGCGAAGGTCGTTGGGACGATCGGCGATCACCGCGGCGCCGCGGCCGAATCGCGGCGTTGCAGCGGCGACGATCGGCGCGACACACGCGCGGCGCAGCAGCGCGCGTCGCGAAAACTCCAGACTTCCGTGGCTTCCGCCCTTAGCCGGAAGATCACTGTTTCCCATAACTCACACTGCTTTGACCACCGCCACCTTCGCCGCCTCTTTCAGAATCCCGCGCATGTATTCCGCCGCGAGGCGCGCGTTGCGATCGGCGAAGTCGAGACCAACCGGTATGCCATTGACGTCCGGGATCGGATGACAAAGCTCGTAGCCGATGTAGCCGTCGTATCCGATCTCCTGCATACCCAGGGCGAAATCGAGGTAATAGTTCTCAGGCGTCAGCGTCTCGTCTGGATTGCGAACGAGGCCGCGAACGCTTCCATCGGCGCCCCGCTCATACTCGCCGCCGAAGTGCGACAGTACCTGAAGTCCCGCGACCTCTCGGGCCGCGTCCTGCATCGAGGTGACACCTTGTTTCGCGGCGAGCGGCGCGTCCAGGCACGCCTTCAAATGCGGCGAGTCGACCTCCCCTATCATGCGCAACATGTCCTCGGGACTGTTCGTCACCGGCGCGTGATTCTGCAACGCCAGCGTGACACCGGCGTCGCCGGCCCAGCGCGCGGCTTCAATCAATCCCTCGCGGCACCACGCCCAGGTCTGTTCGGCGGGAGTGTCGAGATGCGCATCCCGCCACACCTGGCGCGCCTTCGTATACCCCGCGCCCTCCGGCGTAATGGTCAAGCCAGGCCAGGCGGCAAACATCCGCAATGTCTTGACGCCGAGATCCGCGGTCATGCCAATTAGATCGCGCACGTAAATCAGCTGACTCTCGCGCTGTTCAGGAACCGGACTACTGAAGTCGTTGTTGGCGGCAACCGCATAGATATCGATGCCGGCGTCTCGCGCCTTGAGGCGAATCTCCTCACATCTCCGTCGCGGCATGTCGAGCGGGCTGCCGTGCGGCCGCTTGCCATCGATCTCGACGCCTTCGTAACCGTATTCGCGCGCGCGGTCGATCAGCTCCTCGAGAGTGAGCGCGCGACCGCGGTACCACACGCCAAGGTAGGTGATGCTGTATAGGCCTAATTTCATGATTTAGCTTCCAAGCAGCCAGTCTGCATTTATTACTTTGCGTTGGGGCCCCACCCCCAACGCCCGCCAGCACTCGCCCTCGGCTCGTGCCGGCTGATCGTAACATCCGGGCACTTAGTCAACGCTGTCAGTGTAGACTACCGCATCCAAACCGCATGACGAAACGCCTGGGAATTGCGGGCATTCTCAGTCTTCTGACGGTTACGCTCACGTCTGGAGTGGCGCAGTCTCACACTACAGGCAATCAGGCGCATGCGTTGCTCCGCGCCACGGCGGGTTTCACCAACGCGGAACTGGCACGGCTCGACCGCGGGGAACCGATCGCCAAAATCCTCGACACCGATCGTCGCGAGGTGGCAGTGGTCGGTGCCGTCCGAATCGTGGGATCGCAGGCAAAACTATTTGAGCGCTACCGTGGTCTCTCGAACATCAAGACCAGCGATGTCGTCATGGAAACCGGGAGATTCAGCCAGACACCGGTGCCGGAGGATCTCCGGGAACTCCATTTTGAGGACTACGATCTCGACACGATTCGTACGTGCAAGCCGGGCAATTGCGGAGTCCGGCTGTCGACGCGCGACATGGAACGGTTCGCGCGCGATGTGAACTGGACCGCACCGAACTGGAAGCAGCAGGCCGGCGATTTGTGGCGGCAGCTGCTCGCGGCCAACGCCAACGCGTACCTGGCGAACGGAACCCTCGGCGACTACCGCAACAAAGCAACTCCGCTCGATGTCGCCGACGAGTTCAAAATCCTGTTCCAGGCGTTCGGTGATTTCGAAAAGCTGTCGCCGGAATTCATGGCCCACTTGAGACAATTTCCCGCCGCGCGTCTGCACGGGACCGAAGACCTGTTGTACTGGAGCAAGGACGACATCAATCGACCTGTCACGCGGGTCACCCATCTCTCGCTCTACCCGGCACCCGCGGACGCAAATCGCCCCGGCCTCATCGCCACCAAGCAGATCTACGCCGCACACTATTTCGACGCCGGCCTCGGCCTCACGTGTGCCTTCGACGATGGCGCGTCGGGGTTTTATATGGTGTCGATGAATCGTGTGCGGACCAGATCGTTGATCGGTTTCACACGATCCCTGGTGCGATCGATCGTTCAGCGACGCAGCCGGGATTCGATGGAAGGCATCTTGCGCTCGATGAAGAGTGCGATCGAGCAAAGGTAAAAGGGAAAAGGTAACCGGCCTTTTCCCTTTTCCCTTTTACCTTTTACCTTTTAGTAGCGGTAGTGCTCCGGCTTATACGGGCCTTCCACAGGCACGCCGATGTAATCAGCCTGCTCCTTGCTCAACGTCGTAAGCTTGACGCCGAGATGACCGAGATGCAGTCGGGCGACCTCCTCGTCGAGACGCTTCGGCAGGATGTACACCTTCTTCTGATACTTGTCGTTGTGCTGGTGCAGCTCGAGCTGCGCGATCACCTGATTGGTGAATGACGCCGACATCACGAAGCTCGGATGCCCGGTGGCGCAGCCGAGGTTCAGCAAGCGGCCCTCCGCCAGCACCATCACACTGTGGCCGTCGGGGAACCGGTACTCGTCGTACTGCGGCTTGATGTTGATCCGCTCAATCCCCTTCACCTTCTTCAGCCCGGCCATGTCGATCTCGTTGTCGAAGTGGCCGATGTTGCCGACGATCGCCTTGTCCTTCATGCGCGCCATGTGTGCGGCGGTGATGATGTTCAAATTACCCGTGGCGGTGATGAAGATGTCCGCCTTTTCGATGACATCGTCGATGGTCTTCACCTCGAAACCTTCCATCGCCGCCTGCAGCGCGCAGATGGGATCGATTTCGGCGACGATGACGCGGCAGCCCTGACCACGGAGTGCTTGCGCGCAGCCCTTTCCAACTTCACCGAATCCGAAAACGGCCGCGACTTTTCCGCCGAGCATGACGTCGGTCGCGCGATTGAGGCCATCGACGAGCGAGTGCCGGCACCCGTAGATGTTGTCGAACTTGCTCTTGGTCACCGAGTCGTTGACGTTGATCGCGGGGAACAACAGCGTGCCCGATTTCATCATCTCGTAGAGCCGATGGACGCCGGTCGTCGTCTCTTCGCTCACGCCGCGGAGCTCGGCCGCCACTTTCGTCCACCGGTGCAGGTTCTCCTTCTGCTCGGCGCGCAGCAGTTCCAGGATGACGCCCCATTCCTCGGACTCGGTCTCTGCGTTGAACGCCGGAACTTTCCCGGCCGTCTCGAACTCGACCCCCTTGTGCACCAGCAGCGTCGCATCGCCGCCATCGTCGACGAGCAGCGTCGGTCCTTTGCCGTCCGGCCACATCAACGCTTCGCTCGTACACCACCAGTATTCCGGCAGCGTCTCACCCTTCCACGCAAAAACCGGCGTTCCGCGCGGATTCTCCGGCGTGCCACCGGTTTCCGGGCGTCCGACGACAACCGCGGCGGCGGCGTGATCCTGGGTCGAGAAGATGTTGCACGAGACCCAGCGGACGTCGGCACCAAGCTCGACGAGCGTTTCGATCAGAACAGCCGTTTGAATCGTCATGTGCAGGCTGCCCATAATCCGCGCGCCGGCAAGCGGGGCCTTCCCCTTGTAGCGTTCGCGCAGGGCCATCAGGCCGGGCATTTCCTGCTCGGCGAGGCGAATCTCCTTGCGGCCGTATTCGGCGAGCTGAAGATCCTTGACCTTGAATGGCTGGCGGCCAACCTTCGTGGCTAGGTCGAACGCATGCATTTCTCGAACTGCAGTTGGCATAAGGTTCCCTTCTTTACTTACTCTGCGTTGGGGCCCCACCCCCAACGCCTGCCAGCGCTCGCTCCCTCGCTCGCGCCGTTTGTTTAGTCACATCTGGCTACTTAGTCAGCAGTGTCATTTGGCCGCTGTTGCTACGAACAACGCCGGGCCTTTTGCCGCGGAATTGACCGGCAGCGCGGTGATACGAATTCGATCGAAGCCCGCAGCGACCAGGAGCCGCTGCATCTGCTCCTCGCTGAACCCGAGCCACACGTGCCCCATTTGCTGACGGTACTCTTCTCGATCGTGCGGCAGCATGTCGGCGATCGCAAGCCGGCCGCCTGGCTTCAGGGCCCGATGGGCTTCGGCCAGCGCCGCGGATGGATCCGGCAGGTGATGCAGCACAAGAATCAAGGTTGCCGCATCGAGCTCCCCGTCCGCGATCGGCAGCGCCTCGAGTTCTCCGCGGCGGACTTCCGCCGTGGGCAGCTCGCGCAATCGGCGCTTTGCGGCCTGAAGCATTTCCCCCGATCGATCGACGGCAATCAGTCGCGCCACAAAAGGCGCGAGCGCGCTGGCGACCTGGCCGGTGCCGCATCCCAGATCACCAACAACCCATCGTTCGTCTATCAAGGCCGGCAGAACCTGCAAATACGAACCTGCACCGAAGAGATCCGCTCGCACCTTGTCCCACTGGCCCGCCGTACTCTCAAAGAACTCCTGCGATTTGGATTGCCGTCGCGCAAGAACGTTCTTCAATCGCCGCGCATCCTGATCGGCGCCCGCGGTAAGGCTCACCTGGTCGCGCAGCAGCGCCCAGAGCCGCCTCACATGGGCTTCGCGATCGTCGAGCGACAATGTGTAGTAGCGACTCGTCCCGTCACGTCGCGAGGCAACCCAGCCGGCATCAGCAAGCGTCTTTAAATGGCGGCTCACCGTCGACTGCGGCAACTGCAATACGGTGCAGAGCTCGGAGACCGTCAGTTCGTGACGCTCGAGCAGCAACAGCATCCGACTGCGTGTTGCATCCGACAGCGTGCTCAGGTCGTCGAAGATCTCGGCCGTAGCGGGCATTCAGATCAGGTTCTTCCAGGTTCTGCAGGCGTTTCGCACCAAACGCAACTATCAATCCGTTAATCCGGATTTATAGTTACATGAAAGAAAGGGCGTGTCAAGGTAGAAGGTAAAGGTAGAAGGCAAAAGGGGCGGTTTTCCGACGTGATGTTCGAAAACCAAACAGCGCGTTTTTACCTGTTTCCTTTTTCCTCTGACCTTTTGCCTTTTGCCTTTGCCTTTTACCTTTTGCCTTTTGCCTTTTGTACGGGCATGTCTTGTGCAGCATGCCTGACTCGGACTAATTCGCGGAAAGGACGTTGCCATGGCGGACGAACCGTTGAACCTGACATTACCGCGCAGCGATAAAAGCGTTTGGGATGAACCGACTCTCGCTGCAAAACTGTCCAACTACGATCAGGAGCGATGGATGGCGCTTCTGTGCGGCGCGGCGCTGACATCGTTCGGCGCGCGGCGCGGAGGGATAGCGGGTGGATTGCTCGCCGCCGCCGGCACAGCACTGAGCGTTCGTGCGATGATGGGCCGCCGCGATCTGCGCGTCGCCCGCAACTGGATCGATCGACGGCTCAAGGATACCGGCTGGCGCACGCCGGACATTGTCGCGAACGCATCAGAGGAATCGTTCCCAGCCAGTGATTCGCCGGCCTGGACTCCAACCATCTAGCCGGATGACTTTCATGGAGCTCGAGTTTCCACAGGATGTCAAAGAAGCTCGCGTTCGGGCGGGCAGGAATATCAGCGATGCCGAGCGCTGGCTTTCGATCGCCGCAGGGATGGGACTCGCCGCCTATGGGCTGACAAGGCGGCGGGGTGCGTCGGGATGGATGCTGGCCGCCTTCGGCGGACTGCTGGTCAGGCGGGGCGCCTCCGGGCACTGCGACACCTATGAACTGTTCGGCATCAACACCGCCGGCACCGGGCAGGACACGCGGCGCGCGCTTGGTGGCAGCGCCGGCATGATCGTCGACGAGCGCGTGACGATCAATCAACCGGTCGAGTTGCTCTATCGCTTTTGGTGCAACCTCGAGAATCTGCCCCGAGTGATGCGTCACCTCGAGTCGGTCGAACGCATTACTGACACGTTATCCAGATGGCGCGCAAAGGGACCGGCCGGTACCGTCGTCGAGTGGAACGCCGAAGTCATCAACGACGTTCCCAACAAACTGATCGCGTGGCAGTCGATTGAAGGCTCCGACGTGGTTTCCGCCGGCTCGGTTCATTTCGACGATCTCGGTGCAGGACGCGGCACGCGCGTGAGGGTGCGCTTGCAGTACAGCCCGCCCGGTGGCAAGGTCGGCGCGGCGATCGTGAAGCTTGTTGGTCGCGATGCGGCGACGGAGATTCGGGACGACCTAAGGCAGTTCAAGGAAAGCGTGGAACAGAGGACGGCGAATTCCTGAAATTCTGAGTGCTGAATTCTGAGTGCTGAGTTTTTTGGCTGTACAGGTCATTCAGCAATCAGAAATCAGCATTCAGCATTTTCAATTCACACATCACACCTCGTTATTCACCACCGCCGCTTTGTCCGTCAGCACTGTTGCCGCTGACGGCGCCCACTTCGACGTGCTCTCGCTGCCGCGCTTACCGCGGTCGCCGCTCGCGCCGTTCGGACCTGGCAGGATCCCGTTGACGAGCATCAACGCACGAGCGATTGCGCCGGGAGCGAGATGATTGGCGACGATGGCTGCCTTGGCGGCGAGGGACGTCGTCAACTCGGGATCACCGTAGCGGCACGCCTCGATGATTTGGTGGGCCGCATTCTCCGCCGATACCGTGATCCCTGGCAGCGAATCGGAAATCGCAAACCACGCATACTCCGCTTCATGCTGACCCTTGACGTCGGCGTTCACGGGTGAACCTGTCCGCATCAGCCCGGGCGCGACGGTTGTTACGCGGATACCGTATTGATCGAGCTCCGTCCGCACGGCGTCCGAGAGACCGGCGAGCGCAAACTTGCTTGCACAATACGGCGCCAGGTGCGGCACCGCGATGCGTCCGCCGATCGACGAGATGTTCACGATCCGTCCGAAGCCGC
Organism: Vicinamibacterales bacterium; assembly: GCA_035758845.1. Taxonomy (GTDB): domain Bacteria; phylum Acidobacteriota; class Vicinamibacteria; order Vicinamibacterales; family 2-12-FULL-66-21; genus JALZOC01. Next base: position 14,721 of record DASTVZ010000018.1, read on the forward strand.
GACGCCGCATCGACGGGACGATCTCGTACATCAGATGCAGCGGCCCCCAGAAATGCGTCGCCATCGCGTTTTCGAAATCCCCGGTTGTCATGTGCTCGAGCGGACCGACTTGAATCACACCGGCGTTGTTGATCAGGACATCGATCACGCCCCACCGATCGAGAATCGCGTCGACCGCCGCGCGCAGGTCGGCGCGGCGACGGATGTCGCAGCGAAGGGTCATGACCTCGCCGCCGGGTGGAAACTGCGCGGCGGCGCGAGCGAGTTCGTCCCCGTTGCGCGCGAGCAGACACAGCCGCGCGCCTTCGGATGCCAATCGGCGCGCCAGAACAAGACCCAGTCCTCGCGAACCGCCCGTAATCACGACGACGCGCCCGGTAAAATCGATTCGCCGAGATCCTCGCGCGAGTTGGCGTCCCACGAGAGCGCCGATCGCGCCTGCCGCCAGGCCAAGCAGGAACTTCTGCTGGCTATTCATTGCATGTCCTCCATCAGCCGCCGCAGGGTGAGAGCATTTCGCGGGGCGTGGCCACCAACGTCATTGTTGAAATACGCGTACACGTCAACGCCGGCGCGCCGCTCGGCAGCGAGCCACGTCGCCCAATCGGACAAGCGCGCATCGGAGTAACTGCCGTTGTACGTTCCGCTCGCCCCATGAAATCTCACATACACGAATGGGCCGACACGCTGCCGGCCGGTCGCGGACCCTCGCATGTCGTGGACGCAGAGCGCCACCTTGTTCCGTTCAAGCATTCGCATCACGTCGTCTGAGTACCAACTCGGATCGCGGAACTCCATGACATGGCGGAAGCCGTGTGGAAGGAAATGCAGGAACTGCTCCAGACGCCCACGGTCGAGTTTCCATCCGGGTGGAAGTTGGTACAGAACCGGACCCAGATGGTCCCCGAGAGCAGTCATGCGACTGAACAATCGATCGAGCGGCTCTTCCGGATCCTTCAGCTTTTTCATGTGCGTCAGGAACCGGCTGGCTTTCACGGAATACAGAAATCCACGCGACGCCCGCTCCTC